>NZ_JBITDL010000027.1:0-111693 GCF_044454225.1 Streptomyces sp. NPDC051563
CAGTTGTGGCTTCCCCACGCGCCACAAATCACGCTCTACGTCCAGGCCAACACCCCACCCCGCCCCCGTCCCCGCCCCTGCCACCCGCAGCCACCGACCCCGGGGAAGTTCAGCCGTCCGGCGTTTGAGGACCGGGGTCCGGGGCGGAGCCCCGGGAGTTCGGGCGCAGCCTGGTTCCCCGTTTTCGGTCGGGCTGCGCTAAATCCAGCCCCGCCGGCGTTTGAGGCGCGGGGTCTGGGGCGGAGCCCCAGGGGGTCCGGGCGCAGCCCGGGACCCCGCTTTCAGCCCGGCCGGCGTTTGAGGGCCGGGTCCGGGCTGGCCCGGGGAACGGTGGAAGGGTGGGTAGGGGAGCTCCGCCCCGCGCAGCGGCAAGGGGCGCAGCGGGGGCTTCGACCCGCAGGGCAGGGCAGGGCGGTTGTGGTGTGGCACATGGGCAGAGGGATCTGGGAGGACGGAAGCGATGAGCGAAGCGACGAGGGGGCGGCGAAGGTCGCCCCGCGACCTGGTGGGCGGCGCCCCCGCCGAAACCTGGAGCCTGCGCTTCGACGACCGTGAGCTGCCGGCCCAGCCCGGCCAGAGCATCGCCGCCGTCCTCTGGTCCGCCGGCATCCTCGCCTGGCGCACCACCCGCGGATCCGCCGCCCCCCGCGGAGCGTTCTGCGGGATCGGCAGCTGCTACGACTGCCTCGTCACCGTCAACGGCCGCCCGAACCAGCGTGCGTGCCTCGTGCCCGCCCGCTCGGGCGACCACGTCACCACCCAGGAGGGGACCGGTCATGACGACCTCGCCGTCTGACCTCGCCGTCGTCGGCGCCGGCCCCGCCGGTCTCGCCGCCGCGGTCACGGCCGCCGGCCTGGGCCTGCGGGTCACCCTGCTCGATGCGGGGGAGCGGCCCGGCGGGCAGTACTTCCGCCACCCCGCGCCCGGCCTGGGTGCGGCCCGCCCCGAGGCCCTGCATCACGGGTGGGCGGACTTCGCCTCGCGGGAGGCCGCCCTGCGCGGGCATGTGGCGGCCGGCCGGATCGGCTACCTGTCGCAGCACCATGTCTGGACGGTGACCCCGGAGGGCCCTGCCTGGGTCCTGCACGCCGTCGCCGGGCCCGATGAGGCCCAGGTGATCGTCCGGGCGGGGGCCGTCCTGCTCGCCACCGGTGCCTACGAGCGGCAGCTGCCCTTCCCCGGCTGGACCCTGCCCGGGGTCGTCGGGGCGGGCGGGGCGCAGGCCATGCTCAAGAGCGGGCTCGTGCTTCCGGGCCGGCGGGTGGTGGTCGCCGGGAGCGGGCCCCTGCTGCTCGCCGTGGCCGGCTCGCTCGCGGCGGCCGGAGCCCGGGTGCCGGCCGTCGTGGAGGCCGCGGCGTACGGCGGCTACGCCTCCCACGCCCCCGCCTTGCTGCGCAACCCCGGCAAGCTCGCCGAAGGCGCCACGTACGGCGGGGCCCTGCTCCGCCACGGGGTGCGCCTGCTGACCCGGCACGCCGTCACCGAGGCCCACGGCACCGACCGGGTCGAGGCCGTCACGGTGACCCGTCTCGACCGGGACTGGAGCCCGGTCGCGGGCACCGGCCGCCGCATCCCCTGCGACGCCGTGGCCGTGGGTCACGGGCTGGTGCCCCAGCTGGAGCTGGCCACCGGTCTGGGCTGTGCCACTCGGGTGGGTCCGGACGCCACCGTTGCCCTGGAGCTGGACGCCGGGCAGCGCACCTCCGTTCCCGGGATCTGGTCGGCCGGGGAGACCGGTGGTATCGGCGGAGCCCAACTGGCCCTGGCGGAGGGGGAGATCGCGGCCCATGTGGTTGCGGGCCGGCCGGTTCCGGCGCGCCTGGTGCGTACCCGTACGAGGCTGCGGGCCTTCGCCGCCGCGATGGCCGGCGCGCACCGGCCGGGCCCGGGCTGGACCGGCTGGCTGCGGGAGGACACGGACGTGTGCCGCTGCGAGGAGGTCGCGGCGGGCCGGATCCGGGAGGCCGTCGAGGACCTGGGGGCGCGGGACGCGCGTACGGTCAAACTCCTCACCCGGGCCGGGATGGGCTGGTGCCAGGGCCGGATGTGCGGTCCGGCCGTCGCCGCCCTCGCAGGGGGCGGACCGGCCCCCGACCGCAGGCCGCTGTCCTGCCCGGTTCCGCTCCGGCACCTCGCCGCGCTTCCGCCCGAACTCCCTGAACTCCCCGAACTTCCCTGACGGGACCGCCGACAGGGTGGCCGCGCCTCTTGTGGCCACGTCGTACGCACTAGTAAAATGTCACACATCACTCTAGGGAGCTTCCTCATGACCCACGCGCACACCCCCGCGCCCGCCGGTACGGACACCCGCACCCGCCCCTGGCACGGCATCATGGTCGCCACCACCCTGCCCCTGAGGGAAGACCTGAGCGTCGACCACGACGCGTACGCCGAGCACGTGGCCTGGCTGATCGCCAACGGCTGCGACGGCGTCGTCCCCAACGGCTCCCTCGGCGAGTACCAGACCCTCACCGACGAGGAGCGCGCCGCGGTCGTCCGCACCGCCGTCGAGGCCGCCGGCGACGGCGCCCGCGTGATGCCCGGAGTCGCCGCCTACGGCAGCGCCGAATCCCGCCGCTGGGCCGAGCAGGCCGCCGAGGCCGGCGCCGGGTCCGTGCTCCTGCTGCCGCCGAACGCCTTCCGGGCCGACGCGGACGCCGTGCGCGCCCACTACGCCGAGGTCGCGCGTGCCGGTGTGCCCGTGGTCGCGTACAACAACCCCATCGACACCAAGGTGGACCTCGTCCCGGCCCTGCTCGCCCGGCTGCACGCCGACGGCTCCATCGTCGCCGTCAAGGAGTTCAGCGGGGACGTGCGGCGCGCCTACGAGATCGCCGAACTCGCCCCGGGCCTTGACCTGTTGATCGGAGCCGACGACGTCCTGCTCGAACTGGCCCTGGCCGGCGCCGTCGGCTGGATCGCCGGCTACCCCAACGCGCTCCCGCAGGCCTGCGCCACCCTCTACCGCGCCGCGGTCGCCGGAGACCTCGACACCGCCCTGCCGCTCTACAAGTCCCTGCACTCCCTGCTGCGCTGGGACTCCAAGACCGAGTTCGTCCAGGCGATCAAGCTCTCCATGGACCTGGCCGGCCGCCCCGGCGGCCCCACCCGCCCGCCGCGCTTCCCGCTCACCGGCGAGATCGAGGCCGGGGTCCGTGCCGCCACCGAGAAGGCGCTCGCCGAGGGTCTCAACTAACGCAGTCCAAGGGGGACTTGATGCGCACTCGCAACATCTACCACGCGGTGGACTCGCACACCGAGGGCATGCCCACCCGGGTGATCACCGGAGGAGTCGGGGTGATCCCCGGCGCCACCATGGCCGACAAGCGGCTCCACTTCATCGAGCACCTGGACCACATCCGGACCCTGCTCATGTACGAGCCGCGCGGCCACTCCGCGATGAGCGGCGCCATCCTGCAGCCCCCGACCCGCCCCGACGCCGACTTCGGCGTCCTCTACATCGAGGTGTCGGGCCTGCTCCCCATGTGCGGGCACGGCACCATCGGGGTCGCCACCGTTCTGGTGGAAACGGGCATGGTGCCCGTCGTCGAGCCGGTCACCACCGTCCGGCTCGACACCCCGGCCGGGCTCGTCAGCGTCGACGTCCGGGTCGAGGACGGGGCGGCCACCGCCGTCACCTTCACCAACGTCCCGGCCTTCAGCGTCGGCCTCGACCTCAAGGCCGACATCCCCGGACACGGCACGGTCACCTACGACCTCGCCTACGGCGGCAACTTCTACGCCTTCGTCGAACTCGACTCCCTCGGGCTCCCCTTCGACCGGGAGCGCGGGGACGATCTGCTCGCCGCAGGCCTGGCCCTCATGGAGGCGATCAACGCCTCCGAGGACCGGCCCGTCCACCCCGAGAACCCCTCCATCGCCGGGATCAAGCACGTCTACCTCGCCGCCCCCGGCTCCGACGCCCGCCGCTCCCGGCACGCGATGGCCATCCACCCCGGCTGGTTCGACCGCTCGCCCTGCGGTACGGGAACCAGCGCGCGCATGGCGCAGCTGCACGCCCGCGGACTCCTGGGCCTGGACACGGACTTCGTCAACGAGTCCTTCATCGGAACCGAGTTCACCGGCCGCCTCGTCGGCGAGACCACGGTGGGCGGCCGCCCGGCGCTCGTGCCCACCGTCACCGGCCGGGCCTGGATCACCGGCACCGCCCAGTACTTCCTCGACCCGTCCGACCCGTTCCCCGGAGGGTTCCTCTTGTGACCGTCGTGAGAACCGTGGACTACCACACCGCGGGCGAGCCCTTCCGCATCGTCGACCTCACCTCCGGGGGCGCCCTGCCCGTGCCCGGGGACACCGTCGCCGAGCGCTGCGCCACCGCCATCGGACCGGGGGGATCGGGCACCGCCCCCCGGCGCGGGCCGCTGGACGACGTACGCCGGCTCCTCGTGCAGGAGCCGCGCGGGCACGCGGGGATGTACGGGGGCTTCGTGGTCCCGCCCGACGACGACGGGGCCCACTTCGGGGTGCTGTTCTGGCACAAGGACGGCTACTCCACCGCCTGCGGCCACGGCACCATGGCGCTGGGCGTCTGGGCCGTGGACACCGGCCGGGTCGCCGCCCCGGAGGACGGGGACGTCCAGGTACGGATCGACGTGCCCTCGGGGCGGGTCGCCGCGACCGTGCACCGCGCGGGGGGCCGCACCACCGGGGTCACCTTCCGCAACGTCCCGGCCCGCGCCACCGCCCGCAAGGTGCCCGTGGCCACCACGCTGGGCATGGCCGAGGTGGACATCGCGCACGGCGGGGCCTGCTACGCCTCCCTGGCCGCCCGGGACCTCGGCCTGGACGTGACCCCGGCCTCCCTGCCCGCGCTCGTGCGGGCCGGGAAGGAGATCCGGGCCGCCCTGGCCACCCACCCGGGGACCTGGCACCCGGACGGGCCGCTGCTCTCCGGGGTGTACGGGGTGACCCTGTACGAGGAGCTCCCCGACACCCCCTTCGGACCCCACCAGCGCAACGTCACCGTCTTCGCCGACGGGCAGATCGACCGCTCGCCCTGCGGCTCCGGCACCTCGGCGCGGCTCGCGCTGCTCGCCGAGGACGGGCGGCTGGGGGAGGGCGACGACCTGCTGCACGAGTCGGTCGTGGGCACGGTGTTCACCGGCCGCGTCGCCGCGCGGGTGCCGGAGGGCGTGGTCACCGAGGTCACCGGTACGGCGTACCGCACGGGCGAACACCTCTTCAGCGTCGACCCGCAGGACGCGCTCGGCGCCGGGTTCCTGCTGTGATCCCGCAGCTGTCGGCCGCCGAGATGGCCGGACTGCTCACCCCGGCCGCCGCCGCGGACGCCCTGGCCGGGGCGCTGCGGGCCGGACTCGATCCGGAGACCTGCCCGCCGCGCAGCGCCCTGCCGGTGCCGGGCGGCGGGGAACTGCTGCTCATGCCGGCCGCCACCGGGGCCTACGCCGGCGTGAAGATCGCCGGGGTGGCCCCGGGGAACCCGGCGCTCGGGCTGCCGCGGATCACCGGGTCCTACCTCCTCCTGGACGGGCCCACCCTGCGCCCCCTCGCCCTGCTCGACGGGGCGGCGCTGACCACCCTGCGCACGCCGGCGGTCTCCGCGCTCGCACTGCGCCACCTGGCTCCGGCGGGCCGGCCGTTGCGGCTGCTGCTCTTCGGTTCGGGGCCGCAGGCGTACGGGCACCTCGAAGCGGTGCTCGCGCTGCGGCAGCTGGCGGAGGTGGTGGTCGTGGCCCGTGCGGGGTCCGCGGCCGGCGCCGCCGCCGCGGAGGAACTGGCGGCGCACGCGCGCGGCCTGGGCGTCCCGGCCCGGCCGGGGGTGGCGGCGGAAGTGGCCGACGCCGACCTGGTGATCTGCTGCACCACCTCCCGCGAGCCCCTCTTCGACGGGCGGCTGATCGCCCCGGGCGCCACCGTGGTCGCGGTCGGCTCGCACGAGCCGGACGCCCGCGAGGTGGACACGGCGCTGGTGCGGCGGGCGGCCGTGTACGTGGAGTCGCGTGCGGCGGCCCTGCGCGAGGCGGGGGACCTGCTGGTGCCCGAGGCCGAAGGGGCCATCGGCGCCGGTCACATCAGCGGCACCCTGGCCGACCTGGTCGCGGGGCGGATGCCGGGGGCGGGCGCGGCGAGTTGTCCACAGCTCTTCAAGAGTGTGGGCATGGCCTGGGAAGATCTCGCTGTGGCGGTCGCCCTGTTCGAGGCGGCCGGGAGCGGTGTCCACTGAGGAGGGAGCGCAACGTGACATTGTACGCTGTTCCTCCGCACACCAGTGGTGTGAGCGGTCTCGGAGGAAATGCAATGGGTGACCTGAAGCAGCACAGCCTCATCAAGGCTCAGGAACGGCTCCGCGACCAGGTCGGCCACGCCCTGAGGGCGGCCCTGATAGCGGGCGAGCTGCGCCCCGGGAGCGTCTACTCCGCCCCCGGCCTCGCGGCCGAACTGGGCGTCTCGGCCACCCCGGTGCGCGAGGCCATGCTCGACCTGGCCCGCGAGGGCCTGGTGGAGCCGGTCCGCAACAAGGGCTTCCGGATCACGGAGGTCAGCGAGCGCGATCTGGACCAGTACACCGAGCTGCGCACGATGATCGAGGTCCCGACCATCGGCAAGATCACGAAGATCGCCACGCCCGAGGCACTGGAGGCGCTGCGCCCCATCGCGCAGGAGATCGTCACCAGCGCGCGCGAGCACAACCTCATCGGGTACCTGGAAGCCGACCGCCGCTTCCACCTCACCCTGCTCGGCCTCTCGGGCAACGACCGCCTGGTGGAAACCGTCGGCGACCTGCGCAAGCGCTCCCGGCTGTACGGCCTGACGGGCCTGGACGAGGCCGGCAAGCTGGTCTCCTCCGCCGAGGAGCACATCGAGCTCCTCGACCTGATGCTCAGCGGCGACGCCGAGGCGGCCGAAGCCTGCATGACCCGCCACCTGGGCCACGTCCGCTCCCTCTGGGCCCAGGGCCGCGACGAACCGGTCGGCCGCCCGAAGGGCCGCCTGGGCACGGGGCTCTAGGCGCCGGAGCTCCAGACCGGTCATCGCGACGCCGGGCAGCGCAGCAGCGCGCCCGGCGTTCGGCATGCCCAACGCCCCTTCCCCCGGGCGGATTTGGACACGGCTGGATAACGGTGGATGCAACCGGGGTCCAGCCCCTTGTCAGTGCAATTTCACATTACTATGTTACCGGTCACATCATAGAGCGCGGCCCTTCACTGGAGTGACCCATGACCAAGCGCACCCAACTCGCCCTCGCCACCGCCCTGGTGGCCGCACTCGCACTCGGCGCCTCGGGCTGCTCCGACCCCAAGAAGGGCTCCGCCGCAGGAGCCGGCGCGTCCAACCCCGCCTCCGCCAACGACGGCAAGATCCTCGGCGGCGCGCCCGTCAAGGGAGGCACCCTCACCGTCCTGTCCAACCAGGACTTCGCCCACCTCGACCCCGCCCGCAACTGGGTCATGCCGACCATGGACTTCGGCACCCGCCTCCTCTACCGCACCCTGGTCACCTTCAAGGCCGAGCCGGGCAAGGCGGGCAGCGAGCTCGTCCCCGACCTCGCCACCGACCTCGGCACCCCGTCCAACGGCGGCCGCACCTGGACCTTCACCCTGAAGGACGGCCTCAAGTACGAGGACGGATCGCCCATCAAGGCGCAGGACATCAAGTACAACGTCGAGCGCTCCATGGCCCCCGACCTCACCGGCGGCCCCGACTACGCGGCCCAGTACCTCGCCGGCACCGAGGGCTACAAGGGCCCGCTCCAGGGCAAGCACCTCGACTCCGTGAAGACCCCCGACGACCGCACCATCGTCTTCGAACTGAAGCGTCCCGTCGCCGAGTTCTCCGCGACCGCCACCCTCCCCACCTTCGCCCCGGTCCCCGAGTCGCAGGAGAAGGGCACGCAGTACGACGCCCGCCCGTTCTCCTCCGGCCCGTACAAGATCGAGTCCTACGACCGCGACAAGAAGCTCGTCCTGGTCCGCAACGAGCACTGGGACGCCACGACCGACACCGTCCGCAAGGCCTACCCCGACAAGTTCGTGGTCGTCATGGGCCTCAAGGGCGGCCAGATCGACGACCGGATCATCGCCGCGGAGGGCGCCGACGCCTCCGCCGTCCAGTGGTCCGACATGCGGCCCGAGAGTGCCCCCAAGGTGCTGCCCAAGGCGGAGGTCAAGTCGCGGCTGCTGGCCGAGTCCCAGGGCTGTACGGAGATGCTCCAGATGAACAACTCCCGCGCCCCCTTCGACGACCCGAAGGTTCGCGAGGCCTTCCAGTACGCCGTCGACAAGGAGGCCGTGGTCACCGCGGGCGGCGGCCCGGCGCTCAACGAGGTCGCCACCGCCTACCTGCCGCCGGCCCTCTCCGGCGGCAAGCAGGCCGACACCCTGAAGATCGCCCCGTCCGGCGACCCGGCCAAGGCAAAGGAGCTCCTCAAGGCCGCGGGCAAGGAGACCCTGAAGGTCTCCCTGGCCGTCTCCACCGGCGACAAGGGCAAGGCGGAGGCCGTCCAGCAGGGCCTGGCCCGCGCGGGCGTCGAGGTGGTCATCGACACCGTCGACCCGGGCGCCTACTACGACGTCATCGGCGACACCACCACCGCCCCCGACCTGGTCCTGTCCGGCTGGTGCCCCGACTACCCCTCCGGCTCCACCTTCCTCCCCTTCGTCTTCGACGGCCGCACCATCAAGGCCAAGGGCAACTCGGGCAACTACTCGCAGTTCAAGGACGAGGCGACGATCAAGCGGATCGACGAGATCAACGCCATGGCCGACGCCAAGCAGGCCAACCAGGCCTGGATCGACCTCGACGCCGAGCTCATGAAGAAGTCCCCGGCCGTCCCCGTCCTGCTGGAGCGCAAGCCGCTCCTCGTCGGCACCAACATCGCCGGCGCCTTCGGTCACCCCGTCTGGGTCGGCCAGCTCGACTACGCCACCATCGGCCTCAAGGACCCCTCGAAGAGCCAGGGCTGAGGGAGGGAAGGGGAACAGGGGAACAAGGAATTCCTGACACCATGACCACCACCGCACCCGGCGCCGACGGCCCGGCGGCCCCGGCCCCGGCCCCGGCGCCGGCGCCGGGCGGGACACCGGCGCCCGGCGCCGGCACCGCCCGGCCCGCGGCGGCGCCCGGCAGCAGCCCCTGGCAGCTCGCCCGGCGGGAACTGCGCCGCCGCCCCGCCGTCCGCATCAGCCTCTTCGTCGTCCTCCTCTTCGTCCTGATGGCCGCCACCGCCCCCTGGCTCGGCGCGCTGGGCGGCTGGTCCCCCGACGAGTTCGACAAGTCCGCCATCGACCCCTATCTGGGCGGTCAGCCGCTGGGCTCCTTCGGCGGGATCAGCCCCGAGCACTGGCTCGGCGTGGAACCCGTCAGCGGCCGCGACCTGTTCGCCCGCGTCGTGAACGGCGCCCAGGTCTCCCTGCTCATCGCCTTCGCCGCCACCGCCATCGTGGTGGTGACGGGCACCGCCGCCGGAATCGCCGCCGGCTACTTCGGCGGGCGCACCGACACCGTCCTGTCCCGGCTGATGGACCTGACGATGTCCTTCCCGTCCCTCATCTTCATGATCGCGATGCTGTCCGTGGCCAAGGACGTCAACCGCATCGTCCTCATGACCGTGGTCATCGGCGTCTTCGGCTGGCCCGGCGTCGCCCGTGTCGTCCGCGGCCAGGCCCTCTCCCTCAAACACCGCGAGTACGTGGACGCCGCCCGCGTCGGCGGGTCCAGCTCCTGGCGGATCCTGACCCGCGACATCCTCCCCGGGGTCTCCGGCCCGGTCATCGCCTACACCACCCTGCTCATCCCCGGCATGATCAGCACCGAGGCCGCGCTCAGCTACCTCGGCGTGGGCGTGCGCCCGCCCACTCCCTCCTGGGGCCAGATGATCGCCGAGTCCGTGGCCTTCTACGAGACCGACCCCATGTACTTCGTCATCCCGAGCCTCTTCCTCTTCCTCGCGGTCCTTGCCTTCACCCTGCTCGGCGACGCCCTGCGCGACATCCTCGACCCGAGGGGCGGCCGCACGTGATCCTCTACCTCGCGCGCAGGCTGCTCGCCCTCGCCGGCGTCCTGCTGGCCATCGCCGCCGTCACCTTCCTCATCTTCTACGTGCTCCCCTCCGACCCGGCCGCGGCCGCCTGCGGCAAGACCTGCAGCGCCGAGCGGCTGGCCGACGTACGCGCGTACCTCGGCCTGGACCGGCCGCTGTGGCGGCAGTTCGGCGAGTTCCTCACCGGGATCTTCACCGGACGCACCCTCGGCACCGGCCAGTACGCCGTCCAGTGCGACTTCCCCTGCCTGGGCTACTCGTACGAGAACTCCCTGCCCGTATGGGACCTGCTGATGGACCGGCTCCCGGTCTCCGCCTCCCTCGCCGTCGGCGCGGCCGCCCTCTGGCTCGTCCTCGGTCTCGGCGCGGGGGTCACCGCGGCCCTGCGCAAGGACACGGCCACGGACAAGGTGCTCATGGTCGGCGCGGTCGCCGCAGCCTCCCTGCCCGTCTACTTCACCTCCGTGATGCTCATCTACGGGGTCATCCGCATCGCCGGTCTCCTGCCCTACCCCACCTACCAGGCCTTCACCGACAACCCGCTCGCCTGGGCGAGCAACCTGCTCCTGCCCTGGACCGCGCTCGCCCTGCTCTACGCCGCCATGTACGCCCGGCAGAGCCGCGGTTCGATGATCGAGGCGATGGCCGAGCCGTACATCCGCACCGCCCGCGCCAAGGGAATGCCCGAACGCACCGTCGTGGTCAAACACGGACTGCGCTCCGGGATGACCCCCATCCTCACCATCTTCGGCATGGACCTCGGCGGCCTGCTCGCCGGAGCTGTCATCACCGAGTCCATCTTCGGACTCCCGGGCATCGGGCGGCTGTTCTACGGGGCCCTGGTCAGCTCCGACCAGCCCGTGGTGCTCGGAGTCACCCTGCTGGCCGCCTTCTTCATCGTCGTCGCGAACCTCGCCGTCGACCTCCTGTACGCCGTCATCGACCCGAGGGTGAGGTACTGATGGCTCCTCCTCCCACACCGCCTCTGCTCCAAGTCCGCGACCTCCACGTCACGTTCACCACCCCGCGCGGCACCGTGCGGGCCGTCGACTCGCTCGGCTTCACCGTCGAGGCCGGCCGGACGCTCGGCATCGTCGGCGAGTCCGGCTCCGGCAAGTCCGTCACCTCCCTCGCCGTCATGGGCCTGCACCGGGGCGCCGAGATCGGCGGCTCCATCGCCCTCGAAGGGCAGGAGCTGACCACCAAGTCCGAGAAGGAGCTCTCCAAGCTGCGCGGCCGCAAGATGGCCATGATCTTCCAGGACCCGCTGTCAAGCCTGCACCCCTACTACACGGTCGGCGAGCAGATCGCCGAGCACTTCCGGGTCCACTTCCGGGCCGGCCGGGCCGCCGCGAAACGGCGCGCCGTGGACATGCTCGGCGAGGTCGGCATCCCCGAACCGGCCCGCAGGGCGGGGGAGTACCCGCACCAGTTCTCCGGCGGCATGCGCCAGCGAGCGATGATCGCCATGGCCCTGGCCTGCGAACCGGACCTGCTCATCGCCGACGAGCCCACCACCGCCCTCGACGTCACCGTGCAGGCGCAGATCCTGGAGCTGATCGCCGGCCTCCAGGAGGAACGCGGACTCGGCGTCGTCATGATCACCCACGATCTGGGCGTGGTCGCCCGCGTCGCCCACGAGGTGCTCGTCATGTACGGCGGCAGGGCCGCCGAACAGGCCCCCGTGGACGACCTGTTCGCCGACCCGGCGCACCCGTACACCCGGGGGCTGCTCGACTCGCTGCCCCGGCTCGACGACGCCGACGACGATCCGCTGCGCGCCATCCCCGGCTCCCCGCCCTCCCTGCTCGCCCCGGCCCCGGGGTGCGCCTTCGCCCCGCGCTGCTCCGTGGCCGCTGCGAACACCGAGGAGGACCGGGAGCGCTGCACGACCGTACGCCCCGAGCTCCGGCCCTACGGAGCCTCCGGCCGCGAGACGGCCTGCCACTTCGCGGGCGCCGTCCGGGAGGTGACCCGATGAACGCCCCGCACCGGGTGGCGGGCCCGCGCACCGACGGCATCCCGGCAGCCCGCGGGGAGGTCCCGCCGCCGCTGCTCAGCGTCCGCGACCTCACCATGGCCTTCCCCGGCAAACGCACCGCGACCGGGCGCCGGGGGGCGCCCGTGCGCGCCGTCGACGGAGTCTCCTTCGACCTGGAGGCCGGACGCACCCTCGGCCTCGTGGGGGAGTCGGGCTGCGGCAAGTCCACCACCGGGCGGATGCTCGTCCGGCTGCTGGAACCGACCTCCGGCAGCGTGGAGTTCGAGGGCAGGGACATCAGCCGGCTCTCCCAGAGCGCCCTGCGCCCGCTGCGCCGCAACCTCCAGATGGTCTTCCAGGACCCGCACTCCTCCCTCAACCCCCGCCAGACGGTGGCCCGGATCATCTCCGACCCGCTGCTGGTCCAGGGGTCGGGCGCGGCGGACGCCCGGCGCCGGGCCGCCGAGCTGATGGAACTCGTCGGACTGATCCCGGAGCACATCGACCGCTATCCGCACGAGTTCTCCGGCGGCCAGGCGCAGCGCATCGGCATCGCCCGGTCCCTGGCCACCAGCCCCCGGCTGATCGTCGCCGACGAACCGGTCTCGGCGCTCGACGTCTCCGTCCAGGCCCAGATCGTGAACCTGATGGAGCGGCTGCGCGCCGAACTGGGCCTGGCCTACGTGTTCATCGCGCACGACCTCTCGGTCGTCAAACGGGTCAGCGACCGGGTCGCCGTCATGTACCTCGGCCGGATCGTGGAGATGGGCGACAAGAAGTCGCTCTACGAGAACCCCCAGCACCCGTACACCAGGGCGCTGTTGTCCGCCGTCCCGCTGCCCGACCCGGCGGCGGAACGGCGGCGCGAGCGGATCGTGCTGCTCGGCGATCCGCCGAGTCCGGCCGCCCCGCCCCCGGGATGCACCTTCCACCCCAGGTGCCCCGTGGCGCAGGAGATCTGCCGCACCGAACGGCCGCTGCTGCGGACGGTCGCCTCCCGTGAGGTGGCCTGCCACCTGGCGTAGCCGCGGACGCCCGGGGGACCGGCGGGGAACCCGGGTACGGGGGAAGGGCCCCGGAGCGATGATCTCGCTCCGGGGCCCTTCCCCCGTTCCGACGGCGCCGTCCAGAAGGCGCTTGTTCCGACGACGCCCGTTGCGCCGGGACCGTTCCTGCGGCGCCCGTTCCGCCGGGGGCTCAGGCGAGGCCCAGCTCCTTGCGGAAGAACTCCAGCTCCAGCGCCATGATCTTCTCCCGCGCCCCGCCCGGGGTCATGTGGGTGACCCCCGGCAGTGCGAGGAGCTGGTGCGGGCGGCCCGCGTCGGTCAGGGCCTGCGAGAGGCGCAGGGTGTGCGAGGGGTGGACGTTGTCGTCGGCCAGCCCCGTGACCAGCAGCAGCGGCCGGCGCAGGCCCGCGGCGTCGGCGAGCAGGCTGTCCCGCTCGTACACCTCCGGGTGCTCCTGGGGCAGACCGAGGTACCGCTCGGTGTACGCGGTGTCGTACTGCCGGAAGTCGGTCGGGGCGGCCCCGGCCGCCGCCGCGTGGAAGACGTCCGGGCGGCGCAGCACCGCGAGCGCGGAGAGGTACCCGCCGTACGACCAGCCGCGCACGCCGACCCGGGTCAGGTCGAGGTCGCCGTGGCGCGCCCCGAGCGCCTGCAGGGCGGCGACCTGGTCCTCCAGGGTGACCTCGGAGAAGCCCCGGTACATGGCGTGCGTGTGCCGCGGCGAGACGTGTGCGGTGCCGCGGTTGTCGACGGTGACCACGGCGAAGCCCTGGTCGGCCCACCACTGCCGGTGCTGCCAGCGGCGCGGCTCGGCGCTGACGTCCTGCATGCCGGGGCCGCCGTAGCTGTCCATCAGGACGGGCAGCCGCGTGCCGCGGACGTGCCCGCGCGGCAGCACCAGGGCGGTGGGCACCGCGTGCTCGGTGACCCGCTCCAGCACCGGGACCACCCGGTAGGGCAGCGGCTGCGCGAGGTCGACGGGGGCGAGCTCCCGCCCGTCGGCGGTCCGCAGGACGCGGCGGATCCCGTCGGCGTCGGCGTGGCTCAGCAGCAGCGCCCCGGCGGAGGCCGCCAGGACGGAGTGCACCCCGGGCCCGTCCGCGAGCGGGGTCAGGCCGCCGGTGTCCGGGTCCAGCAGGAGCACCTGCTGCTCGGCGGGGTCGCGGAGCCCGGCCTCGATCAGCAGCCGGTTCCCGTGGGTGCCGGCCACCCCGCGGACCTGGATCCCGTCGCCGGTGAGGAGCGTGCCGTCCAGCGCGAGCGCGCGGGCGGCCCCGCCGGGGGTGTCGGCGGAGGTGAGCATCCGGCCGTCGGCCAGCCGCGCCGGGGTGCCGGGGAGCAGAGGGTCCACCCACTGGGGGTGCGTGGTGCGCGACAGCTCCCGGGTGCGGCCGGTGTCCGGGTCGGCGGAGAGCAGCAGGACGTTCTGCTGGAGCCGGTCGTGCACGGTGAGCAGGATCTCGGCGGTCGAGTCCCATGCGGCGTCGGAGACGTACGGATAGGTCTCGGCGTCCCAGTCGAGGCGCACGGCGCCGTCCGGGCCCGGACCGAGCACCCACAGCTGCACGTCGGCGTTGGGGCCGCCCGCCTCGGGGTACGCGAAGTCCTCGGCCGGCAGTTCCGGATGCGCCGGGTCGGCGAACCAGCGGCGCTGGAGGGCGGATTCGTCGACGCGGGCGGCCAGCAGCCGCTCCCCGCCGGGGGACCACCAGTGCCCCCGGTGCCGGTCGAGCTCCTCGGCGGCGGCGAACTCCGCGACTCCCCAGCGGGTCCCGTCGTCGGGGCTGACCCGGCCGCCGGGGACGGTGTGCAGGGCGTCGCCGGTGACGTAGGCGATGCGCGAGGCGTCGGGGTTCGGGCGCGGGTCGAAGACGGGCCCGGCGGCGGGGAGTTCCTCGGGCTGCGCGGGCGCTCCGGCCTGCGCCGCGCGGGCGCCTTCGTACGCGGCACGGAACAGGCGTCCGTAGAGCGCGAACACGGCGGTGCGCCCGTCGGCGGAGAGCGCGTAGGAGCCGATCCCGGCGGCGACGAGCCGCGAGCGCTCGCGCAGCCGGCGCTCGACGACGGGGAGGGGCGCGGGCTCGGGGGACAGCTCGCGGGGGTCGGCGAGCAGGGTTTCGGCACCGGTGGCGGTGTCCAGGACCCAGAGGCCGTCGAAGGGGTCGGTGGGGCCGCTGGAGCGGAGGAACCAGAGGAGCCGGCCTTCGTCGCCGAAGGAGAAGGCGCGCGGGGCGCCGTAGGTGAAGCGGGCGGTGCTCGCGGAGAGCCTGAGGAAGTCGTCATCCATGCGATCCATGGAATCAGTGTGTCATGTGAAATACCACACGGCATATATCACATAGCCATTGCCGGACGGGCCGTGAGGCCTAGGCCGTTCGAGTGGTGACACCCCGAATACGGGTTTAGCGTCGAAAAAGTGGATCCGAACGCGACGCCGAGCAATACCAGCACCGGGACCGACGGCAAGGTCCAAGGCAACGGAGGCGGAAACGGACTTGCCCTGTTCGTGATCGCCTCGTGCCAGCTCATGGTCGTTCTCGACATCACCATCGTGAACATCGCGCTGCCGCACATCCAGACGGCGCTCAACTTCTCCACCGAGAGCCTGTCCTGGGTCGTCAACGCCTACACCCTCACCTTCGGCGGCCTGCTGCTCCTCGGCGGCCGAACCGGCGACATCCTCGGCCGGCGGCGCGTCTTCATCTTCGGCGTCCTGCTCTTCGGCCTCGCCTCCCTGCTGGGCGGATTCGCCCAGAACGCGGGCCAGTTGATGGGCGCCCGCGCCCTCCAGGGCGTCGGCGGCGCCATCGCCTCGCCGACCGCCCTCGCCCTGATCACCACCACCTTCCGCGAAGGCCCCGAACGCAACCGGGCCTTCGGCGTCTTCGCCGGAGTCTCGGCCGGCGGCGGCGCGATCGGCCTGCTGGCCGGCGGCATCCTCGTGGAATGGCTCAACTGGCGCTGGGTGCTCTTCGTCAACGTCCCGATCGCGCTGCTCATCGCCCTCGTCACCCCGAAGGTGATCCGCGAGTCCAAGCGCCACCCCGGCCACTTCGACTTCGCCGGCGCCCTGCTCTCCACCCTCGGCATGGTGGCCCTGGTCTACGGATTCATCCGCGCCTCCCAGGAGGGCTGGCGGGACGGGCTGACGCTCGGCTCCTTCGCGGCGGCCGTGATCCTGCTGTCCCTCTTCATCGTCAACGAACGGCGCTCGCCGCAGCCCATCACCCCGCTGCACATGTTCGCCGACCGCAACCGGGCCGGCACGTACGCGATCATGCTCTTCTTCGCCTGCGCGATCTTCGGGATGTTCTTCTTCCTCACCCTGTTCGTGCAGAACGTGCTGGGCTTCAGCCCGCTGCGCGCCGGACTCGCCTTCCTCCCCGTCAGCGCGATGATCGCGGTGACGGCGGGGATCACCTCCCAGGGGCTGCCGAAATTCGGGCCCAAACCGTTCATGGTGGCCGGCTCCCTGTTCGCGGCCGCCGGCCTGGCCTGGCTCACGCAGACCGACATCCACTCGACGTACCTGGGCAGCATCCTCGGCCCGATGCTGCTGTTCGCCGCGGGCATGGGCATGCAGTTCGTGTCCCTGACCCTGATGGCCCTCTCGAACGTCCCCGACCGCGAATCGGGCGCCGCCTCCGGGCTCCTCAACGCGATGCAGCAGGTCGGTGGTTCGCTGGGCCTGTCCATCCTCGTCACGGTCTTCGGCACGGCCAGCCGCAACGAGGCCAAGGACCAGGCGGGCTCCTTCCTGCGCACCGCCACACCCGAACAGAAGCTCTTCTTCGCCAAGACCAAGCAGTACCCGAAGCCGTGGAGCGACCAGGTCCTCACCTCGGGCGTCAGCGCCGCCTTCGTGGCGGCAGCCGCGTTCACCCTGGTCACCGCGCTGATCGCACTCTTCGTCATCCAGGTACGCCCCTCGGACCTCGCCCGCCTCCAGGGCCACCACACGGCCGACTCGCAGACGGCCTGAGGCTCAGGCCTCCGGGCAGCCGACTCCAGCATCGAGAAGAAGTGCCGGCCGATGCAGGCGCGCGGTCCGCCGCCGAAGGGCAGCCAGGCGCAACGCGGCCGGGCCGCCTCCACCTCCGGGGTGAACCGGTCTGGATCGAACCGCTCCGGGTCCGGCCAGTGGCCGGGATGGCGGTGCGTCACCCAGGGCACCACGATCACATCGGCGCGGGCCGGAATTCCGACCCATCAGGCCGAACCTCGCCGCCCCGCCGAGCTCGTCCGCTGCCTGGCAGCGCCGCCCTCTTCGGCCGGGGCAGCCCGCCGGAGTCCAGACGGGATGGCGGGAGGAACTGGCCTCCGACGACTCGCCGTTCTGGTGGTGGTGGGGTACTGCGGCGGAGGTGCTCCGCAGACCGTCCCCGCGCAGCTCGCTACGGAACTAGCTGCGGTATCCCCAGCGTGCGTGGCCGTCCTTGCCCATGAAGCACTTCGCCGGGCGGCCGTCCTTGGTCGTCGCGCTGGCGCCGACCGGGGAGCAGGACTGGCCGAACTGGAGGCCCGGGGTCCCTCCACCGCCGCTCGTACTGCTGCCACCGCTGGTGCCGCTGCCCCCGTTGGAGCTGCCGCCCCCGTTCGAACTGCCGCCTCCGCCGGAGCTGCTGCCTCCCGAGGACGTCCCCTTGTCGTCGTCCTTCGGGGGATCGGCGGCCGGGGGCGGAGTAGGGCTTGGCGGGGGCTCCGGGTGGAGGCGGGTTCCCTCGCTCTGTGGGCAGGGCGCATCGGGGGCGGTCAGGGCCACCCGCTGTCCGCCGTTCGTGATGCCCTCGCCCGGGGCCGGTCCCTGGAGGCACACCAGCCAGGCGCCGGCATCGGCGGGGAGGGTGACGTCCGTGAAGACGCTCCTGCGCTGGAGGGCCCCTCCGCCGAGGATCTCGATCTGCTGCGCCGCGGCCGCGTACGTGACCCCCACGATCTGGGGCATGGGGCGTGCCACGGGCGCCGCCTGCGCGGTGGTGGTGGCGGTGACCGTGACGGTGACGGTGGGCCCCGGTACGGGCTGCTTCGACCCCGACTCGGAGCACGCCGCGACGATCAGGAGCAGTACGAGGAAGCCGGTCGCCATGCCCCCGCACCCCAGCAGGGTCCTCTGCGGCGACCCGAACCGCCCGGGCGGCGGGGGCTGGTTCAGCGGGTACCGGCCGGGGGAGGGCAGATCGGGCACGGGGATCCTCCGGCATTGCGTCGCATTGCGGGGAGTGTAGCGCCGGGCCACGGAGGCCGTCCGGGCCGGTCCCGTACTCGGTTCCCCCTCCGCACCTGGTCTACCGCGTGAGCGTTGTCGCATGCGACGCCGCCGGACATCACATCCCGGCCTGACCGGACCCCGCCTCTGCGGTAACGGGCCTGCTCCCGGTCGTTGTCACCGGGACGGCGAGGAAGCGGAAGGTTCCCCCGGGGTCCGGCAGCTCGGAGTACGGCCGCCAGGTGAGGTCGTAGCGGCCGCGGAGGTGCCGGGTGTTGTCGGCGTAGATGCCCTCGGCCCACAGGAGCGTGCCGGTGAGGGTGCGGCCTTCGTGGATGCGGAACTGCCGGTCGCGCGTCGGCCGGGAGCCGGATTTCGGGGCGGTCCAGAGTCCCGGGAAGTTGGTGACGAGAAGCGCGAGCCCGTCCTGGTGGGGCTGGTTGCAGAACTTCTCCAGCCTCACGATGTCCTCGACGAACTTGTGGCGGGCGACATCGTCCGCGGCCTGGTTCCGGAGCTGGTACTCCTCGTCCGGGAGGCCGGGCACGGTCCCGGCCCAGCTACGGGTGAAGTACTTGAACTCGATCAGGGTCTGGCCTTCCGGCCCGAGGCAGAGGAGGTCGAGGTGCTCGCGCCGGCCAGGGCTCCGCTGCGGTACCTCCAGCCGGCAGCGCACGTCGGGTGCCACCTCCCACAGGGCGCGGGCGAAAGCGTGCTGGAGATCGGCCTCCGAGTGGAATACCGGTCGGGTCCGGCGCAGTGCGTCCATCACCTCGCCGAGCGGTATGCCGGCGATCGTCCTCAGCTGCTGCGGTGTCGATGTCATCCGGACATTCAAGAGGCCGAGCGGCACGGGCTTCAAGGCGCCGGCGGGTCTGGCGTGCGTGAGCCTGAAATGACTGAGGCCCCGTCATCCTCCGTCAGAGGGGCGGGGCCTCAGGCCAGCCGGTGTGGTGCCGGTCCTAGTGCTGTGACCGGAAAGGTTCACCGGGTCACGCCGCCCGGCACGGCACCTCGCCGCGTTGTCGGACCACGCTAGTACGTCCAGTACGAGGCGTGGTCCTCCGCCTTGCGATGCACCGCACCGGACGACGCGACCCGGCAAACCTTTCCGGCCACAGCACTAGATGTCGCGGAAGATCTCGATCTGGGCGCCCACCGAGTTGAGGCGTTCCGCCAGTTCCTCGTAGCCGCGGTTGATGACGTAGACGTTGCGCAGGACCGAGGTGCCCTCGGCTGCCATCATCGCCAGGAGGACCACGACGGCGGGGCGCAGGGCCGGGGGGCACATCATTTCCGCGGCGCGCCAGCGGGTGGGGCCCTCGACCAGGACGCGGTGGGGGTCCAGGAGCTGGAGGCGGCCGCCGAGGCGGTTGAGGTCCGTGAGGTAGATGGCGCGGTTGTCGTACACCCAGTCGTGGATCAGGGTCTGGCCCTGGGCCACGGCCGCGATGGCGGCGAAGAAGGGGACGTTGTCGATGTTCAGCCCGGGGAAGGGCATCGGGTGGATCTTGTCGATCGGGGCTTCGAGCTTCGACGGGCGGACGGTGAGGTCCACCAGGCGGGTGCGGCCGTTGTCCGCGGTGTACTCGGGGGAGCGGTCGTGGTCGAGGCCCATCTCCTCCAGGACCGCGAGCTCGATCTCCATGAACTCGATCGGGACCCGGCGGATGGTGAGTTCGGATTCCGTGACGACCGCCGCGGCCAGCAGGCTCATGGCCTCGACCGGGTCCTCGGAGGGGGAGTAGTCGACGTCCACGTCGATGTTCGGGACGCCGTGGACCGTCAGGGTCGTGGTGCCGACGCCGTCGACCCGGACGCCGAGGGCCTCCAGGAAGAAGCACAGGTCCTGGACCATGTAGTTGGAGGAGGCGTTGCGGATGACGGTGGTGCCGTCGTGCCGGGCGGCGGCCAGCAGCGCGTTCTCGGTGACGGTGTCCCCGCGCTCGGTCAGCACGATCGGGCGGTCCGGGGAGATGCCGGCCTCGACCTGGGCGTGGTAGATGCCCTCGGTCGCGGTGATGTCCAGGCCGAAGCGGCGCAGGGCGATCATGTGCGGCTCGATGGTGCGGGTGCCGAGGTCGCAGCCGCCCGCGTAGGGCAGCTTGAAGTGGTCCATCCGGTGGAGGAGGGGACCGAGGAACATGATGATGCTGCGGGTGCGGCGGGCCGCGTCCGCGTCCATGGCGTCCATGTCGAGGCGGGCCGGCGGTACGAGTTCCAGGTCGACGCCGTCGTTGATCCAGCGGGTGCGGACGCCGATGGAGTTCAGGACCTCCAGGAGGCGGTAGACCTCCTCGATGCGGGCGACCCGGCGCAGGACCGTACGGCCCTTGTTGAGCAGCGAGGCGCACAGCAGGGCCACGCACGCGTTCTTGCTCGTCTTGACGTCGATCGCGCCGGACAGGCGGCGGCCGCCGACCACGCGCAGGTGCATCGGGCCGGCGTAGCCCAGGGAGACGATTTCGCTGTCGAGGGCTTCCCCGATGCGCGCGATCATCTCAAGGCTGATGTTCTGGTTGCCGCGCTCGATCCGGTTCACGGCACTCTGGCTGGTGCCGAGGGCGTCCGCGAGCTGACTCTGCGTCCAGCCCCGGTGCTGCCGGGCGTCACGGATGAGCTTGCCGATGCGTACGAGGTAGTCGTCTGCCATGGGTGCACCGTATCTCAGATATGAGATGTCGATCGAGTCGGGTGTGGCAGACGGGTGGCGGCGGGGCGCCGGCGGGCCTTACCGGTCGTCAGCTCCCATGGTGGGGCCGCTCCGTGCGTGGTGCGCGACGAGCCGGCCCAGCAGGCTGACGAGCTGCTCGCGCTCCGGTGCGGACAAAGGGGACAGAAGCTCCTCCTGGGCCGCGGTGAGCAGTTGCTCCAGCCTGCGCAGCCGGCGCTGGCCCGCGGCCGTGAGGGTGATGACGTTGCGGCGCCGGTCGGCGGGGTCGGGGGTGCGTTCCACCAGCTCGCCTTCGGCGAGTTCGTTGATGACGGCGACCAGGTCGCTGCGGTGGATGCCGGTGCGGCCGCTCAGGGCCGCCTGGCTCGCGGGGCCGAACTCGTCCAGGGCGACCAGGGCCGCGTAGTGCCATTTGTGCGCATCTGCCCCGCTCAGTTCCTCGGTGACGAGGCGTGCGGCGTGCGCCGAGGCCTGCGAGAGCAGTCGGCTGGGCAGTTCGCGCAGTCGCGCCGGGAGGGCGGAGGCATCCCTGCCTGCTTCTTCCGTGGTCATGCCGGGATCGTACCCCTTGCGTTCGGGGCACTAACGATTTAAGTTCGTTGGTGTCACGAACGTTAGTGGCGCCAACGAAATTGAGCGAACGGATGGTTCCGCCATGCCCGTCATCGACGTACTCGACTCGACCATGTACTACGAGGAGCTCCGAGCCCCCGACGCTGCCCCCGACGGCGTCCCCTTCGTCTTCCTGCACGGCAACCCGACCTCCTCCCACCTGTGGCGGCGGGTGCTGCCCCGGATCGGGGGCCCGGTCCGCGTCCTCGCCCCCGACCTCATCGGGATGGGCCGCTCCGGCAAGCCCGGCGGCGCGTACCGCTTCGCCGACCACGCCCGGTACCTCGACGCCTGGTTCGACGCCCTGGGGATCGGCGAGGCCGTCCTCGTCGGCCAGGACTGGGGCGGGGCGCTCGCCTTCGACCGGGCCGCCCGGCACCCCGGGACGGTCCGCGGCCTCGCCTTCATGGAGACGATCCTGCGGCCGGTGAGCTGGGCGGAGTTCCCGGCACCCGCCCGCCCGCGATTCGAGGCGCTGCGCACCCCGGGCGTGGGGGAGGAACTGGTCCTCGGCCAGAACCTCTTCATCGAGGACAGCCTGCACAGGACGGTCCTGACCCCGCTCCCGGCCGCCGACCACGCCGTCTACGCCGCCCCCTACCCCACCCCCGACAGCCGGCGGCCCATGCTCCAGTGGGGGCGCTCCATGCCGATCGGCGGGGAACCGGCCGATGTCACCGCCCGGGTGGAGGCCTACGACGGCTGGCTCGCCGACAGCCCCGAGGTCCCCAAACTGCTCCTGACCTTCGACGGCTCGCCCACGCTGATGATCACCCCGGAGCTGGCCGCCTGGAGCGAGCGGAACATCTCCGCGCTGGAGACCGAGTACTGCGGCGCCGCCGCCCACCTCTGCCCGGAGGACCGGCCCGAGGAGATCGCCGCCGCCGTCACGGCCTGGGCCGCACGCCACGGCCTCGCGGGCTGACCGGCGATGCGGGCCGACCGGCCTTGCGGGCCGACCGGCGATGCAGGCCCACCGGCGATGCGGCCCCAACGGCCTTGCGGACCGAACGCCCGGGGCCGGGGGCCGCACGGGCACCCCGCCCCGGCACGCCTCAGTGCCCGCAGGCGTGGTGCCGCCCCTTGCCGCCGCCCCCGTGGACCGAGGCGTACGAGGCCGGGCGCGCGCCCGCCGCCGCGGCGCGGGCCAGCCGGGCCGAGGCCGCCCGGCCCGACGCCGAATCCGCCTCGTGCACCACACGGCCGCCGACCAGGGTCATCCGTACGCCCGTCCCGCTGATGTCGGCCACCGGACAGCGCGTCACGTCCCGGTCCAGGAGCACCAGGTCCGCCGCCTTGCCCACCTCCACGGTGCCGGTCAGCTCCTCCTGGCGGAGCTGCCACGCCGTCCCCGCGGTGTGCATCCGCAGGGTGGTGTCCCGGCTCAGCGCCTCCCGCTCCCGGTACAGCTCGCCGGCGCCTTGCGCGCCCTGCCGGTCGATCGCCGTCCGGAGCTGGTTCCACACCTGGAGGGCGTCCACCGGCCAGTCCGAACCGCCCGTCAGCCGGGCGCCCGCCTTCTCCAGGCTGCGCGCCGGGTACAGCCGGCGGTGCCGCTCGGGCCCGATGTAGGGGAGCAGTGCCTCCACCGTCCAGGTGTCCCGGGTGGCCCACTGGAGCTGCATGCACGCCGCGACCCCGAGCTGCACGAAGCGCCGCAGGTCGGCGGGGTCCACGAGTTGCAGGTGTGCCACCGCGTTGCGGGCGTCCCGCTGTCCCGTGACCCGCCGGGCGTACGCGTAGCCGTCCAGCGCGGTGCGTACCGCCCGGTCCCCGAGCCCGTGGGCGTGCATCTGCCAGCCCGCCCCGTTGAAGGCGGCGCTGAGCCGGCCGTAGTCCGCCGCCGAGGTGTAGAGCTCGCCCCGGTTCGCGGTCGGCTTGCCGTTCCCGTCGAGGTACGGCTCCAGCAGGGCGGCGGTCTGCGCCGGGTACTCGATGACCCCGTCCAGGAAGACCTTGATCATCCCGAACCGGAGCCCCCGCACGCCCCCGAACTCCCGCCGCAGGCCCCGCGCGTACGCCAGCGAGGCCGCCGGGTCCTTGGCCTGGTCCGCTTCCAGCCGGATCGCGGGGACGATCCGCTGCGGCAGCCGGCCCGCCGCGGAGAGCGCCTGGTACAGCTCCAGTTCATGCCGCCCCACCAGGGCGTCCATCATCGTGGTGACCCCGGACGCGGCCGCCAGCCCCAGCACCTCGGCGCACGCGGCGACGAGTTCGGCGCGGGTGTGCTCGGGTATCAGGTGCCGCACCAGCCCCTGGGCGTCGTCCTTGAGGACGCCCGTCGGCTTCCCGTCAGCCCCCTTGACCACCTTGCCGCCGACCGGGTCGGGGGTGGCCGCCGTGATCCCGGCGATGTCCAGGGCGCGCTGGTTGGCCCACAGGTTGTGCCCGTCGCCGCCGATCAGGACGACCGGCCGCCGGGTCGGGAGCCGGTCCAGCACCGAGTGATGCGGGGCGGTGCCCGTGGGGAGCAGCCCGACCGGGTTCCAGTCCTCCACCACCAGCCAGCCGTCGGGCTCGGCGCCCGCGCCTCCGGTGTCGGCGAGGAAGCCGGTCAGGATCTCCAGGAGCTCGGCCTGCGTGGTCTCCGCGCTCTCCAGCGAAGGGGACAGCGAGCGCTCGCCGGCCCCGAGGGGGTGGACGTGGCCGTCGTGGATCCCGCTCATCACGGTGTTCCCGCGGGCGTCGACCACCTCGGTGTCGCGGCCCACGTACCGGCGCAGCGCGGCATCGGTGCCGGTGGCCAGGATCTTCCCGTCCCGGCCGACCGCGACGGCCCGTACCGGCCCCCGGTGGCCGGTCCCGGTGACCCCCGTGAAAACGGAGGCGTTGCGGATCACCAGCGCGGCCGAGTTCCGCCCGCCGGCGTGCGGGGCGGAGGCGGCCGCGGCGGGCCCGGCCCCCAGCAGACCGGCCGCGCCGGCGGCTCCGGCGGCGGCGAGGAGCCCGCGGCGCGACAAGGGGGAGAAGGCGGACGGCGGGGACAGCGGGGACGCAGGGGACAGCGGGGACCGGGGGGAAGGGGAAGACTGCATGCACACTCCCAAACGTTGGCGTGGCCAGGACGCTGTTTGATTAAGGCCTTAACCAGAAGCCGCTTCCGGCGACGGAATCCGTACGATGGCGCCGTGCCCGCCCCCTTCCGCGCAGTCGGACACGTCCCGACGCCCCCGCCCGCGCCGGTGCCGGGTCCGACCCTCGCCGACATAGCCCGCGCCGCCGAGGTCTCCACCGCGACCGTCTCCCACGCGCTCAACGGGACCGGCCGGCTCGGCGAGTCCACCCGCCGCCGGGTGCGCGAGGTCGCGGGGGCCCTCGGCTACGGAGGCCGGCGCGGACCGCACAACCGCAGCCTGGGCATCGCCGTGACCACGTACGCCGGCTTCGCCTGGGACTTCGCGAGGATCGCCTACTACGCCCGGTTGCTCATCGCCGCCACCTCGGCGGCGCACGCCCACGGCTACGCCCTGACCACGCTGCCCGCCGACCGCGGTGCCGAGCCGCTGTGGCACACCCTGGCGGTGGACGGGATGCTGCTGCTCGACAGCCCGGCCGACGATCCGGTGCTGCGCGCCCTGCGGGCGCGGGGGTTGCCGGTGGTCTTCGACGGGCCTCCGGCCGATCCGCGGCCGGGCGACGTGTGGGTGGACAACGACCACACCGCCACCACCCGCGAGGTGCTCGACCACCTGGAGGCCTCCGGCGCCCGGCGGATCGCCCTGCACGCGGGCTACGGCCGGGAGTTCTACACCGGGGCCGTCACCTCAGCCTATGAACACTGGTGCGCCGAGCGGGGCCGGGTCCCGCTGGTGATCGCCTTCGACCCGGACGACGGGGCCGGGCACGCCTTCGACCCCGCCTTCGCCGGACCGGACCGGCCCGACGCCGTGTACTGCGTGTACGACCCGGGAGGCCGGCAGGTGCTGGCCGCCGCCGCGCGCCACGGCATCGGCATACCGGGCGGCGCAGCGGGCACAGGACCGGCGGGAGGGGGCCTGCTGCTCGTCTGTGCCAGCGAGGACCCGGCGTACGCCGAGAACGAACCTTCCGTGACCACCGTCACCCTCGACCCGGAGCGGATCGCCGAATCGGCGGTTTCGTCCCTGGTCAAGCTCATCGAATCCGGACATGCGGAATTCACTGGGCGACGAGTCGTACCGGCGGCGCTGAGGGTGCGTGCCTCGTCCCGGCCCCCCGGCATGTACTAGAGTTATCTCGACATCGAGATATCTGCCCCGGACGTGCCGCAGCCGCCCCGCTGGTAAGGGTTACCTAACTTAGCCTCACCTTAGCGGAAAGGCCAGAGTGCCTCGCGGCAGGATTGCGGCAATACGCGCGAATTCATGCATGAAGGAGACTGTCGTGTCGGCGAACAGCTTCGACGCCCGCAGCACGCTGCAGGTGGGCGACGAGTCGTACGAGATCTTCAAGCTGGACAAGGTCGAGGGCTCCGCCCGCCTTCCCTACAGCCTGAAGGTCCTGCTGGAGAACCTGCTCCGTACCGAGGACGGCGCGAACATCACCGCCGACCACATCCGGTCGCTCGGAAACTGGGACTCGCAGGCCCAGCCCAGCGAGGAGATCCAGTTCACGCCGGCCCGCGTGATCATGCAGGACTTCACCGGCGTCCCCTGCGTCGTGGACCTCGCCACCATGCGCGAGGCCGTGAAGGCCCTCGGCGGCGACCCGGCGAAGATCAACCCGCTCTCGCCCGCCGAGATGGTCATCGACCACTCGGTCATCGCGGACAAGTTCGGCACCGCCGACGCGTTCGCCCAGAACGTCGAGCTGGAGTACGGCCGCAACAAGGAGCGCTACCAGTTCCTGCGCTGGGGCCAGACCGCCTTCGACGACTTCAAGGTCGTCCCCCCGGGCACCGGCATCGTCCACCAGGTCAACATCGAGCACCTGGCCCGCACGGTCATGGTCCGAAACGGCCAGGCGTACCCCGACACCCTCGTCGGCACCGACTCGCACACCACGATGGTCAACGGCCTGGGCGTCCTGGGCTGGGGCGTCGGCGGCATCGAGGCCGAGGCCGCGATGCTCGGCCAGCCGGTCTCCATGCTGATCCCGCGCGTCGTCGGCTTCAAGCTGACCGGCGAGCTGCCGGCCGGCACCACCGCCACCGACCTCGTGCTGACCATCACCGAGATGCTCCGCAAGCACGGCGTCGTCGGCAAGTTCGTCGAGTTCTACGGTGAGGGCGTCGCCGCCACCTCGCTGGCGAACCGCGCCACCATCGGCAACATGTCGCCGGAGTTCGGCTCCACCGCCGCCGTCTTCCCGATCGACGGCGAGACCCTGAAGTACCTGCGCCTGACCGGCCGCGACGCCCAGCAGGTCGCGCTCGTCGAGGCCTACGCCAAGGCCCAGGGCCTGTGGCTGGACCCGGCCGCCGAGCCCGACTTCTCCGAGAAGCTGGAGCTCGACCTCTCCACGGTCGTCCCCTCCATCGCCGGCCCCAAGCGCCCGCAGGACCGCATCGTCCTCGCGAACGCCTCGCAGCAGTTCGCGCAGGACGTGCGCAACTACGTCAACGACGACGAGGAGTCCGGCAAGGAGTCCTTCCCGGCGTCCGACTCCCCGGCCTCCACCAACGGTGTGCCCACCAAGCCCACCCCGGTGACCCTGGCCGACGGCACCTCCTTCGAGCTCGACCACGGCGCCGTCACCGTCGCCGCGATCACCTCGTGCACCAACACCTCGAACCCCTACGTCATGGTCGCCGCGGCGCTCGTGGCGAAGAAGGCCGTCGAGCGGGGCCTCGCCCGCAAGCCGTGGGTCAAGACCACCCTGGCCCCGGGCTCGAAGGTCGTCACCGACTACTTCGACAAGGCCGGCCTGACCCCGTACCTCGACAAGATGGGCTTCAACCTCGTCGGGTACGGCTGCACCACCTGCATCGGCAACTCGGGTCCGCTGGAGGAGGAGATCTCCAAGGCGATCAACGACGCCGACCTCGCGGTCACCTCGGTCCTCTCGGGCAACCGCAACTTCGAGGGCCGCATCAACCCCGACGTCAAGATGAACTACCTGGCCTCCCCGCCGCTGGTCGTCGCGTACGCCATCGCGGGCTCCATGAAGGTGGACATCACCCGGGACGCCATCGCCACCGACTCCGAGGGCAAGCCGGTCTTCCTCGCGGACATCTGGCCCACCGAGGCCGAGGTCAACGACGTCGTCGCGAACGCGATCGGCGAGGACATGTTCAACAAGTCCTACCAGGACGTCTTCGCGGGCGACGCCCAGTGGCAGGCCCTGTCGATCCCGACCGGCAACACCTTCGAGTGGGACCCGCAGTCCACCTACGTGCGCAAGCCCCCTTACTTCGAGGGCATGACGATGGAGACCACCCCGGTCTCCGACATCGCCGGCGCCCGCGTGCTGGCGAAGCTGGGCGACTCGGTCACCACCGACCACATCTCCCCGGCCGGTGCGATCAAGGCCGACACCCCGGCCGGCAAGTACCTCACGGAGCACGGCGTCGAGCGCCGCGACTTCAACTCCTACGGTTCCCGCCGCGGCAACCACGAGGTCATGATCCGCGGTACGTTCGCCAACATTCGCCTCCGCAACCAGATCGCGGAGGGCACCGAGGGCGGCTTCACCCGCGACTTCACCGTCGAGGGCGCTCCGGTCGCCTTCATCTACGACGCCTCGCAGAACTACCAGGCCGCCGGCATCCCGCTGGTCATCCTGGCGGGCAAGGAGTACGGCTCGGGCTCGTCCCGCGACTGGGCCGCCAAGGGCACCGCCCTGCTCGGCGTCAAGGCCGTCATCGCGGAGTCCTACGAGCGCATCCACCGCTCCAACCTGATCGGCATGGGCGTCCTGCCCCTGCAGTTCCCCGAGGGCGCCACGGCGGCCTCCCTGGGCCTCACCGGCGAGGAGACCTTCTCCTTCACCGGTGTGGAGGAGCTGAACAACGGCACCACCCCCCGCACGGTCAAGGTCGCCACCGACACCGGCGTGGAGTTCGACGCGGTCGTCCGCATCGACACGCCGGGTGAGGCGGACTACTACCGCAACGGCGGAATCATGCAGTACGTGCTGCGCAACCTCATTCGCGGCTGACCGCAAATCGGCACCAAAGGGCCGTACTTCCGTTAAGGAGGTACGGCCCTTCCGTTTCTGCGGGCGGCTCCTACGGTCCAGCTCAGGTGACGGTGAGGTCTCAACTCGGAAAAGCCGGGGCCCATACCGGTACATGATCTTGCTCACAGGAGCGGAAGTGGACTATACCTGTGCCCGTCCGGGTCACCGCGAAACGAGCGGCCCCGGACGGGGGGACGGCGGGGACCTGCGGTGATGTCCGCTGGGCGGCAGCAGTCGCACTTTCCTTCCTCCTTCACACTCCTGACGAAGGCGAGGACTTGAGCATGGGATCCACCTCCGCCCACGGCGAGCACAGCAACGGTGAGGGCTTCGGCCGCCGGGACCTGATCAAGCGCTCCGCGGCACTCGGCCTGATCGCCGTACCGACGATGAGCTTCCTGTCCGCGTGCGCCTCCGGCTCCGACGAGACGACCAAGGGCAACGAGTCCAAGGTGGCCGTCACCAAGGAGAACCCGTTCGGCGTCGCCAAGGGCGGCAAGCTCGACGTCGTGGTCTTCAAGGGTGGTTACGGCGACGACTACGCCAAGGCCTGGGAGGCGGCGTTCGACAAGAAGTGGGGCACCACTTCCTCGCACCTCTCCACCCAGGAGATCACCTCCAAGCTGCAGCCGCGCTTCAACGGCGGCAACCCGCCGGACGTCGTCGACGACTCGGGCGCCCAGCAGATCAAGCTGGACGTGCTCGCCAAGGGCAACCAGCTCGCCGACCTGACCGTGGTGCTCGACGCCCCGTCGCTCGACGACCCGTCCAAGAAGGTCCGGGACACGCTGATGCCCGGCACCATCGAAGGCGGCATGATCGGCGGCAAGTTCGTCGCACTGCAGTACGTCTACACGGTGTGGGGTCTGTGGTACTCGGGCAAGCTCTTCAAGGAGAAGGGCTGGGCCCCGCCGAAGACCTGGGCCGAGTTCATGGACATCTGTCAGAAGGCCAAGGCGGCCGGTATCGGTGGTCTGGCCCACCAGGGCAAGTACCCCTACTACATCAACGTCGCCATCATGGACCTGATCGCCAAGAAGGGCGGCCTGGATGCCATGAAGGCGATCGACAACCTGGAGCCGAACGCCTTCGCGGACAACCCGGTGGCGCTCGAAGCGGTCGAGGCGATCTACGAGATCGTCGAGAAGGACCTGCTGATGCCGGGCACCAACGGCCTGACGCACACCGAGTCCCAGACCCAGTGGAACCAGGGCAAGGCCGCCTTCATCACCTCCGGGTCCTGGCTGGAGAACGAGCAGCTCAAGCAGACCCCGGAAGACTTCGACATGCAGTTCCTGCCGATGCCGGTGCTGCCGGACTCCAAGCTGCCGTTCGAGGCCATCCGCGCCGGCGCCGGCGAGCCCTTCATCGTCCCGGAGAAGGCCGCCAACAAGGCCGGTGGCCTGGAGTTCCTCCGCTCGATGCTGTCCCGCGAGTGGTCGACCCTCTTCGCCCAGCAGGCCAACTCCCTCACCGTCCTCAAGGACGGCGTGGACCCGACGGTCAAGCTCCGTCCGGGTACCCAGTCGGCCGTCGGCGCCCTCAAGGCGGCCGGGGACAACACCTTCAACTACCGCTACGCGGACTGGTACAGCGAGATGGGCACGGAGATCGAAAACGCGTCCAATGAGCTGATGGCCAAGCGCATCCAGCCCAAGGAATGGATCAAGCGGGCCCAGGCTGCGGTAGACAAGGCCACGAAGGACCCGAACGCCAAGAACAACAAGCGCAGCTGACACCCGCGTCCACCGGTCACCCGGAAACACCAGGGACGGACACCATGAGCCACGTAGCAAACAGCAAGGGGCGGGGCGGCTTCATCGCCGGCTTCCTCATCCTGCCCCTCGCGTTGTACCTGACCTTTGTCATCTGGCCGTACATTCAGACGTTCGGCTATTCCTTCACCAACTGGACGGGTCAGTCTCCGACTTTCGACTTCGTCGGGCTGGACAACTACTCGGCCCTGATGAAGGACGAGGTCTTCCGCGGCGCGCTGCTGCACAACCTGCTGCTCCTGGTGTTCGTCCCGACGATCACCATCCTGATCTCCCTGTTCTTCGCCTTCATGCTGAACGCCGGTGGGCGCAGCGGGGCTGGCGGAGTCCAGGGAGTGGCGGGCTCGGCGCTCTACAAGGTGATCTACTTCTTCCCGCAGGTCCTCTCCCTCGCGATCCTCGCGGTGCTCTTCGGAGCCGTGTACCGCAGTGACGAGGGAGGGCTGCTGAATGGATTCCTCACCAAACTGGGCCTGGTCGACCCGGCCCACCCCATCGAATGGCTCAACGAGCCGAACTTCGTCCTCTGGTGCATGCTGCTCGTCGTGGTCTGGCACGGGGTCGGTTTCTACCTCGTCCTCTTCTCGGCCGCGATGCAGTCGGTCCCCAAGGACATCTACGAAGCCGCGCTGCTCGACGGCGCGAAGCGCGCCCAGACCTTCTTCAAGGTCACGCTGCCCCTGCTGTGGGATTCTGTACAGACTTCCGCGGTCTATCTGGGCATCGCCGCGATGGACATGTTCGTCCTCGTGTCGACCATGACCTCGGGCCAGTTCGGCGGCGGACCGGACCACCACAGCGAGGTCATGGCGACGGTGCTGATGCGTAACTTCCTCTACTTCGGCAAGGCCGGATACGCCTGCGCCATGGGGGTCGTGATGCTCATCCTCACCCTGATCCTCTCCGCCATCACGCTGCGGGCCACTCGCCGCGAGCACGTCGAGTTCTAGCGGGAGACCACGATGACCACAGTTGTCAAAGCACCGGGCGAGGCGGCAGCCGAGAAGAAGCGCTCCGCCGCCACCGGGCACCCCCGCGGGAAGAAGAGCAACAGCGGTTCCGAGGGCATGGTCCTCAACGTCTTCTCGCACGGCTTCCTCGCCGTGTGGGCGATATTGATCATCCTGCCCCTCATCTGGCTGGTGCTCGGTTCGTTCAAGACCGACGTGCAGATCGGCGAGTCGGCCCTGAGCTGGCCGGCCAACTGGCACTTCGACGCCTTCCCCCGCGCCTGGAACAAGGGCATCGGGGACTACTTCGCCAACACGCTGATCGTGATGGTGTTCTCGGTCCCGCTGACGATGCTGCTCGGCTCGATGGCCGCGTACGTCCTGGCCCGCTACCCCTTCTGGGGTAACCGGCCGATCTACTACTTCTTCGTCAGCGGGGCCATGTTCCCGGTCTTCCTGGCGCTCGTCCCGCTGTTCTTCATGGTGAAGCGGCTGGACATGCTCAACACCTTCCAGGGCCTGATCCTGGTGTACGTGGCGTACTCGATGCCGTTCACCGTCTTCTTCATGCACTCGTTCTTCCGGACGCTGCCGACGGCCGTGCACGAGGCGGCGGTGATCGACGGTGCCTCGCACACCCGGATCTTCTTCCAGGTGATGCTGCCGATGGCCAAGCCCGGCCTGATCAGCGTCGGGATATTCAATGTCCTGGGCCAGTGGAACCAGTACATCCTGCCCTCCGTGCTGATGCAGCCGCAGACCGGATCGGACCCCGAGCGCTACATGCTCACCCAGGGCCTGATCCAGCTGCAGTACCAGATGGGCTACGAGACGGACCTGCCGGTGCTGTTCGCCGGTGTGACCATCGCGATGATCCCGATGCTGGTGGTCTACCTGTCCTTCCAGCGGCAGATCCAGGCGGGCCTGACCTCCGCCACGCTCAAGTAGAACGGCCGCTCACGCAGCGGACGGGTCGGGCACGACCGACCAGCTGACCGCCGAGACGGAGGGGTCGAGAGAGAGGTTGCTGACGGCTTCCTCGAGCATCCGGCCCCCCTCGCCCTCGGCGGTCAGCAGTGCGGACACCGTGACCAGGCCGGCCTCCGGGCCGTCCTGGCTGCGGATCGAGCGCAGCTGGTAGCCCGGCCGGCCCAGTGCGTCGACCAGCCGGTGGCGGATGTGGGCCTCCTCCGTCTCCAGGCACACGGCCTCGAAGTGGAAGTCGGTGGCCACCTCGGCCCCGCCCCCCGGCTCGCGGTCCATCCGCCGGCCCAGCGGGCGCAGCAGCAGGTTCGCCCCCACCACGCCCACCGTGCCGCAGGCCGCCAGGACGAACATCCCGGTGCCCGCGAGGCAGCCCACGGCTGCCGAACACCACAGGGTGGCGGCCGTGTTCAGGCCCCGGACGCTCAGCCCGTCGCGCATGATCACGCCGGCACCCAGGAAGCCGATCCCCGAGACGATCTGGGCGGCGACCCGCGAGCCGTCGTACTGGACCTGCGAGACCTCGCTCATGAACCCGTACTGCGAGAGCAGCACGAACAGCGCGGCTCCGCCCGCCACCAGGGCGTTGGTCCGCAGGCCCGCCATCCGGGCCCGCCACTGCCGTTCCAGGCCGATGGCCGCCCCGAATCCGAGCGCCGCGACCAGGTGCCCGGCCATCTCCCATTCGGTGAGCATCATCGGCCTTCTCCCTTCCTTCTCCTTCGCCGGCCCTTAGAGCCAGGTGCCGAACGTGCGGATGTACACGGTCTTCAGCAGCTGCGTGAGCGTGCAGTACGCCAGCAGGACCCCGATCAGCCACGGGAAGTAGCCCGCCGGCAGGGGCACGAAGCCCAGCGAGGCGGCCAGCGGCGAGAAGGGCAGGAAGAGCCCGGTCAGCACCGCGAGGACGGTCATCACCATCACCGGCCAGGAGGCGCGGGACTGGATGAAGGGGATCTTGCGGGTGCGGATCATGTGGACGACCAGGGTCTGCGAGAGCAGGCCCTCGACGAACCAGCCCGACTGGAAGAGCGCCTCGTGCGCCGTGCTGTCGGCGCCGAACACGTGCCACATGACCACGAACATCGTGATGTCGAAGACGGAGCTGATCGGGCCGATGCAGACCATGAAGCGGCCGATGCCCCTGGCGTCCCAGTTGCGGGGCTTGCGCAGGTACTCCTCGTCCATCCGGTCCCAGGGCGTGGCCAGCTGGGAGATGTCGTAGACCAGGTTCTGCACCAGCAGCATGATCGCGAGCATCGGCTGGAAGGGGATGAAGGCGCTCGCCACCAGCACCGAGAAGACGTTGCCGAAGTTGGAACTGGCCGTCATCTTGATGTACTTGATCGTGTTGCCGAAGGTGGTCCGGCCCTGGACCACGCCCTGCTCCAGGACGGTCAGGTCCTTCTCCAGCAGGATGATGTCCGCGGACTCCTTGGCGATGTCCACGGCGGTGTCCACCGAGATGCCGACGTCCGCGTCGCGCAGCGCCGCCGCGTCGTTGATGCCGTCCCCGAGGAAGCCGACCGTGTGGCCGTCGGCCTGCAGGGCCCGGACGATCCGGGCCTTCTGGACCGGGTTCACCTTGGCGAAGACCGTCGTACGGGCGGCCAGCGCGCGCAGGTCCGCGTCGTCGAGGGGGTCGATCTCGGTGCCGCTGACCACGTGGCCGACGGTGAGGCCGACGTCGGCGCACACCCGGGCGGCGACGAGCTCGTTGTCGCCGGTGACCACCTTGACCGCGATGCCCTTGTCGGCGAGGCCCTGGAGGGCCCGGGCCGCGTCCGCCTTCGGCGGGTCGAGGAAGGCGAGGAAGCCGACCAGGGTCAGCCGGTCCTCGTCGGCGACGGTGTAGGTGTCGCACGGGCTTTCCATCGTGCGCGTGGCGACGGCGAGGACGCGCAGGCCCTGGCGGTTGTTGTCCTCGGCGATGCGGGTGACGTGCCACCGCAGCTGTTCGGTCAGCTCGACCTTCTGCCCGCGGTCCGTCATGTGGGTGCACAGGGCGAGGACTTCCTCGACCGCACCCTTGGTGATCATGACGTGCTCGGGCCGGCCGGAGCCGCCCACGATGCTGTTGCGGTTCAGGACCACGGACATCCGGCGCCGGGCGAAGTCGAAGGGGATCTCGTCGACCATCGAGAAACGTGCGTCGACGACAACCTCCTCGGCCTCGCCCACGCGGTCGATGACCGCCTGGTCCATCAGGTTCTTCAGGCCCGTCTGGAAGTGCGAGTTGAGGTACCCGTACTCCAGGACCTCGTTGTCCTCGTCCCCGTGCACGTCGAGGTAGCGGTCCAGGACGATGCGGTCCTCGGTGAGGGTGCCGGTCTTGTCCGTGCAGAGCACGTCCATCGCGCCCAGGTTCTGGATCGCGTTGAGCCGCTTGACGACCACCTTGCGCTTGGACATCGCGACGGCGCCGCGCGCCAGGTTGGCCGAGACCACCATCGGAAGCATCTCGGGGGTCAGGCCGACCGCCACGGCGATGCCGAAGAGCAGGGCCTCGTTCCAGTCGCCCTTGGTGACGCCGTTGATGACGAAGACGACGGGGACCATGACGAGCATGAAGCGGATCAGCAGGAAGCTGACCTTGCGCACGCCGGTGTCGAAGTTCGTCTCCGGGCGCTCGCCGACCAGGGAACCGGCCATCGAGCCGAAGTAGGTGCCGGCGCCGGTGGCGACGACGACTCCGGTCGCGGTCCCGGAGGTCACCGAGGTGCCCATCAGGCAGATGTTGTCGGCCTCGACGGGGTCGGAGGTCTCGAACTGGCCCGGGTCGTCCGTCCGGGTGTCGGCCTTGGCGACCGGCAGGGACTCGCCCGACAGGGCGGCCTGGCCGACCATCAGGTCCTTGGAGGTGATCAGGCGCAGATCGGCGGGGATCAGGTCGCCGGCGGCGAGCTTGACCACGTCGCCGGGGACGACCCGGTCCATCGGGATCTCGAAGGTGGTGGGACCCGAGCCGCTGCCGGCCCGGCGCTGCACCGCGCAGGTGGTGGTGACGAGCTGCTTCAGGGCGTCGGCGGCGCGGCCCGAGCGGAACTCCTGCCAGAAGCGCAGCAGTCCGCTGATCGTGATCATCACCGAGAGGATGACGACGCTCGGCGACTCGGGGTCCTGCCAGGAGATGAGGCAGGCGAGGAGGACCAGGACGGCGATGAAGGGGTTCGCGTACGCCTTCGCCAGCTGGACGTACCAGCGCGGGGCGCGCTCCTGGGCGATGACGTTGGAGCCGTGGCGCTCCAGGCGCAGCGCGGCCTCGGTGTGGGTGAGGCCGTTGCGGGAGGCGTCCATGTCCTGCAGGACCTGGACGCCCGGGCGGGCGCTGATCGCGGCGAGCCGCTCGCCGACGGCCCGGGTGCGGGCCTCCAGCTCGGCCGCCTTGCGCTCGCGGCGGGCCCGGCCCGGGGGTGCGAGCTTCGTGGGGGTACGGGGGGTGAGTATGGTCATGACGAATACCTCCCTCCACGGCGTCCGGGCAGCACGGAGCCGCACGGTCACGTGGAGTGATCATGGGTCGGCGCACGGTGGCACGTACGGCCACGAGGCACGCCGATGGGCATGGATGACGCGCGCCCGACGGAAGCGTCAGGACGTGCGGAAGGGGTTACGAAGGTGAATGCAGAAACGCACGGCGGCGGCGCGGGGCCGCGGGCGTGCACACTCGAAGAGAGACCGGCCGCTCAGGGAGCTCAGCCGAGGAGAGTGCTGCAAGGACTTCGATCGGGACTCATCCCGAACACCTCCTTGCGTAGCACTGTCATTGCAGGGGACGACCTGTCCGGCCGTGAAGGCCGTGGAAGACAAGCGCCACGGTGACCGTAACACGATCAGGATGGAGGTTTCTCTCATACTTATGGCCGGTAGTGGCCGTTTCGTACTGTGGCTGCCTCTTGACGTCGCGAGGCGCAAAGGCTCGACTTAAGGTTCACAAGTTGGAGAGACGCCGGGGTCTCGTGTCAGCCGGAGCATGCAGCCGCTGACGCCCCCCGGCCGGGGGGCGACGGCTTGCCGTTGCTTATGGGCAGGAGTGAATGAGTCGTGCAGACTCCCGGATCGCAGTCCTCACTGCATCGCGCCAATCTGGAGCGCGTCGTACGGGCGGTACGGCTCGCCGGTTCGCTGACCCAGGCGGAGATCGCCCGGAGCACCGGACTGTCGGCGGCCACGGTCTCCAACATCGTCCGGGAACTGAAGGAGGCCGGGACCGTCGAGGTCACGGACACCTCCGCCGGGGGCAGGCGGGCGCGCAGCGTCTCGCTCAGCGGTGACGCCGGCATCGTGATCGGCGTCGACTTCGGCCACACCCACCTGCGGGTGGCCGTGGGCAACCTGGCCCACCAGGTGCTGGCCGAGGAGTCCGAGCCGCTGGACGTGGACGCCTCCTGGGTGGACGGCTTCGACCGGGCGGAAGCCCTGGTGGGACGGCTCGTCCAGGGCATCGGGATCGGCCGGGACAAGGTCATCGGCGTCGGGCTGGGGGTACCGGGTCCCATCGACGTGGAGTCCGGCACCCTGGGGTCCACCGCGATCCTGCCGGGCTGGGCCGGGATCAACCCCCGGCGCGAGCTCTCGCAGCGCCTGGGCGTGCCCGTCTACGTGGACAACGACGCGAACCTCGGGGCGCTGGGGGAGCTGGTCTGGGGGAGCGGGCGCGGGGTCAAGGACCTCGCGTACATCAAGGTCGCGAGCGGTGTCGGCGCCGGACTCGTGATCAACGGGCAGATCTACCGGGGGCCGGGGGGCACCGCCGGCGAGATCGGGCACATCACCCTGGACGAATCGGGTCCGGTCTGCCGCTGCGGCAACCGCGGCTGCCTGGAGACCTTCGCCGCCGCCCGGTACGTGCTGCCACTGCTGCAGAGCAGCCACGGCCCGGAACTGACGATGGAGCGGGTGGTGGAACTGGCCCGCGGCGGGGACCCCGGCTGCCGCCGGGTCATCACGGACGTGGGCCGCCACATCGGCAGCGGCGTGGCCAGCCTGTGCAACCTCCTGAACCCGAGCCGGGTGGTCCTGGGCGGGTCGCTCGCGGACGCGGGTGAACTGGTGCTGGCCCCCATCCGTGAATCCGTGGGGAGGTACGCGATTCCCAGTGCCGCCCGGCAGTTGTCCGTGCTCACCGGGTCGCTGGGCGGGCGGGCCGAGGTACTGGGCGCGCTGGCCCTCGTACTGAGTGAGATGGGCGATTCGACGCTTTTGGCGGAAAATGGGAGTGGAGTGCGAGCTCCCGCTCTCTTGTCTTCAGTTAGATAACGGATGGCACCGTTGTCATCTCGTTAAGGATTCACTCCTTGACGGCAAACTTGCGGCCGGGGTTGACTCACACTCACCTCGGCCGCAGTGTTGCGGCCTCGTCAGGGAGGTTCAAGTAATGAACACGCGTATGCGCAGAGTTGCCGTCGCCGTTGCCGCCGGAACCATGGCCGTCTCGCTCGCCGCTTGCGGCAGTGCGAAGGAGTCCGGCGACAAGAAGGACGACGCCTCGGGTGCGGTCAAGGGCGGCGCGATCAAGGTCGGTCTTCTCCTGCCGGAGAACCAGACCGCGCGGTACGAGAAGTTCGACAAGCCGCTCATCGAGAAGGCCGTCAAGGACCTCACCGCGGGCAAGGGCGAGGTCGTCTACGCCAACGCCAAGCAGGACGCGACCACGCAGAACTCCCAGGTCGACACGATGATCACCAACAAGGTGAACGTCCTGATCATCGACGCGGTGGACTCCAAGGCCATCGCCGGCTCGGTCAAGAAGGCCAAGGAGGCCGGCATCCCGGTCGTGGCCTACGACCGCCTCGCCGAGGGCCCGATCGACGCCTACACCTCCTTCGACAACGAAGAGGTCGGCAAGGTCCAGGGCAAGGCGCTCCTGGAGGCCCTGGGCGCCAAGGCCAAGGACGGCCAGATCGTCATGATGAACGGCTCGGTCACCGACCCGAACGCCGCGCTGTTCAAGAAGGGCGCGCACTCCGTCCTCGACGGCAACGTGAACGTCGGCAAGGAGTACGACACCGTCGAGTGGAAGCCGGAGAACGCCAACACCAACATGGCGGCCGCGCTCTCGGCGCTCGGCAAGGACAAGGTCATCGGTGTCTACTCCGCCAACGACGGCATGGCCGGCGGCATCATCACCGCCCTCAAGGCGGCCGGCGTGAACCCCCTGCCCCCCGTCACGGGCCAGGACGCCGAACTCGCCGGTGTGCAGCGGATCGTCGCCGGTGAGCAGTTCATGAGCGTCTACAAGCCGTACGCCCCCGAGGCCGAGGCCGCCGCGAAGATGGCCGTCGCCCTCGCCAAGGGCGAGTCGATCGCGACCACGGCCACCGCCAAGGTCGACAGCCCCACCACCAAGGGCGTCCCGTCCCTGCTGATCCCGGTCGTCTCGCTGACCAAGGCGAACGTGAAGGACACCGTCATCCGCGACAACGTCTACACGCTCGACGAGATCTGCACCGACAAGTACGCGGCCGCCTGCGCCACCGCCGGCCTGAAGTAGGGCCCCCGCCGCTCGGTCCCACCGAGCCGGCCCCCCTTGCCTGTCCGGCGCTCCCGCCTCCATCCCGCCACTGGCGGGGCGCCGGACAGAAACGTTTCTCTCACGTACCCCGTGGTCCTGCTCTTTTGTACGACATCCCCGCCGGTCAGGCGGCAAGGAGATGGTTCATGTGTCCGCTGCGCCCGTACTGGCGTTGCGAGGGGTCTCGAAGCGGTTCGGTGCCGTTCAGGCCCTCACCGACGTAGAACTCGAGATCCACTCCGGCGAGGTGGTCGCCCTCGTCGGCGACAACGGCGCCGGTAAGTCCACGCTGGTCAAGACGATCGCCGGCGTGCACCCCATCGATGACGGAGTCATCGAGTGGGAGGGCCGCCCGGTCTCCATCGGCAAGCCCCACGACGCCCAGAACCTGGGAATCGCGACGGTCTACCAGGACCTCGCGCTGTGCGACAACATCGACGTCGTCGGCAACCTCTTCCTGGGACGCGAGCTCAAGCGCCGCGGCATCCTCGACGAGGTGGAGATGGAGCGCCGCGCACGCGAGCTCCTGACCACCCTGTCCATCCGGATACCCAGCGTCCGCATCCCCATCGCCTCGCTCTCCGGCGGTCAGCGCCAGACCGTGGCGATCGCCCGCTCCATGCTGGGCGAGCCCAAGCTCGTGATCCTCGACGAGCCCACCGCCGCCCTCGGCGTCGAGCAGACCGCACAGGTGCTCGACCTTGTCGAGCGGCTGCGCGAGCGCGGTCACGCGGTCATCCTCATCAGCCACAACATGGCCGACGTGAAGGCCGTGGCCGACAAGGTGGCCGTCCTGCGGCTGGGACGCAACAACGGAGTCTTCTCCGTGAAGGACACCTCGCAGGAAGAGATCATCTCCGCCATCACCGGGGCCACGGACAACGCCGTGACCCGCCGGGCGGCCCGCACCGGGGAGGCCCGCAAGTGAGTACCCAGCACATAGACCCCGTCAACCCGGCCGCCGCCCACGACGCGATCCCGGCCGTGGACCCCCGCCTGCTCGTGCGCGAGCAGGGCTTCAGCGGGTACATGAACGAGTTCGGCCGCAAGCTCAAGGCCGGCGACCTGGGCTCCGTGCCCGTCGTCCTCGGCCTGATCATCATCTGGAGCATCTTCCAGGGCCTGAACTCGAACTTCCTCGGCGCCGAGAACCTCACCAACATCGCGATCACGATGACGGCCACCGGCATGATGGCGGTCGGCATCATCTTCGTGCTGCTGCTCGGCGAGATCGACCTCTCGGTCGGCTCGGTCAGCGGCGTCTCGGGCGCGATCGTGGCCGTCCTGTCGGTCACCCACGGCGTCAACGAATGGCTGGCCATCCTGGCGGCGATCGCCGGAGGCGCCCTGATCGGCTCCCTCCACGGCTTCTTCTTCGCCAAGATCGGCGCCCCGGCCTTCGCCGTCACCCTTTCGGGCCTGCTCTTCTGGTCCGGCGCCATGCTGCAGATCCTCGGCAGCAACGGCACGATCAACCTCGACTCCGAGGGCGTGGTCGGGCAGCTGACCACGTACTTCTTCTCGGACGTGGCCGTCGGCTACGGGCTCGCCGCCCTCGCCGTGGCGGGCTACTTCCTCGCCACCTTCTCCGACAACCGGCGCCGCGCCGCCGCGGGCGTCCCGTCCCGTCCCCTGGGCGAGATCCTGCTGCGCACCGGGCTCCTCGCGGTGTTCACCTTCGGCCCGGCCTTCGTGTTCAACCAGTACAAGGGCCTGCCGCTGGCGATCGTGCTCTTCCTGCTGGCCCTGGTCGGCACGGACTTCCTGCTGCGGCGCACCACCTTCGGCCGTCAGGTCTTCGCCCTCGGCGGCAGCGTCGAGGCCTCCCGGCGCGCCGGCATCAACGTCAACCGGGTCCGGATCACGGTCTTCGCGATCGCCGGCACCTTCGCGGCCATCGGCGGCCTCTTCTGGGCCTCCAAGATCGCGGCGGCGAACCAGAGCGCCGGCGCCGGCGACCTGCTGATGAACGTGATCGCGGCGGCCGTCATCGGCGGCACCAGCCTCTTCGGCGGCCGCGGCCGGACCTGGAACGCCCTCCTCGGCGTCATGGTCATCACCTCCATCCAGTACGGTCTGGCCTTGGAGGGCATCGCGACGCCGATCCAGTACATGATCACCGGCGCGGTCCTCCTCGCCACCGTGGTGATCGACTCGGTCACCCGCAAGACGCAGAAGACGGCCGGGCGCGCCTGACCGCCGCCCGGTAGCCCCGTCCGGAGCCCGATGCGGCGGTAAGAACCGTCACAGTGCCCGGTGCCACTTCGTGTGGCGCCGGGCACCTGTGCGTAGGCGCATGCGTACAGCTGTGCGGGTATACGCCCGTTTGGTGGGTGTGATCTCGCACCACTGTGTACAGGTATGACAAAGGTGTGACCCGACCGGTACCGCCCGATGATGCCCGCCGCGAGCGGAACATTAGACTCGACAGACCAGCAAGCAACTGCAAGGAGGCACGGGTGCTGCTGACCCGCATCAAGGGACCGCGCGATCTGGACCGGCTCAGCCAGGAGGAGCTCGACCAGCTCGCCGCGGAGATCAGGTCCTTCCTCGTCGACGCCGTCTCCAAGACCGGCGGGCACCTCGGCCCCAACCTCGGCGTCGTCGAGCTGACGATCGCCCTGCACCGGGTCTTCGACTCGCCCAAGGACAAGGTCCTCTTCGACACCGGCCACCAGGCCTACGTGCACAAGCTGCTCACCGGCCGCCAGGACTTCGGCGGCCTGCGCACGAAGGGCGGCCTGTCGGGCTACCCCTCGCGCGCCGAGTCCGAGCACGACGTGATCGAGAACTCGCACGCGTCCACCGTGCTGGGCTGGGCCGACGGCTTCGCCAAGGCCAACGAGGTGCTCGGCAGGGAGGACCACCACGTCGCCGCGGTCATCGGCGACGGGGCCCTCACCGGAGGCATGGCCTGGGAGGCGCTGAACAACATCGCCGCCGCCAAGGACCGCCCCCTGGTGATCGTCGTCAACGACAACGAGCGCTCGTACGGCCCCACCATCGGCGGCCTCGCGAACCACCTGGCCACCCTGCGCACCACGGACGGCTACGAGCGCTTCCTGGCCCGCGGCAAGGACCTCCTGGAGCGCACCCCGGTCGTCGGGAAGCCCCTCTACGAGACCCTGCACGGGGCCAAGAAGGGCCTCAAGGACTTCATCGCCCCGCAGGGCATGTTCGAGGACCTGGGCCTGAAGTACATCGGCCCCATCGACGGCCACGACATCGAGGCCCTGGAATCGGCCCTGCAGCGCGCCAAGCGCTTCAGCGGGCCGGTCATCGTGCACTGCCTCACCCAGAAGGGCCGGGGCTACGAGCCGGCCGTCCAGGACGAGGCGGACCGTTTCCACGCGGTCGGCGTGATCCACCCGGACACCGGCCTGCCGGTCTCCACCGACGCCGCCAGCTGGACCTCGGTCTTCGCCGACGAGATGGTCAAGCTCGGCAGGGACCGCAAGGACATCGTCGCCATCACCGCGGCCATGCTCCAGCCCGTCGGCCTGAAGAAGTTCGCCGACGCCTACCCGGACCGGATCTTCGACGTCGGCATCGCCGAGCAGCACGGCGCCACCTCGGCCGCCGGCCTGGCCTCCGGCGGCGCCCACCCGGTCTTCGCGGTGTACGCGACCTTCCTCAACCGCGCCTTCGACCAGGTCCTGATGGACGTGGCCCTGCACAAGTGCGGGGTCACCTTCGTCCTGGACCGGGCCGGCGTCACCGGCACCGACGGCGCCTCCCACAACGGCATGTGGGACATGTCCATCCTCCAGGTGGTCCCGGGCCTGCGCCTGGCGGCCCCGCGCGACGCCGAGCAGCTGCGCGCCCAGCTGAACGAGGCCGTCCTGGTGAAGGACGCGCCGACCGTCGTGCGCTTCTCCAAGGGCGTCGTCGGCCCGGCCGTCCCGGCCGTCGGCCGGATCGGCGGCATGGACGTGCTGCGCACCCCGGCCGCCGAGGTCACCCGCCCGGACGTACTGCTCGTCTCGGTCGGCGCGCTCGCCCCGATGTGCCTGGAGATCGCCGATCTGCTGGACAAGCAGGGCATCTCCACGACCGTGGTCGACCCCCGCTGGGTCAAGCCGGTGGACGAGGCCCTGGCCCCGCTCGCCGACCGCCACCGCGTGGTCGTCACCGTCGAGGACAACAGCCGCAGCGGCGGTGTCGGCTCCGCCGTCGCGCAGGCCCTGCGGGACGCGGGGGTCGACGTACCGCTGCGCGACTTCGGCATCCCGCAGCGCTTCCTGGACCACGCCACGCGCAAGGAGGTCATGGCCGAGATCGGTCTGACCGCCCCGGACATCGCGCGCCAGGTCACCGGCCTGGTGGCCAAGCTGGACGGGCGCTACGACAGCGAGCCGGCGGCCGCCGTCGACTGATCCGCGGGCCGATCCGTCGGCTGACCGGTCGACTGATCATCTGCGGTTGCACGTCACGGGCCGGGAGGTTCACCCTTGGAGGGTGGGCCTTCCGGCCCGTTTCGCTTCGATGCGGTCTCTCCTGCGGAGGTGCGTCGGTGAGTAGGAACCAGAACGGTCCCTTCCGTACCAAATCAGTCGAACAGTCGATCCTCGACACGGAAGAGCCGGAACACGCGCTCAAGAAGTCGCTCTCCTCCTGGGACCTGACCGTCTTCGGCGTCGGCGTGATCATCGGCACCGGCATCTTCGTCCTCACGGGCAAGGTCGCCAAGGAGACCGCCGGCCCCGCCACCGCCCTCGCCTTCGTCGCCGCCGGCATCGTGTGCGCCCTCGCCGCCCTGTGCTACGCCGAGTTCGCCTCGACCGTCCCGGTGGCCGGATCCGCGTACACCTTCTCGTACGCCTCGATCGGCGAGCTGCCCGCCTGGATCATCGGCTGGGACCTCGTGCTGGAGTTCGCGCTCGGCACCGCGGTCGTCGCCGTCGGCTGGTCGGGGTACGTCCGCTCGCTCATGGACAACGCCGGAGTCCACCTGCCCGCCTCGCTCCAGGGCCCCGACGTGCCGGGCGGCCACTTCGACCTGCTCGCCTTCGTCCTGGTCCTGGTCCTGACCGTGATCCTGGTCGTCGGCGTGAAGCTGTCCGCGCGGATCACCACCGTGGTCGTCGCGATCAAGGTCACGGTGGTGCTCATCGTGATCATCGCCGGCCTGTTCTTCATCACGAAGTCCAACTACACGCCCTTCATCCCGCCCGCCGAACCGCAGACGGGCGGTTCCGGGCTCGATGCCCCGCTCGTCCAGCTGCTCTTCGGCTACGAGCCCACCAACTTCGGCGTCATGGGCATCTTCACCGCCGCCTCCGTGGTCTTCTTCGCCTTCATCGGCTTCGACGTGGTGGCCACCGCGGCCGAGGAGACCAAGCTCCCGCAGCGGGACATGCCGCGCGGCATCCTCGGCTCGCTGATCATCTGCACCGTGCTCTACGTGGCGGTCTCGATCGTGGTGACCGGCATGCAGAACTACAAGGAGCTCTCCGTCAGCGCTCCGCTGGCCGACGCCTTCAAATCCGCCGGCCATCCCGTCTACGGGGGCATCATCAGCTTCGGCGCCGCCGTGGGCCTGACCACCGTGTGCATGATCCTGCTGCTGGGCCAGACCCGGGTGTTCTTCGCGATGAGCCGCGACGGCCTGCTGCCGCGCTTCTTCTCGCGGACCCACCCGAAGTTCCGTACGCCCTACCGGCCCACGATCCTGCTCGGCGGGATCATCGCCGTCGTCGCCGGGTTCACCAGCATCAACGAGCTGGCGACCCTGGTGAACATCGGCACCCTCTTCGCCTTCGTGGTCGTCGCGCTCGGCGTGATGATCCTGCGCCGCACCCGCCCCGACCTGCACCGGTCCTTCCGTACCCCGTGGGTACCGTTCGTGCCCGTCGTGTCGATCGCCGCGTCGGTCTGGCTGATGCTGAACCTGCCGGCCGAGACCTGGCTGCGGTTCGGGATCTGGATGGTCATCGGCTTCTTCGTCTACTTCCTCTACGGGAGGCAGCACAGCCGGCTGGGCCGGGGCGAGGGCATGACCCCGAACCCGGCGCGCGAGGGCCGCTGACCCGTCTCCTACGGTGAAGGCATGGAGAGCACCGTAGGACTGGAACCCTGGGCGGAGGACGACTTCTGGCTGCTGCTGCGCAAGAACGAGCCCGCCATGACGGAACACCTGGGCGGCCCGGAGACCGAGGCCAAGCTCCGGGACCGCCACCGGCGCTACCTGGCGATGAGCGCCGGGGAACCGGAGGCCGGGCGGATGTTCCGGGTCGTGGCCGACGGGGAGAGCGTGGGCAGCATCGGCTTCTGGGAGCGGGTCTGGCAGGACGAGGAGGTGTATGAGGCCGGCTGGAGCATCCTGCCCGAGTTCCAGGGCCGCGGGCTCGCCGCCCGCGCGGCCCGGGCGCTCGTGGTCCACGCGGGAGTCCACGGCGCCCGCCGCCACCTGCACGCCTTCCCGGCCGTCGACCACCCGGCGTCCAACGCGGTGTGCCGCGCGGCCGGGTTCGAACTCCTCGGGGAGGTGCGCTTCGAGTACCCGCCGGGGCAGTGGCACGCGAGCAGCGACTGGCGCGCGGTGCTGGGCGGCGACGACGGCTCGTAACGCCGAGGAGCCCCGGCACCCTTGCGGGGCCGGGGCTGCGGGCCGGGGGTGGAGCCGACGGCGGAGGCGGTGTCCGTCAGCCGCCGGTGGCGGGGGACTTCTTGGCCGCGGCCGGAATCGGCTCGTCCCTGCGCAGGGCCTCCCACAGCTGGGCGGACTGCGGCTCCGCGGCGATGACGCGGTTCTTGTCGACCTTGTCGTAGGCGACCGGGAGCATGATCGTCTCCATGGTCTCCGGGTCCACGCCCTTCATGCTCTGGGCGAAGTCCGACAGGCCCTTGAGGGAGTCGAGTTCGGCGTCCGTGGTCAGCGCCTTGGTGCCGGCGTCGGCGAGCTTGTAGAGCCGGGCCGGGCTGCTGAGGACGTCCTGCTTCTTGATCTCCGACAGCATCGCGATCATGAACTTCTGCTGGAGGTCGATGCGGCCGAGGTCGCTGCCGTCGCCATAACCGTGGCGGGTGCGAACGAACTTGAGCGAGTCCGTGCCGTTCAGGCGGTGCGTGCCGGCGTCGAGGTTCAGGCCGCCCTTGATGGGCTTGTCGAGGGTCACGTCCACGCCGCCGAGTGCGTCCACCAGCTCCTTGAAGCCGGCGAACTCCACCTTCACGAGGTGGTCGACGCGGATGCCGGACATCTGCTCGACGGTCTTGACGACGCAGGCCGGACCGGCGGTCCCGATCACGCTGTTGATCATGACCCGGTTCGCCCCGGGGACCGTCTTGCCGTTCTTGTCCTTGCACTCCGGCCGGGTGATGAGGGTGTCGCGGGGGATGCTGATCGCGGTGGCCTTCTTACGGCCCTCGGGTATGTGCACCAGCATGTTGGTGTCCGAGCGGGAGCCGCTGACATCACCGTGATCGAGCTCACCGTTGGCGCCGGCGCGCGAGTCGGAGCCGAGGACCAGGATGTTCTGTCCGCTGTCCGGCACCTTCGCGGGGCGGTTGTCGGCTCCGATCGCCTGGTCCAGGTCGACACTGTCGATGTTCCCGTTGAGGTGGTTGTATGCCCACCAGCCGGTGCCGGCGGCGCCGAGCAGCAGCAGGACCAGTACGACGAGGACGATCCTCAGGACGCGCCTGCGCGGACGCACCCCGCGCCCTGCGGATCGCCGACGACTGCGTACGGTGGTGTCTTGGGTCATACTGCTCGAATCCTCGGGGCCCTGGGTCGGAGGGCAGCGGGCAAGGGTGGCCGGATGCCGCTGCACTATAAGCAGATTTCCAAGTCGAATGGGAGTGCGCTTATCGTCCTCCTGGTCGGCCGTGATGCGGAAAATACCGGAGTCCCCACTGCGCGGGGGAGGGGGAGTAAGAGCCATGGGCCGAAATACCGGACGACGTGCGCGACGCGGTGACGCCTCTCGCGAGCAACTGCGGCAGGATTCCGCTCCGCAGCCGGGCCGGGCCCCCGCGGTGGCCGTCGTCGTCGCCGGCCCCGCCGACGCCGTTCCCATGATCCATTCCGAACCTTCCGGTTCGGCGATCGAGCTGGTCTTCCTCGACGGCGGCGCCCCCGCCGAGCACCGTGTGCTCGAAGCGGCCGTGGCCCAGGCGAAGCGGCGCGGGTGCAGTTTCCCCGGCGAACCGTTCCTCCTCTATCCGGAGGAGGGCAACCTCGCGGGCCAGATCTTCGAGATCCTCCGCGACATCGGTCCCGTGCGCGTGCGCACCCTCGATCCGGACCCCGAGCACACCGGCGTCGACAACGAGCGCAAGCTCCCGATCGTCACCGAGCCGCCGGCGCGTGGACAGGTGGCACGCAGCACCCTCAGGGCCGCCCGCCGCTACCAGCTCGAGACCGGCACCCCGGTGTTCGTGGACTGCCGCCGGGCCGGAGCGGACCCGGCGCTGCCCGCCGCGGCCGGCTCCCGCTACCCCCGCCCGTCCGGATGGCTGCTCACGGGCAAGGACGGGCGGCTGTCCGCGTACCTGCCGACGGCCGCCGGCGTGGTCCGCTGGACCGAGGGGCGCACCGAGGCCGAAGGCTGGACCGGCCCGGAGCTGCTCGCCGGCCCGGAGCTGATGCCGGGGCTGACCGTGCTGCAGGGCCCCGAGGGCTACGCGTACCTGTTCGGCCTGAGCCGGACCAAGCGCAAGGAGAGCGGCTCCGACGTCGAGGTGGTGTACGCCGCCCAGTACCAGACGGGCCGGCCCCTCGGCCCCTGGACCTCGGTCGGCAACCCCAACGCGTCGAGCTGGCAGAAGGCCCGGGAAACCGGATTTCCCGCGGCCGCCTTCGACGCGAACGGCGATCTGCACGTGTTCGTGCGCAACTTCGGGCACAGCGTCAGCGTCCGGCGGCAGACCCCGAAGGGGCGCATGTCCGGCTGGGAAGCGCTGGGCGGACTGCGGGTGGCCGACGAGCTGGTCGCCTTCCCGGCCGCGCAGGGCGGGGTGCACATGGTGGCGAGGGCGCGTGACACCGCGTCCGCGGGGCACTGGTTCCAGCAGGACGTGAAGGCGCCCTGGGCGGAGGACCGGCGGATTCCCGTGAGCCCCTACCCGGGCAGCCTCTCGGTGGCCCCGGAGAGCGGAGTCGTGCGTTTCCGCTATGCCGGGAGCAACGAGGTCTGCGTCTGGTGGCCGGGCGCGCAGGTGCCGATAGGGCTCGGCGGGCCCGAGGGCCTCGGGCCGGTCGCCGGGGTGTCGGGAGCCGACATCCAGGGGTGGGGCTGCACGGTGCTCGTGCGCGAGGGCACCGGGGGAGTGACGGCGATCGGTGCGCATCCGGACGGACGGCCGGACATCGGGGTGTGGTGGGAAGAGTCCGGGGAGCCCTCGGCGGTTCCGCCCGCGGCGGCTTTTGACAGCCACGGCCGTGTGGTGATCGCCACAGTGGGAATGGACGGAAGGCTCCGCGTGGCGCGCCAGCAACTGGGATCTCAGGGCTTGGAGTTCACTCCGTGGACTGTCCACTAAGGATCGTTTACTTCAGGAATATGCAGGTTTAAAGACTCTGGTCGCCGCCTTCTGTGCTGGATGGCTTCACCGGTGACTTGTTATGGTCATTCAGCGCCCATTTACCTGGACCATAGGTGAACGTTCGGCGTCACGGGGGCGGCGCTCGCTTCCGTGTCTCGTGGGGTGGGCGCAGGCGCTCTGTTGAACAGGTTGGCGCCGTTGACGACTGAGGGGTTATGTCCAAGCTGTCACTGAAGGCCGTCCAGAAGCTCACGTGCAAAAAACGGGACGCCTGGTGGACGGTCCTTCTTGTCGATCCGATCGCGACCCGCCTCGTCTGCGTCTTCGCGCGCTGGAACTTCGTGACGCCCAACCGTGTGACGTGGGCCGCGCTCTACGTCGGCCTGGGCTCGGCCTACTTCTTCCTCCAGGGCGACTGGGTCTCCCTGTGCATCGGCGCGGGGCTGTACCACGTCAGCTTCATCCTCGACTGCATCGACGGAAAGCTCGCCCGCCTCAAGGGCAACGGCACCATCTTCGGCGGCTGGCTCGACTACGTCTTCGACCGCATCCGCGTGCTGTTCTGCGCCCTGGCCCTCATGGGCGGGCAGTTCCTGCAGCACGACGAAGAGGTCTACCTCCTCGCGGCCCTCGTCGTGATCTTCCTCGACATGCTCCGCTACGTCGACGCCCTCCAGATCTACAAGATGCGCATGTCCATGCGTAACAAGATCGAGGCCGTCACGCTCGCCCGCCAGGCAGAGGAGGGCATCGAGGAGGAGGAGCGCAAGGTCGTCTTCATCGAGGACCTCCTGCGGGAGAACCCCCTCGGCCAGGCCGACGAACTCAAGCGGGAGACCGCGCAGGTCGAGCAGGCCGAGGTCATCGACCTCCACCAGCAGTTCCGCGAGAGCTTCCCCTGGTACGCACGGTTCCGCCACGCCCTGGTGCAGAGCCGCATCCGGCCGCACCTCATCAGCGGCATCGAGTTCCAGATGTTCATCTTCATCATCGGCCCCGTCATCGGTCACATCCTGTGGACCACCGCGGTGTCCGCCGTGCTGATGGGCGGCTTCGAGCTCGTCATCATGTTCAAGTTCTGGCTCTCCACCCGCGACTTCACGCGCACGATGGAACGCCTCGACCCGGGCAACATCCCCTCCAGGGCCGGCTCCATCGCCCCGCACCTGCACGCAGGACGCCACCGGCGCCGCGGCGAGGACGTCCTCGGCGGAATCGACCCCGCCCAGATGTTCCCCGCACCCGAGCCCTACGAGGACCCCGGTTTCGAGCCGTTTCCGCGGGCCTACACGGACCAGTTCACCGGCAGCGTGACCGACACGATGCAGCTGGCCCAGATCCCCTCGCAGAACTCGCAGCGACCTGACTACGCCGAACGAGAGCGCCACCCCAGATGAGTTTCCCGGTCGACATCTCCCCGTACGGCGTCACGATCGTCATCCCGGCCTTCAACGCGAGCGCCACTCTCGCCCGGGCGATCCAGTCGGCCGTGGCCCAGACGCACCGGGGCATCGAGGTACTCGTCGTCGACGACTGCTCCACCGACGGCACCCGGGGCGTCGCCCGCCAGTTCGCCGCCCAGGACCGCCGGGTGCGCATCATCGAGCGCCAGCACAACAGCGGAGGCTGCGGCGCCCCCCGCAACAACGGCATCGAAGCGGCCTCCGGCCAGTTCGTGATGTTCCTCGACGCGGACGACGAGCTGCCGCTCAAGGCCGTCGAGAGCCTGCTCTCCTCCGCCGTCGTCACCGGGTCGGAGGTCACCGCCGGCCGCGTCGTGCGCATCAACCAGGCCACCGACGAGGTCACCGTCTGGCAGCCGCAGCTGTACCCCGCCGACCAGACGGTCGGCGGCCTGTCGGCCATGCCGGAGCTCTTCGAGGACCCGATCGCCGCCGGCAAGCTGTACCGGCGGGACTACCTGAACAACTTCGGCATCCGCTTCCCCGAAGGCGTCTTCTTCGAGGACACGTACTTCTCCACGGTCGCGAACTTCCACGCGCGCTCGTTCACCATCCTCGCCACCCCGGTCTACCGGTGGATGTGGGAGCGGGAGTCCGACCAGCCCTCGATCACCAACCGCCGCCACGAGCTGCGCAGCATCCGCGACCGCATCCTGGTGCACCAGTACGCCGACAGCTTCCTGCACAGCGTGGGCCGGCCCGACCTGCTGGCCCGCAAGGCCGCCAAGTTCCTCTCGCACGACCTGCGCCTGTACACGCCCGAGCTCCGCAGCGGCGACCGCGACTACCGCAACGGGTTCCTCGCGGCCGTGGCCCCGTACCTGCGCACCCTGGAGCCCACCACCTACGAGCTGTGCGGCCCCATGGAGCGCGTGCGCGCCTTCGGCCTGATGCACGGCCGGGTCGACATCGCCGTGTCCGCCGCCGACTACATGCGGCGCCGCAGCGTCATCAGCTCCGACGTCGTGGAGCGCGACGGGCGGGTGTTCTGGTCCGGATCGCTGCTGCGCCACCCCGACGCCGAGCGCTTCCTGGAAGTCACCGAGCTCGACCTGACCGGCCAGAAGCTCGCCGACGCCCGCCTCTACAACCAGGCGACCTCGGTCGAGCTGGTCGACGGCGAACTGCACATAGCGGGCGCGATACGCAACCAGTTCGGCCGGGTCCGCCCCGAGGACAAGGTCGAGCTCATCGCGGTGCTGCGCCGCCGCAGCTCCAAGACCGACTACCACTTCCCCGTCTCCAGCCTGGAGATCGACGGGGACTGGATCCGCTACCACGCCACCGTCGACCTCACCTCCACCCTGGACAAGGCCGACCGCGCCGGGCACTGGAACTTCTTCGTCCAGCTCCGGCACGACGGCGAGCGGGCCTCCACCGCCCTCAACGTCAGCGGACTCGACGCCACCAGCCTGCGGTACGCCTCCGCCACGGGCGTCCACGAGGTCTACGAGACCATCAGCGGAAACCTGGGCCTGCGCCCGGAGACCGAGGCGCTGCAGGCCAAGGCCTCCGACCGGGGAACCCCCTGGCTGTGGTGGCAGGAGGTCAAGCCGACCGGACCCGTCCAGGCTCCGGAGCAGTACGCCGCGGCGCTCGTGGTCCTGTGCCACAACGACGAGTACCACCTGCGCGAGTTCCTCTCCTCCCTCGTCGCCCAGGGCAGTTTCGGCAGCACCCAGGTGGTGTTCGTCGACGACGGCTCGAACGACACCACCGCCCAGCAGCTGGCGGCCTTCGCCGCCTACTACCCGAACGCGATGGTCGTCACCCAGCAGAGCCTTGGCGGACGCATCGCCTTCGAGAACGGCCTGCAGTACGCCGCCGCCCCCTACGTGATGTTCGCGCGGGCCCGGGACATCCTCGGCGAGGACTCCGTGGGCCGCCTGCTCACCGCGGCCCGGAAGGCCAAGGGCGCCGACGCCGTCGTGGGCGTGGCGGACAACTTCCCGGGCCCCTGGCTCGGCAAGGACGAGCCCTGGGAGCGCTACTTCACCTCCAAGGACACCGTCCGCAGGCTGGCCGACGCCCCGTACCTGGTCTTCTCGACCCGGCTCGGCGGCAAGCTCTTCAAGACCTCCTTCGTGCGCGAGCACGGCTTCCGGTGCGGTCCGGGCCACGGCCTGGAGGACGACTGGTTCACCGTCCCCGCCCTGCTGTTCTCCAAGACGCTGACCATCGCCCGCGGCGCCCGCTTCTTCGAGCGCGAGGAAGAGAAGCAGAACTCCCTCTTCGACCGTCCCTGGAACGACCCGGCCAAGGCCGTGGACCGGGTCCGGCTGGCCGAGTACGTCCTCGCGTCGGTCCAGGGCGCACCGCCCCGGGTCGTCCGCCTGGCCCACCGCTTCGTCGTCCGCTCGCTCCAGCCCTACGTGCGCAACATGCACCGCATCATGAGCAAGACGGAGCTCGCCGGGGTCCTTCCCCTGCTCGCCTCGGTCTACAGCAAGATCCCCGACGAGATCATCCTGCAGTACGCCACCCACCCGCAGTCCAAGGTCCAGCACCACGCGATCGTCACGGGCAACCTCGAACTCTTCGCCGACCCGCTGGGCGCGCCCGAGTTCCTGCCCAGGCTCTACCTCGACGACGAGGGCATCTACCGGCGGCTGGCGAGCGACCCGGTGGAGACGAAGCTGCTGCGCGTCCCGCGGTCCAACGCCGTCATGGAGACCTTCGTCTGGAAGGGCGACGAGATCCAGTTCGAGGGCCTCCTCGTCCTGTCCGGCGTGGACATCGACGCGCAGTACACCAACCGCCTCCAGCTGGTGTTCTCCGACGGGACGCGCGAGGTGGCGCTCCCCGTCGAGCAGGTCTACCGCCGCGACCGCTGGCGCACCCGCAAGAACCAGGACTGGTTCTCCGGCTGGCGCGCCACCGCGCGCCCGTCCGCGCTCAACCCCCTGGCCAACGCCGAGCTGACGATGGTGATCCGGGTCCTCGACGAGGACCGCCACCACGACATCAAGCTCGCGGCCCGCATGAACATGCACCGCTTCAAGGGGGTGCACACCTCGGGCCGGCAGCGCTTCCTCCTGTCGATCGACGAGGAGGAGCAGGTCACCGCGCGCTGGGTGAAGGGCTTCGCGGCGCGGCGCAAGGACAAGCTGCGCCGCTTCCGCCAGGAGCTGCGCAACTCCCTTCCCGGCCGTCCGGGCTGGCGTACCCGCTTCATGTACTGGCTGACCTACCCCTACCTGCACGGCCGGGGCATCTGGATCATCGGTGAACGCGAGGACACCGCCCAGGACAACAGCTACCACCTCTTCAAGTGGATCCGGCTGAACCAGCCCAAGCGCAAGATCTACTACTCGATGAACGGCGACGCGCACGACTGGGACAAGGTCGCCCAGTACGGGCAGGTCATCGACAGGCTCTCGTGGAAGCACCGCGCGTACCTGCTGCACGCCGAGCGCCTGATCAACTCCTACGACCTGGAGGCCTACCTCGGCTTCCCGGGCCTGAACAAGCGCTCCTTCCTGCGCGGCTACGGCGACCTGCTGCGCTACAAGCGCGTGTTCCTCGGGCACGGCGTGGGCTACAACGACGTCGTCGCCTCGATCCACGGCCAGACCACCAACGTCGACATGGTCCTCAGCACGGGGCGCAGCGAGCGGTCCTACACCGCGGAGCACTGCGGCTACGGCTACGGGCGCGTCGCCGCCACGGGCATGCCCCGCTTCGACGCGCTGGAGCCGGTGCCGGGGCTCCGCCGGGTCCTGGTCATGCCCACCTGGCGCCGTGACATCGTGGCGCCCTCGTACAACAAGGCGGCCAAGCCCGAGATCCCGTTCGCGGCGTCCGAGTACTACCGCTTCTTCTCGTCCCTGCTGCGCAACGAGCGGCTGCTCGCCGCGCTCCAGTACCACGGGGTCGAGCTGGAGTTCATGCCGCACTACGAGATCCGGCCCTACCTCCAGCACTTCAAGATCGAGCACCCGTCGATCATCGTGTCCTCGACGGGCCGCGACGTGCAGCTGGCCATGCGCGAGTGCTCCATGATGGTCACCGACTACTCCTCGGTGTTCTTCGACGTGGCCTACATGGGCAAGCCGGTCGTGTACACGAACTTCGACGACGAGTCCTTCTACAGCAAGCACTACAAGCGCGGGTACTTCGACATCGACAGGGACGGCTTCGGCCCGGCCTGCCGGACCGTCGACCACGCGGTGCAGGAGATCATCGGCGTCCTCGAGCGGAACTTCCAGCTCGAACCGCAGTACAAGCAGCGCGTGGACGACTTCTTCATCCTGCGCGACACCTCGAACTGCGAGCGTGCCTTCAAGGTCATCGAGTCGATGGACTCCAACATCGTGGGTGACGAACGGGCCCGGCTGCACTTCGGGGAACGCGGAAACGGGGAGTTCTGAGACACGTGGGGGACGCACGATGACGGCGGTATACCTGGCGGGCGGATCGACGGTCTGCAGCCGCCAGCGCAGCATGGCGCCCATGGCCGGCTGGGGGCAGACGCTCCCGCTGTTCCTGCAGGGGGTCGAGGTGGTCAACTGCGCCCGCGCGGGCGCCAGCACCAAGAGCTTCATGGAACGCGGCCGCCTGGGCTGGATCCTGGACAACATCAAGCCGGAGGACCTCCTGGTCGTCTCCTTCGGCCTCACCGACATGAAGGAGCAGCCCGGCATCTTCACCGAGCCGTTCGGCGCCTTCCAGACCAACCTGCGGCGCTACGTGAACGAGGCGCGCGACCGCGGTGCCCACCCGGTGCTCGTCACCAGCCACGAACGCCGGGTCTTCGACCGGTTCGGCAACATGCGCCGGCCACTGCTGATGTACCCCGCCGCGATGCGCGAGGTGGCGGCGGAGCTCGCCGTGCCGCTGATCGACCTGAACGAGTGGTCCATCGCCTGGTGGCGCCAGCTCGGTCCGGACGGCACCAAGAGCCTGTTCGTGTACCTTCAGCCGGGCGAGCACCCCAACTACCCCGAAGGGGTGGCCGACAACTCCCACCTGCGGTCCCACGGGGCGCTGGAGTGCTCCCGGTTCGTCGCGAGCCGGCTGCTGGCGCAGGGCATGCTGCCCGCGCACTTCTTCCGGAACCTGGAGACGGGCTTCGACGCGGACCAGGTGGTGGAGTTCCTCGACGACACCGTCTTCGACCAGATGACCAAGGCACGTGTCGCGGGAGGCATGAAGTGAGCGGGAACTGGTTCCCCCTGGTCCGCGCCTGGGCCTCGCAGGGGCCCTACACGGGAGTGCTCGACCTGCTCTCCACGGCGGACCCGTCCTACCCCCTGGCGCCCGGCGCACAGGTCCAGCTCGCCATGACGGTGACCCCGTCCGGCGGAGCGTTCCGCACGTACGGCTACATCCTCGGCGAGAGCCTCGAGGACGGAGTGGTGGTCGAGGACCTCCAGGGCATGCGCAAGCTCCCCAACGGCCGCTATGCGGCCCTCGCCTCGGGCGACGAGCCGGTCACCGCGACCTGTGTGGTGCGCGTCCTGGACGAGGGCTCGGACGGTGCCGTCGTGGTGCCGCGCGTGGTCGTCGGCATCATGCCCTTCCAGGGCGACAAGCTCTCCTCCTCCTCGGGCATCGAGGACAAGGGCTACTACGTGCGCCGCCACAGCATCCCGGCCCGGCTCCTGAACCTGCGCCCCGGCGAGGTCGTGGGGCTGCCGGCGAGGAACGGGGGTCTGCGGGTGACCGGAGTGACCATCGCCCGGTACGGCATGCTCGGATGCTCCCCCGACGGGGCGGTCACGTACCAGGCCCCCCACTCGTTCCACGGCTACGACCGCTTCGTGTGCACCTACGAGGACCAGGACGGGCACGCGGCCGAGGGCCACGTGGTAGTCCGCGTGGGCGACCTCGGTGGCTCTCCCGGTGCGCTGGGCGCCGTCCGTGGCTAGGCGCACGCGGCTCACCGCCGCGCTGGCCGTGGCCCTGGCCGTCACCCTCGCGGGCTGCACGGCGGAGCCCCGGACCCCGGACGACCCGGCCCCCTCGGAGTCGCAGCCCGAGGACCTCGGGCTGCCCGAAGGGGTCACGTACAAGGAGTCCGTCCGCAAGCTCGACGGCCGGGAAGCCTCGCACGTGCGGGTCCTGACCATCCGTCCCGACGCCAAGGTCAGGGTGGCGGGCATGCACGGCCCCGCCGTCGCGCACGCCGAGACGGTGCGCAAGATGGCCGAGTCCTTCGGGGCGCTGGCCGCCGTCAACGCCTCCTTCTTCGACATCAGCACCGGCAAGAGCTACGCCGGCTACGACGGAGACCCGCTCGGCCTCTACACCGAGGGCGGCAAGGTCCTCAGCGAGGCGATCAAGGGCCGTCCCACCCTGCTCCTGGGCTACAACCGGGGCAAGCTCAGCGCCCGGGTCGACGAGGTCTCCACCGACGGGGTGGTGGTCTCCGACGACGGCGTGCCCCAGGAACTGGACGGGATCAACCGGGTGCCCGGTCGCATCCTGGGCTGCGGGGGCGTCGGCGGCGACGTCCTGGCGGTCACGGAGGAGCCGATGCAGGAACCGTACGGCGGGCTGTGCACGGACACCGACGAGCTCGTGTCCTTCACCCCGGAGTGGGGAGACCGTACGCCTCCCGGCCCGCCGGGCAGCATGGAGGCCCTGCTCGACGCCGACGGCCGGGTGACGGGCGTCCGCAAACCCGCCGGGGGCGCCGTCCCCAAGAACGGCACCACCCTCTACGGGATCGGCACCGGCACCGAGTGGCTGCGCACGCACGCCCAGACCGGCGCCGTGCTCACCACCTCCTTCGTCATGAACGACGCGACCGGATCCGTGGTCCCCGGTCCCGTCGAGACGGCGGTGGGCGGCCGCTACCGGCTGCTGCGCGACGGAGTCCCCGACATCGGCGAGGCGACGTCGCCCACGAAGACGGCCCCGAGGACCGCCGCCGGCATCACCAAGAACGGCAGCCTGCTCCTGGTGACCATCGACGGACGGGCACCGGGGATCGACGCGGGCGCCACGGTCATGCAGACGTCCAAGCTCATGGCCTCGCTCGGGGCGCGCGACGCCATGATGCTCGACGGTGGCGGTTCCACCACGATGGTCGTGCGCGATCAGCTGCGCAACACCCCGCGCGGCGCCGATGGCGCGGAGCCCTCGGAGCGGCCGGTCGCCAACGGGATCGGCATCTTCGAGAAGTAACGCGGGCGGACGTGAAGAGCGGGCCGTACGGGATCTCCTCCCGTACGGCCCGCTCTTCGTGTCACCGGCAACCGGTTACCGGTTACCGGCTGCCGCTCGTTACGCGGGGACGCTCGCCACGCCCGGGGCCAGGAACTTCTTGCCGTTCACCCGCTCGGACACGCCTTCGCGGTCCAGGTACGGGGTGACCCCGCCCAGGTGGAAGGGCCAGCCCGCGCCCGTGATGAGGCAGAGGTCGATGTCCTGGGCCTCGGCCACGACACCCTCCTCCAGCATCAGGCCGATCTCCTGCGCGACCGCGTCCAGGACGCGGTGGCGGACCTGCTCCTCCGTCAGGACGGAGTCGCCCTGCACGAGGAGGGCGGCGACCTCGGGGTCGAGCTCCGGCTTGAAGCCGTTCTCCGCGTTGTAGACGTAGAAGCCGCGCTTGCCGGCCTTGACCACGGCCGCGAGGTTCGGGGACACCGTGAAGCGCTCCGGGAAGGCGCGGTTCAGGGTCTCGGAGACGTGCAGGCCGATCGCCGGGCCGACGAGCTCCAGGAGCACGAGCGGGGACATCGGCAGGCCGAGCGGCTCGATGGCCTTCTCGGCGGTGACCACCGGGGTGCCCTCGTCGATGACGTTCTGGATTTCGCCCATGAAGCGGGTCAGGATGCGGTTCACGACGAACGCCGGGGCGTCCTTGGTGAGGACCGCGGTCTTCTTCAGCTTCCGCGCGACACCGAAGGCCGTGGCCAGCGAGGCGTCGTCGGTCTGCTCGCCGCGGACGATCTCCAGCAGCGGGAGGATCGCGACGGGGTTGAAGAAGTGGAAGCCGACCACGCGCTCCGGGTGGCGGAGCTTGGAGGCCATCTCGGAGACCGACAGCGAGGAGGTGTTGGTGGCGAGGATCGCGTGCGCCGGGGCGACCGCCTCGACCTCCGCGAACACCTTCTGCTTGACGGACATCTCCTCGAACACGGCCTCGATGATGAAGTCCGCGTCCGCGAAGCCCTCGGCCTTGTCCAGGACCCCCGTCACCAGGGCGGTCAGGCGGTTGGCCTTGTCCTGGTTGATGCGGCCCTTGCCGAGCAGCTTCTGGATCTCGGCGTGGACGTAGCCCACGCCCTTGTCCACGCGCTCCTGGTCGATGTCGGTGAGGACCACCGGCACCTCCAGGCGGCGCAGGAACAGCAGCGCCAGCTGCGAGGCCATCAGGCCCGCGCCGACGACGCCGACCTTGGTGACCGGGCGGGCCAGGTTCTTGTCCGGGGCGCCGGCCGGGCGCTTGGCGCGCTTCTGGACCAGGTTGAAGGCGTAGATGCCGGAGCGCAGTTCGCCGCCCATGATGAGGTCCGCGAGCGCGGCGTCCTCGGCGTCGAAGCCCTTCTGCAGGTCGCCGTCCTTGGCGGCCTCGATGATCTCCAGTGCGCGGTAGGCGGCCGGGGCCGCGCCGTGCACCTTGGAGTCGGCGATGAAGCGGCCGCGGGCGACCGCCGCGTCCCAGGCCTCGCCGCGGTCGATCTCGTCGCGGACGACCTCGGTCTCGCCCTTCAGCACGCGGGCGGTCCACAGGAGCGACTGCTCCAGGAAGTCCGCGCCCTCGAACAGCGCGTCCGCGATGCCGAGCTCGAAGACCTGCTTGCCCTTCAGCTGGCGGTTCTGGTTCAGCGAGTTCTCGATGATGACCGAGACCGCGCGGTCCGCGCCGATCAGGTTCGGCAGCAGGGCGCAGCCGCCCCAGCCGGGAACCAGGCCGAGGAAGACCTCGGGCAGGGAGAAGGCGGGGATGGCCTTGGAGACGGTGCGGTAGGTGCAGTGCAGACCGACCTCGACACCGCCGCCCATCGCCGCGCCGTTGTAGTACGCGAAGGTGGGGACGGCCAGCTCGGCGAGGCGCTTGAAGACGTCGTGGCCGCCCTTGCCGATGGCGAGCGCCTCGTCGTGCTTCTTGAGCAGCTCGACGCCCTTGAGGTCGGCGCCGACCGCGAAGATGAACGGCTTGCCGGTGATGCCCGCACCGACGATGGAGCCCGCGAGGGCCTCCTGCTCGACCTGGTCGATCGCCGCGTTCAGGTTGGCGAGGGACTGCGGGCCGAAGGTGGTCGGCTTGGTGTGGTCCAGGCCGTTGTCCAGCGTGACGAGCGCGAAGCGCCCGGCGCCGAAGGGCAGGTCGAGGTGGCGGACGAGCGCGCGCGTGACGACCTCGTCCGGGAACAGCTCGGCCGCGCCCTTCAGGAGCTCAGTGGTGGTGGTGCTCACTTGCTGTCTCCCTCGGCGGTGAAGTTCGGGTTCTCCCAGATGACCGTGGCGCCCATGCCGAAGCCGACGCACATGGTGGTCAGGCCGTAGCGGACCTCCGGCTGCTCCTCGAACTGGCGGGCCAGCTGGGTCATCAGACGGACGCCGGAGGAGGCGAGCGGGTGGCCGAAGGCGATGGCCCCGCCGTACTGGTTGACGCGGGCGTCGTCATCGGCGATGCCGTAGTGCTCCAGGAACGCGAGGACCTGGACCGCGAAGGCCTCGTTGACCTCGAAGAGGCCGATGTCGTCGATCGTCAGGCCGGCCTGCGCCAGGGCCTTCTCGGTGGCCGGGATCGGGCCGTAGCCCATGACCTCCGGCTCGACGCCCGCGAAGGAGTACGAGACCAGGCGCATCTTGACCGGGAGGTTGTTCTCGCGGGCGAAGTCCTCGGACGCGATGATCGCGGCCGTGGCGCCGTCGTTGAGACCGGCGGCGTTGCCCGCGGTGACCTTGCCGTGGGTACGGAAGGGGGTCTTGAGGTTCGCCAGGTTCTCCAGGGTGGTCCCCGGACGCATCGGCTCGTCGGCGGTGACCAGGCCCCAGCCCGTCTCGCCGGCCGCCTCGTTGTTGTTGCGCACCGAGATCGGTACCAGGTCCTGCTGGATCTTGCCGTCGGCGTACGCCTTGGCGGCCTTCTCCTGCGAGCGCACGGCGTACTCGTCGGCGCGGAGCTTGGTGATCGTCGGGTACCGGTCGTGCAGGTTCTCGGCGGTCATGCCCATGAACAGGGCGGACTCGTCGACCAGCTTCTCGGAGACGAAGCGCGGGTTCGGGTCCACACCCTCGCCCATGGGGTGGCGGCCCATGTGCTCGACACCGCCGGCGAGGGCGACGTCGTACGCACCGAAGGCCACGCCGCCCGCGACGGCGGTCACGGCGGTGAGCGCGCCGGCGCACATGCGGTCGATGGAGTAGCCCGGGACGGACTGCGGGAGGCCCGCGAGAATGCCGGCCGTGCGGCCCAGCGTCAGGCCCTGGTCGCCGATCTGCGTGGTCGCGGCGATGGCGACCTCGTCGATCTTCGCGGGATCCAGGTCCGGGTTGCGGCGCAGCAGCTCCCGGATGGCCTTGACGACGAGGTCGTCGGCGCGGGTCTCGTTGTAGATGCCCTTCGGGCCCGCCTTGCCGAACGGGGTGCGGACGCCGTCGACGAAGACGACGTCCCTGACGGTACGAGGCACGTTGGCTCTCCTCCAGGTGCGGGTGTGCACTGCTGCGCGGGGGCGCGCCCACTTGCTGAGCGCCCGCTCACCTCATCATGCTACTTGTCGGTAACCGGCATGCACAGCCCCCCTGGGAGGAGCGGCGAAGGTCACACTCCGCCGCCCCGCCGGTGACGGGCGCCCACGGACCCCGACCCGCCCCCGACGCCGAGGGTGCGCAGCGCCGGTGAGGCGTACGGCCTGCGCGTACACCGGGTCGCCAGCCCGGTCGGCCTCGCCGATCGGCACCGGGACACGACGGAGCCCCCCGGCCCGAAGGGCGGGGGGGCTCCGTCGTGCGGCGCACGGGCGCGGGGTGCGTCAGTCCTCGGTCGGGGGCTCCGGAGGAGCGGGCGGGGTCGCGGCCAGCGCCGTGACCAGGGCGTCCGTCACCTGCTCGATCTGCCACGGGCGGGCTCCGTAGCCCGCCAGGGCCTCGGCCACCGCCTCGGGCTCCCGCCGCAGCGGCGGCTCCCAGCAGAGCCGCCGGACCGTGTCGGGGGTGATCAGGTTCTCCTGCGGCAGGTTCAGCCCCTCCGCCAGCGCCGACACCGCCGTCCGGGCCGCGGCCAGCCGCGCCGCGGCCTCCGGGTCCTTGTCCGCCCAGGAACGCGGCGGCGGCGGACCGGCCGGGGTCGCCCCCGGCTGCGGCAGCTCGGCCTCGGGCAGGGCCTTCGCCCGGTCCACGGCGGCCATCCACTGGTCCAGCTGGCGCCGGCCCATGCGCTGCCCGTACCCGGGCAGGGCGGAGAGGGCCTGCGCGTTCAGCGGCATGGCGAGGGCGGCCTCGACGATGGCGGCGTCACCCAGCACCTTGCCCGGTGACACGTCACGTCGCTGCGCGATCCGGTCCCGGGACTCCCAGAGCTCCCGGACCACGGCCATCTGCCGGCGCCGGCGCACCTTGTGCATGCCGGACGTGCGGCGCCACGGGTCCTTGCGCGGCGGCGCGGGCGGTGCGGAGGCGATGGCGTCGAACTCCTGGTGGGCCCATTCCAGCTTGCCCTGCCGGTCCAGCTCCTTCTCCAGCGCGTCCCGCAGGTCCACGAGCAGCTCCACGTCGAGCGCGGCGTAGCGCAGCCACGGCTCGGGGAGCGGGCGGGTCGACCAGTCGACGGCGGAGTGGCCCTTCTCCAGCGAGTAGCCGAGGACCCCCTCGACCATCGCGCCGAGTCCGACCCGCGGGAAGCCGGCGAGGCGGCCGGCCAGCTCGGTGTCGAAGAGGGAGGTGGGCGCCATGCCTATTTCGCGCAGGCAGGGCAGGTCCTGGGTGGCGGCGTGCAGGATCCACTCGGTGCCGGACAAGGCCTCGCCCAGGGAGGAGAGGTCGGGGCAGCCCACCGGGTCGATGAGCGCGGAGCCCGCACCCTCGCGGCGCAGCTGCACGAGGTAGGCGCGCTGGCCGTAGCGGTAGCCGGAGGCGCGTTCGGCGTCCACGGCGACGGGTCCGGTGCCCGCGGCGAAGGCCGCGACCACCTCGGCGAGCGCGGCCGCGTCGGCGACCACCGGAGGGATGCCCTCACGGGGTTCTAGCAAGGGAACGGGCAGCCCGTCGGACGAAACCTCGTCGTCCGGGGGGCCGCCCCCGGTGGTGGTGCGCAGGCCTGCTGCGGTTTCTTGGGCGTCGGTCACCGGTCAAGGGTATCCGTGGATGCCGCGCGCCCGTCGCCGGAACGTTCCGGCGACGGGCGCGAGGGGGGAGGACGGGCGTTTCCCCGGGTTGTCCGGGAGTTCTCCCGGAGTCTTTCGGGGGATATCGGCCGGGTCAGTGGATGATCCCGGTCCGCAGGGCGACGGCGACCATCCCGGCCCGGTCGCCGGTGCCCAGCTTGCGGGCGATCCGTGCGAGGTGGGACTTGACGGTCAGGGCGGACAAGCCCATCGAGACGCCGATGGCCTTGTTGGACTGGCCCTCCGCGACGAGGCGCAGGACCTCGACCTCGCGGCCGGAGAGCTCTCGGTAGCCGCCCGGGTGGCTCGGGGCACCCGGGGGGCGGCGGTGCATACGGGCCGCGGCAGCGCCGATGGGGGCGGCGCCGGGCCGGGACGGGAGCCCGATGTTGGTCCGGGTGCCGGTGACGACGTAGCCCTTCACTCCGCCCGCGAGGGCGTTGCGCACGGCGCCGATGTCGTCGGCGGCGGACAGGGCCAGGCCGTTCGGCCAACCGGCGGCGCGGGTCTCGGACAGCAGGGTGAGACCGGAGCCGTCGGGCAGGTGTACGTCGGCCACGCAGATGTCGCGCGGGCTGCCGATGCGTGGACGGGCCTCCGCGATGGACGAAGCCTCGATCACGTCGCGTACTCCGAGGGCCCACAAATGGCGGGTCACGGTGGAACGCACGCGCGGGTCGGCCACGACGACCATGGCCGTCGGCTTGTTCGGGCGGTAGGCGACCAGGCTTGCGGGCTGCTCGAGAAGAACGGACACCTAGGCCTCCTGGGGGGGAGTGGCGGGACGGCCGGCTCGGGGAAGGAAGCCGGTGCGAACCGTGCGGATGGTCTATGACTCCTTCGGCACGTCACCCGCCCGGCTTTAGGGAATGATCACGATTTGGTGAGTAACAATTCGGGCAATTCGGACGCACGATCGATCATAGGGTGATCAGAAGCCCGCAAGGGGCGCCCTCTAACGACATCCGGCCCCGTCTTCGGCCCCGTCTTCCGGCCCGTCGTCCGGCCCGGCTCCACGGCGCGGGTCGGCACGTCGGACGGGTCGTGGCCTCGGGGCGTCACCCCTGAGGGTGATGCGGACCGCGCCGCTGGGGGAGCGAGACCACGCCGGTCACCGTCTCGGTCGGCCCGACCGGCGGCAGCCCCGCGATCTGGCACAGCAGTTCGCACCAGGCCGACAGGTGTGCGGCGGTGTCGGGCACTCCGCCCACCCCCTCGCGCGGGGTCCACGAGGCCCGGATCTCGATCTGTGTCGCCGGGCGCCTCTCGCCGAGCCCGCCGAAGTAGTGCGAAGCGGCCATCGTGACGGTCCCGCTCGCCTCCCCGTACGTCAGCCCGCGCGCGTCCAGCGCCCCCGTCAGCCAGGACCAGCACACCTCGGGGAGGAGCGGGTCCACGGCCATTTCCGGCTCCAGTTCCGCCCGTACGAGCGTCACCAGCCGGAAGGTGCCCTGCCAGGCGTCGTGCCCGGCCGGGTCGTGCAGGAGGATGAGCCGGCCGTCGGCCAGGTCCTCGTCCCCGTCCACGACCGCCGCCTCCAGCGCGTACGCGTGGGGCGCCAGCCTCTGTGGCGGTTTGGTGGGATCGATCTCGATCCCCTGCCGCAGTCTCGCCTTCTTCAAGCCCTCGACCGCCCGCCGGAACGGGAGTGGGACGGAGCTGTCCTTCGCGCTGTCCGTACCGTCAGCGCCATCTGAAAATCGTCCCTGAGCCGCAGCCATGCGGGGAAGACTAGGCGGAACGAGCGCCCGTACGGCGCAGGGACACCCGCGCCGGGCCGGGCACTTCTTCATACGTGCGAAGATTTGAGTCGTGAGCGCCAACACCCGCCCCACGGGCACGCCGAGCCAGACGTACGATTCCGCCTTCCTGAAGGCGTGCCGGCGCGAGCCGGTACCGCACACCCCCGTGTGGTTCATGCGACAGGCGGGGCGCTCGCTCCCCGAGTACCGCAAGGTGCGCGAGGGCACGCAGATGCTGGAATCCTGCATGCGGCCCGACCTGGTCACCGAGATCACCCTGCAGCCGGTGCGCCGCCACAACGTGGACGCGGCCATCTTCTTCTCCGACATCGTGGTCCCGCTGAAGGCCATCGGCATCGACCTGGACATCAAGCCGGGCGTCGGCCCGGTCGTCGCCCAGCCGATCCGCCGCCGCGAGGACCTCGCACAGCTGCGCGACCTCACCCCGGAGGACGTCTCGTACGTCACCGAGGCGATCGGCATGCTCACGGGTGAACTCGGCTCCACGCCGTTGATCGGCTTCGCCGGTGCGCCCTTCACCCTCGCGAGCTACCTGGTCGAGGGCGGCCCCTCCAAGAACCACGAGCACACCAAGGCCCTCATGTACGGGGACCCGGAGCTGTGGGCCGACCTGCTGGACCGCCTCGCCGGGATCACCTCCGCCTTCCTGAAGGTGCAGATCGAAGCCGGCGCCTCCGCGGTCCAGCTGTTCGACTCCTGGGTCGGCGCGCTCGCCCCGGCGGACTACCGCCGCTCGGTGATGCCCGCCTCCGCGAAGGTCCTGGAGTCCGTGGCCTCGTACGGGGTCCCGCGCATCCACTTCGGCGTGGGCACCGGCGAGCTGCTCGGCCTCATGGGCGAGGCCGGCGCGGACGTCATGGGCGTCGACTACCGGGTCTCCCTGAACGAGGCCGTCAAGCGGGTCGGCCCAGGCAAGGCGCTCCAGGGCAACCTGGACCCGGCCGTCCTCTTCTCCACCACCGAGGCGGTGGAGACCAAGACCCGCGAGGTCCTGGACGCCGCGGCGGGCCTGGAGGGCCACATCTTCAACCTGGGCCACGGCGTCCTCCCGACGACCAACCCGGACGCCCTGACCCGCCTGGTGGACTACGTCCACACGCAGACGGCGGTCTAGGACCGAGCTGCGCCGACGTGGGGCCCCGGGCCGCCCCCCCCCGCCCCCGCCCCCCCCCCCCCCCCCCCCCCCCCCCCCGCCCCCCCCCCCCCCCCCACGTCCCGCAGCTAGACCCCCGAAGTCAGACCCCCGCCGCCCGTACCGCGGAGACCGCCTTGCGGGCGGCCACCAGGACCGGGTCCCAGACCGGGGAGAACGGTGGGGCGTAGCCGAGGTCCAGGGAGACCATCTGGTCCACCGTCATGCCGGCCGTCAGGGCCACCGCGGCGATGTCCACCCGCTTCGCGGAGCCCGGGCCGCCGACGATCTGGACACCCAGGAGGCGGCCCGTGCGGCGTTCCGCCAGCATCTTCACCGTCATCTCCGCCGCCTCGGGGTAGTAGCCCGCGGTGTTCGTCGAGCTGATCGTCGCCGTGACGAAGCGGAGCCCGACGGCCAGGGCGTCGCGCTCGCGCAGGCCCGTACGCGCGATCTCCAGGTCGCAGACCTTGCTCACGGCCGTGCCGACCACGCCCGGGAAGGTGGCGTAGCCGCCGCCGACGCCCGAGCCGATGACCTGGCCGTGCTTGTTCGCGTGCGTGCCCAGCGGGATGTGCCGCATCCGGCCCGCCACCAGGTCCAGGACCTCCACGCAGTCGCCGCCCGACCAGATGTTGTCGTGGCCGCGGACCCGCATGGAGAGGTCGGTCAGCAGGCCCCCCGACTCGCCCAGCGGCAGGCCCGCCGCGCGAGCCAGGGCCGTGCGCGGTTCCACGCCGATGCCGAGGACGACCACGTCCGCCGGGTACTCCTCCCCGGCCGCCGTGACCACCGCGCGGGCCCGGCCCGCCTCGTCCGTGCGGATCTCCGTCACCTCGGCGCGGGCGACCGTACGGATCCCCATGCGGTTCATCGCCCCGTGCACCAGGCCGCCCATGTCCGGGTCCAGCGTGGACATCGGCTGCGCGCCCCGGTGCAGCACGGTCACCTCGAAGCCCCGTCCGAGCAGGGCTTCCGCCATCTCCACCCCGATGTACCCGGCGCCCACGACCACCGCCCGGCGGCCCGCCGTCCGCTCCAGGTCCGCCATCAGCCGCTGCCCGTCGTCCAGCGTCTGCACCCCGTGCACCCCGTGCGCGCCGATGCCGGGCAGCCGGGGGCGGACCGGGCGGGCTCCGGTGGCCAGGACGAGCTTGTCGTACCCCGTCCAGTACTCGGCGCCCGACTCCAGATCGCGGGCGCGCACCCGCTGCCCCGCGAGGTCCAGCTCCACGACCTCCGTCCGCGTCCGCAGGTCGATGTCCCGCGCCCGGTGCTCCTCGGGCGTCCGGGCGATCAGCTCGTCCGGGCCGCCGACCAGGCCGCCGATCCAGTACGGGATCCCGCACGCCGAGTACGAGGTGAAGTGCCCGCGCTCGAAGGCGGTGATCTCCAGCTCCGCCGGGCCCTTGAGCCGCCGGGCCTGTGATGCGGCGGACATCCCCGCCGCATCACCGCCCACCACCACCAGCCGCTCCGTGCCGTTCCCCATGTGCCCGTACCGCCCTTCCCCGCCGCCGATGTCTGCGGGGACCACGCTACGTGCGTACGGGTGTTCAGTCCCTGTCGTCCGCCGGAGGGGCCGCCGGAGAGATCACCGCAGGGGCCGCCTGCGGGGTCGGCGGATCCGTCGCGGTGGCGGCCGTGTGCCCCGGCCGCACCGGGCCGGCCTGCGCGGGAAGCCGCCGCACGGGACCGTCGGGCTTCTGCTGCGCCGGACGCCACTTGCGGTACCGGCGGAAGCAGAGCAGCAGGAACGCGCCCGACAGCAGGAAGGGGGAGGCCGCGGCGAGGGCCATCAGCAGGTACATGATCACGGCGGTGAACACGGCCCAGCCGCCGAGCAGCGCGTCCGTGAAGCCCGGATCCGGCTCCTCGGGCTCCTTGGCCACCGGCTTCCCCGGTTCCGAGAACGTCAGCGTGATCGTGCCGAGCGAGGTCTGGTCCTTCAGGGCGGTCTGCTGGGCGAGCAGCGACTCCAGATCGGCCTGGCGCTTGCTGAGCTCGGACTCCAGCGTCACGACCTCGCTCAGCCCCGAGGCCTTCTCCATCATCTCCCGCACCCTTGTCACGCTCGCCTGCTGGGACTTGACCCGGCTGTCGACGTCGGCGACCTTCTGCGTCACGTCCTGCGCCTCGACCTTGCGGTTGAGCAGCTTCCCGCTGCCCTCCATCGCGGCCAGCACCGCGTCGAAGCGCTCGCCCGGCACGCGCAGGGTCACCGTCGAGGTCATCGACCCCTCGGAATCGCGCGCGGTGGACTCGTTGCCCACGTACCCGCCGGCGTTCTCCGCCGCCGTCCGGGCCCCGGCCGTCGCCTTCTGCACGTCCGCCGTCTCCACGCCGAGGGTCGCCGTCCGGATGATCTGGGCGCGTACGGCCGGAGCCTGCGGCTGGCCCTTGTCGGCGCCCGGGGCCGGCGCCCCCGACGCGGCCGGGGCGGGGGCCGCCGCCCCGCCCTCCCCGGCGGCGTCCTGCCGCCCGGGAGCCGCGACGGCCGCCTTGTCCGCGCCGGCGTCGCCGCCGGCGGAGCAGCCGGTGAGGACGAGGGCCCCGGTCAGGGAGAGCGCGGCCAGGGCCGTCGCCGAACGCCTCCCGTACCGGCCGTGACGTCTGTGCTGGGTGTGCATCGCGTGGTCCCCCTGCTGCATGTCGGAATCATCGGAATCGTCGGATGCGTTCGTGCTCCGTGCCTCGCCGTTCTGACGTACGCGGCCCCGCCCCGGGTTTCGTACGCCCGGTCCCGAGGTGATGCCGAAGCGGTCACGGTCAGGCCTCGGCGATCGCCCGGTGAGCGGTCTGAGACGATGTGTCCATGCACGAAGCGGACACGCGTACGGACCGGCCGGCCCCCGCGGGGCACGTCGTCGTCATCGGCGGCGGTATCGCGGGCCTCGCGGCAGCCCACCGGCTGCTCGCCGAGGGCCTTCGCGTCACCCTCCTGGAAGCCGGCCCGCGCCTCGGCGGCAAGCTGCGCTCGGGCGAACTGGCCGGCCTGCCCGTGGACCTCGGCGCCGAATCCGTCCTCGCCCGCCGCCCCGAAGCACTCGAACTGGCCCGCGCCGTGGGACTCGGCGAGGCCCTGCAGCCGCCCGCCACCGCGACCGCCCGCCTGTGGACCCGCGGCGAACTGCGCCCCCTGCCGGGCGGTCACGTCATGGGCGTCCCCGGCGACCTGGGCCCGCTCGCCGCCTCCGGGGTGCTCTCGGCCGAGGGCCTGGCCCGGGCCGGGGCCGAAGGCGCCCTGGAGCCGCAGGAGATCGGCGAGGACGTGGCCCTCGGCGAGTACGTCGCCGCCCGCCTGGGCCACGAGGTCGTCGACCGCCTCGTGGAACCGCTGCTCGGCGGGGTCTACGCCGGCAACGCCTACCGCATCTCCATGCGGGCCGCCGTCCCCCAGCTCTTCGACGCCGCCCGCAGCCACGCCTCCCTGGGCGAGGGCGTACGGGAACTCCAGGCCCGGGCGGCCCGGGCGGGGCAGAGCGGTCCCGTCTTCTCCGGCATCGACGGCGGCATCGGCAGGCTCCCGCTCGCCGTCGCTGAGGCCTGCCGGGCGGCCGGAGCCCGGATCCTCCTCGACAGCCCCGCGCGCGAGCTGACCCGTACCGCCGCCGGCTGGCGCGTGGTCGCCGACGCCCCCGGCGGACCCGAGGCCATCGAGGCCGACGCGGTGGTCGTGGCCGTCCAGGCCGGACCCGCCGCCCGCCTGCTCGACCGGATCGCGCCCTCGGCCGCCGGCGAACTGCGCGGGGTCGAGTACGCCTCCATGGCCCTGGTCACGATGGCCTTGCGTCGCCGCGACCTGCCGGCCGGGATCGCCGACGGCGGCGCGAGCGGGTTCCTCGTACCGCCCGTCGACGGGCGGACGATCAAGGCCTCCACCTTCTCCAGCAACAAGTGGGCCTGGGCCGGTACCGATCCCGAGCTCTTCCTGCTGCGCACCTCCGTCGGCCGCCACGGGGACGAGGGCGACCTGAAGCGCTCCGACGAGGAACTGGTCGAGGTCTCCCGCGCCGACCTCGGCGCGGCCGTGGGCCTCGCGCCCGCCGTCCGTCCGGTGGCCTCCACCGTCACCCGCTGGGACGCCGGGCTGCCCCAGTACCCCGTCGGCCACCTCGCGAAGGTGGCCCGGATCCGCTCCGCCGTCGCTGCCCTGCCGGGCCTCGCGGTGTGCGGAGCGCTGTACGACGGGGTCGGCATCCCGGCCTGCATCGCGAGCGCGGGCAAGGCCGCCGACGTGGTGATCGCCACGTTGGGGGCCGCTGGGGCACCCCTGGCACCGACCACTGACCAGCGCACGGGACAATAGACACATGACTGCACCAGAGAAGATTCCCAACGCGGGGAAGAAGGCGAAGGACCTCAACGAGGTCATCCGCTACACCCTGTGGTCCGTCTTCAAGCTCAAGGACGTGCTCCCCGAGAACCGCGCCGGCTTCGCCGACGAGGTCCAGGAGCTGTTCGACCAGCTGGCCGCCAAGGACATCACCGTCCGCGGCACCTATGATGTCTCCGGCCTGCGCGCCGACGCGGACATCATGATCTGGTGGCACGCGGAGACCTCCGACGAGCTGCAGACCGCGTACAACCTGTTCCGCCGCACCAAGCTGGGCCGCGCGCTGGAGCCGGTCTGGTCGAACATGGCCCTGCACCGCCCGGCCGAGTTCAACAAGTCCCACATCCCGGCCTTCCTGGCCGACGAGACGCCGCGCGACTACGTCAGCGTCTACCCCTTCGTGCGCAGCTACGACTGGTACCTGCTGCCCGACGAGGACCGCCGCCGCATGCTCAAGGACCACGGCATGATGGCCCGCGGCTACCCCGACGTGCGCGCCAACACCGTGGCCTCCTTCTCGCTCGGCGACTACGAATGGCTGCTGGCCTTCGAGGCCGACGAGCTGTACCGCATCGTCGACCTCATGCGCCACCTGCGCGCCTCCGAGGCCCGCATGCACGTCCGCGAAGAGGTGCCCTTCTACACCGGGCGCCGCAAGTCCGTCGCCGACCTGGTGGACGGACTCGCCTAGAGACCTCCCCTGGGGGGAAGGACCGGAGGACCGCCCGACCGGCGTCCTCCGGGGATCGGGAGGCCCTGCCCCCGAATCGACGCAGCCGGAGATCCCGCCCGGAAGTTCAGACGACTGGCGGCAGCAGTGCCCTGGGGTGCCCCTTGGCCACCGCTGCCCGGTCGTCCAGCGACACCGGTGCGGGCTCCGGATGCGGCGCACACGTGACACGTGAACCCGCCGTGTCACCCGTCAGCAAGTACCGCTCCACGTGGGCGTCCACGCAGTCATTGCGTCCGCCGACCACCCCGTGGGTGCCGGCCCCCCGCTCCGTCACCAGCCCGGCCCGCGGCCCGAGCCGCCGCTGGAGCTCCAGAGCGCCCCCGTACGGAGTGGCGCCGTCCCGCTCGGCCGCGACGATCAGCGTGCCGGGCAGCGGGACGTCCGGCCGTGAGCCCACGTCCACCGGCCGCTGCCGGTCGCGCACCGGCCAGAAGGCGCAGGGCAGGTTCAGGAAGGCATTGGTCCAGGTCTCGAAGGGGGCCGTGCGGGCCAGTTCGGTGGTGTCGCGGTCCCAGGTCTCCCAGTCGGCGGGCCACGGGGCGTCGTTGCACAGGGTCGCGGTGTAGACGGCCGTCGCGTTCTCGCTCTCCACGGCCGCCGAGGGGTCCGGGGCGGCGAGCGAGACCAGCGGGCGCGGATCGCCGCGCAGGAACGCCGCCAGGGCCGCCGCACGGCCCGGCCAGACCTCGTCGTAGTACGCGGCCCGCAAGTACGCCGCGTGCAGCTGCCCGGTGCCGACCACCCCGCCCGCCGGCTCGCGGGCCAGTGCGGCCCGCACCCGGTCGTAACTCGCCTGCACCGCGCCGGGGGTGGAGCCGAGCCCGTACACGGCGTGGTGCCGGGCCGTCCAGGCGCGGAAGTCGGCCCAGCGGCGCTCGAAGCCGGGGGCCTGGGCGAGGTTGTTGCCGTACCAGACCTTGCGCGGGTCGGGATCGACGGCCGAGTCGAAGACCATCCTGCGGACGTGACCGGGGTAGAGGGTGGCGTAGACCGCACCGAGGTACGTGCCGTACGAGGCCCCCATGAAGGTCAGCCCGCTCTCGCCGAGCGCGGCCCGCAGCACGTACAGGTCGCGGACGTTGTTCAGCGTCGTATACGAGCCCAGGGCCGCCCCGGCCCGCTCCGCGCAGCCGCGGGCGTAGGCCCGGGCGGCGGCGATCCCGGCCTCCTTGGCGGCGGCGTCCGGCTGCGCGCCGGCGGCTGCGGACGGGGCCGGGGCGTACCGTGCCGGGTCCTGGCAGGACAGCGGGTGCCCCGAGCGGCCCACCCCGCGCGGGGCGTAGCCGACGAGGTCGTAGGCGGCCCCGATGCGGTGCCACTCGGGCAGGCCGGCGACGAGCGGGAAGAACAGGCCGTTCCCGCCCGGCCCGCCGGGGTTGTAGACGAGCGCCCCCTGCCGCCGGACCCCGCCCGCGCCGGAGGCGGCGACCCGGCTGACGAGGATCTGCGTCTGCTGCGCGAAGGGCCGGGCGTAGTCCACCGGGACGCGGAGCGTGCCGCACCGCGCGTCCGGGCCGAGCCCCTCGGAGACGGGGCACGGCCCGAACTCCAGCCCCTCGCGGGCGCCCTGACGGTCCGGCGCCGGACCTCCCGCCCGGCCTCCCGCCGGGCCCGGGAGCCCCGCGCGCGCGGCGGCGGCCGCGGCCCGCCGGGCCACGAGTTCGGCCCCGGCGGCCTCAGCGGCCGCCCGGGCGGCTCCGGCGGGACCGGGCCCGGCCGTCACCCGGGGCGGGCCCGGGGGAGCGGTCCCGGCTGCGGCTGCGGCCTCGGCGCCGGAGGTCAGCGGCAGGGAGGCGGCCAGCACGAGGGCGGCCAGCGCGACCGCGACGGGCACCCGGGGCATGCGCATGGCGGGCCTCTCATCTCATCGGACCGTCCGATGAAATCCGCCGGGCGGCCTCCTGTACAGGACCGCCGGCCGGTGTCGCGCTCAATGCCCCCGTTGCCGCGGAATCCGCCCCCGCCTGCCGTAGGCGAGCGCCGCCCGCAGCTCCGGCTCCGTGACCGCGCGCAGCCCCCGCAGGGCCACGGCCGTGAGCGAACCCCGTACGCCCTGCTCCCGGCCCAGCTCCACCAGGAGCCGCCGGCCGGCCGGGGAGGCCCACCCGGACTGTGCGTGCCCCTCGACGCGGGCGATGGCCAGGCAGCCCAGCGCCAGGATCAGAGGCAGCGCGAACCAGCACAGGATCATCGTGGTCGTGGTCCGCGGATCGGGCACGCACAGCGCCGCCCCCGCCATGGCGAGGACCAGCAGGGTGGCCTGCCGGACCGCCCGGATCCCCGCGTCCATCTCCTGCCGGTCCCCGTCGCACAGCGCGAGCCCGGCCTCCCCGAGCCGGTCCGCGAGGGCCCGTACGGCCGGATCCCGCGCCGCGACGGCCCGTACGGAGATCACCTGCTCCTGCCCGTCCGGCCCGAACGCGCCGAGCACCGAGCGCTCGTGCGGATCGCGCCCCACCGGGTCGACCACCGTGGCCCAGCCCGTGTACGCGAGGAGCAGCCGCCGCTGGCGCTGCATGGACAGCAGCGTCAGCTCGGCCACCCGCTCCGGGCCGCCGGCCAGATAGGCGGCCTCGTACAGGCTCAGCTCGTCGTGACGCCGGCGCGCGGCGGTGCCCGGTGCGGGGGCCGCCGGTTCGGCGGCGGCCCGCAGGAGGCGGGTGCACGCGAACAGCAGCCCTGCCCAGGCGAGGAGGAGGAACAGGACCCAGAACATGCCCGAGTTCTACAAGATGTGGAACGGGCCGGTACAGCGTTCTGCCGAGGTGTGAGCAGCTCGTGACGGGTCCGTGATGGGAGGTCAGGAACTGCTGCCGCAACTGGAACTGGACGAACTGCTACAACTCGAGCCACTGGAGCAGCTCGACCCTCCGGAGCTGCCCGAACAGCTCGACCCGCCGCTCCCGCAGCTGCTCCCCGAGGACCCGCAGCCCGACCCCGAGGAGCAGCTGCTGCCCCCCGGGGAGCCGCAGCCCGACCCGCCGGAACCGCCGCCGTCGGAGCTCGCGCACCAGACGACCGGAATCACCTCGGATCCCGATGGCCAGGAGGACCCCGAGCCGGCGGAACGCGTGCGGGACTGGCCCGCCGCCAGCCGGGTCCCGCGGGCCGCCGGCACCAACTGCTCGCGCAGGTACGGGTCCCGCAGGCCGCGCAGCCCGAACAGCGAGGTCTGTACGTACGGGCTCTGGTCGGCCCCGTAGTGGGCGCGGATGGCACGGAGCGCCGCGGCCCCGGCCGGGGTGATCCGCTGCCGGGCGCGGGAGGCGCCCATGGTGCCCGCGACGATGCCGCCCAGCAGGACGGGCAGTACCTCGGCCACGAAGGGCACGTGGAAGGTCCCGGCCCCCTCCTGGAGCATGAAGGCGACGAAGGACAGCGGCAGCGAGAGGACCAGCAGCACCCCGCACACGATGGCCTGGATCACCCCGTGGCGCAGCCAGCGGTGGCGTCCGCCGGGGGTGGCGATCAGCCCGCGGGCCGCCAGTGCGTCGCCGGTCTCCTGCACGGCCGGGTCCCGCATGGCGGCGTAGCGGATCTGGTAGAGCCACCCGGACGGTGCCCCCTGGCAGGCCTGGAGCACGGCCCGCTGGGCCGGGTCGCCGCCCCGCACCCCGGGCCGCACCTGGACGATCCCGGGCCCGCCGGCCAGCATCCGGCCGTCGCAGAGCAGCGAGACGAGCGCGGCGTCCACCACCGCGCCGGGGCCGCCGGCCATGAAGGCGGCCTCGGACAGGTCGTGCAGCCGCGGGGGCGGGCCGATGGTGGACGGCCGCGACCGCCGCAGGCCGCGCAGGAGCAGCACGCTGGAGACGATGACGCCGGCCCAGATGGCCACGGCGAGCAAGTCGAAGAAGGTCACGCCGCCCTCCCCACGAGGGCGCGGGCCCAGCGCACGGCGCGGCGCGGCGGCCGTTGCCCGGCCCGGTCACGCCACCAGAGGGTGAGCCGCCGCCGGGCCGCGGGATCGGCCGGCAGGTCCCGGACCAGCAGGTGCTCGGCGAAGTCCATCGCGTCGCGCCGGTATCCGCCGGTCATGGGCCGGTGCCGGGCATAGCCGAGGAAGGCCTCCCGGTACGCGTCCTCCCCGCCCAGGATCCGGGGCAGCTCGGGCGCCAGCCCGGCCACGATCCCGGCCCGCTTGGCCGCGAGCGACCGCGCCTGCACGCGGACCCGCTGCCGGTCGAACCCTTCGGGCACGGGAGTTCCGGCAACCAGCGCCGACAACAGGGCGGCCTGCCCGATCCCGACCCGGGTCCGCGCGGCGTCGAGCGCGCTGTCCTCGGCGTCGGCCGGGGCGGAGCCCCCTCCAGCCTCGCCCGCGTGTGAGGCGCGGGGTCCAGGCAGGAGCCCCGGGGAACGGCGGAACGGCGGGCGGGGGACAGCCCCCGCGGGGCCGCGGCCACCCAGCACCCCCCGGATCGCGGCCAGCTCACCCGCCAGCTCGGCCCCGCCCGGAAACTCGTCGTCCCGCTCCAGCAGCACCCCGGGCGGGTCCACCCGGGCCCGCAGCTCCGCCAGGACCTCCAGCACAGCCTCCGGCACGGGATGCGCATGCGTGTCGTGCCACACCCCACCCCGCTCCACGCCCCCGGCGACGTGCACGTACGCCAGCGCCTCCAGCGGGATCCCGTCGAGCACGGCGACCGGGTCCTCGCCCCGGTTGACCCGGTTGGTGTGCAGGTTGGCCACGTCGATCAGCAGCCGCACCCCGGTCCGCTCCACGAGCTCGGTCAGGAACTGCGCCTCGGTGAGCTCCTCCCCGGGCCACGACACCAGCGCCGCGATGTTCTCCAGCGCGAGCGGCACGGGCAGCGCGTCCTGCGCGATCCGTACGTTGGCGCAGAGCACGTCCAGCGCGTCCCGGGTCCGCGGTACGGGCAGCAGGTGCCCGGCTTCGAGCACAGGTCCCGGCGCCACCGAGGAGGTCCGTACGAAGGCGATGTGCTCGGTGACCAGCGGAGCCCCCAGGGCCACCGCCCGCTCCCCGAGCGCGGCCAGCCCGGCCGGGTCCGGGCGGTCGGCGCCGCCGATGCCCAGCGAGACTCCGTGCGGCACCACGCGGACCCCGCGTTCGAGCAGCCGCAGCAGGGACTCCGGCAGGTGGCCGGGGCAGATGTTCTCCGCCACCACCTCGACCCAGTCCAGGCCCGGCAGGCCCTCCACCGCCCCCGCGATCTCCGGCCGCCAGCCGATGCCCACCCCCAGGTGTGCCATGGGCTTCATGTCCCCTCGCCCCCTCTCATCGGTCCGTGTGCCGATGTCATGGCCCCGACGGAGTCGGGCCAACCGCCCGGGGGGACGTTCAGAGCAACATTTGAGGTTCCCGGCCCGGCCCGCGTCCCGGATGCCGGGACGCGGGAGCCCGCACGTCCGCGCCACGGGCTCCGGGCCGTTCGCGACGGGCGGCGGGTGAGGGGCGACGGGCTACGAGCGGACCGCCGCGCCCCTCCTACAGCCGCGCCCGCAGCGCCGGATGGTCCGCGACCACGGTGCAGGAACCGGGCGCGATCTCCGTGAACCCCGCGTCCCGCACCACCGGCAGCCCGCTCCCGGACAGCTCCGTCCACCGCTCGTGCGCGGCCGTCCGCACGGCCAGCCGGAAGCCGGACTCCCGCCACGCGGCCCGCTCCGGGCCGGTCAGCTCCCACCAGGCGAGCTGCGCCGCGTGCCCGGCCTGTGCCATGGCCTTGCCGGCCGACATGTCCAGGTCCGGGTTGAGCCAGAGGACGGGCAGTCCCGCCCCGGCCGGGGCGACCGGCTCCGGGTCGTCCAGATCGGTGCCCGACACCTGGAGCTTGGCCAGTTCCCTGGGCCAGCCGTCGAGCGGGACCGGCGGGAAGACCCGTACCTCGGAGCCCGCGCCGTGCACCGTGAGGCCCGGCAGGGCCTCCGCCTTGCGCCACTCCGCCCCGCGCGCCCTGCGCACCACCTTGCGGATCCGCGCGTCCTGCCAGTCCCGGACCGCCGCCGCCCACTCGCCCTCGCCGGCCGACCGCTCGTCGGTGAGCAGGACGAGCACGGCGCGCGCGGCCGTCTCCAGGGCATCGGTCCGGGCCGGCGGCTCCGTCTTCTCGATCCGCACGACCAGCGGGAGGACGTACTGCGGTGCGTCGTCGCGGGCGATCCGCTCCTGCCGGAAGGGGCTGTCGGACCCGACTGCGGGTACCCGGGTGTCGTGGCGCGTGTCCTCGGTGCTCATCCGGCCAAGGATGCCAGCCTCCGCCTCCAGGCTGATGACCGAGGGGCCAGGGCCGGGCGAGGATCGCACGCATGAAGAGTGATCTTTTCGCGTCCGAGAACCTGGCCGAGGCGTCTGCCGTACCCGGTATGACCCTCCAGAACGCCAAATCCGTGAAGTACGCCGTCAACGGCGAGATGCTCGCCCGTCAGGGCTCCATGGTCGCCTTCCGCGGGAACCTGCAGTTCGAACGCAAGGGGCAGGGCATCGGGGGCATGCTCAAGCGCGCCGTCACGGGCGAGGGGCTGGCGCTGATGTCCGTGACCGGCCAGGGCGAGGCCTGGTTCGCCCACCGGGCCGGGAACTGCTTCATCGTCGAGTTCGAGCCCGGTGACGCCCTCACCGTCAACGGCCGCAACGTGCTGTGCTTCGACGCGACCCTCGGCTACGAGATCAAGATGCTCAAGGGCGCCGGCATGACCGGCGGCGGCCTCTTCAACAGCCTCTTCACCGGCACCGGGAAGCTCGCCGTGGTCTGCGACGGGAACCCGATCGTCATCCCCGTCACCCCGCAGGCGCCGGTCTACGCGGACACCGACGCGGTGGTCGGCTGGAGTGCCCGTCTGGAGACGGCACTGCACCGTTCCCAGTCCGTCGGCTCGATGATCCGCGGCGGCTCCGGCGAGGCCGTCCAGCTGAAGCTCAGCGGCGAGGGCTTCGTCATCGTCCGCCCGAGCGAGGCCGCCGAGCCGGCCGCCGCCCACTGACCGCGCCCGTCGCGCTGCCGCCGGCCGCCGGGGCGGGGGCGGCGGCCTGCGCGGTCGCGGCGCGGCGGAGGTGAGTAGGCTCGGACGCATGGACCAGACGGAGCACCAGACAGGGCAGCACCTGCCCGACTCCCCGTACTGCCCCGCCCCCGCGGCGCCCGCCGGGCGGGTGCCCGGGCCGCCCTACGCCGACTGCGTGGAGTGCGGGAAGCCCACCGAGTACGGGGTCGCCACACCGGGCGTGGTGCTGTGCCCGGTGTGCGAGTGGCAGGACGCGCAGCGCACGGCCTGCTCGGGCTGAACCGGCGGGTCGGCCGGCCGCCCGGGCTACTTGCCGATCAGGTCGGAGACCTTCACGAAGCGGTAGCCGCGCTTGCGCAGTTCCGGGACGACCTTCCGGACGGCCTCCTCGGTGACCGGGGCGGCGCTGCGCGTGCAGTGCATGACCACCACCGAGCCGGGCTTCACCCCGGCCAGCACCTGTTCGGCCACCGCGTCGGGATCATTCGCGAACGCGTCCCCGCTGACCACGTCCCACTGGACGGCCGTCACCTTGGCGGTGGAGATGGCGCGCAGCGCCTGGTCGTCGTAGCAGCCGCCGGGGAAGCGGAAGTACGGGACGGTGTTGACCGCGCCCGCCTTGTGGAAGGCCTCGAAGGCCCGGTCCACGTCGGCCCGGGCGGCGGCCTCGTCGAGGGTGGGGAGTCCGTAGCAGGGGGACTTGAAGGCGTGGTGGCTGTACGAGTGGTTCGCGATCTCGAAGTTCGGGTCCGTGCCGATGGACTTCGCCTGGTCCGGGTACTCCTCGGCCCAGCGGCCCGTCATGAAGACCGTCGCGGGCACCTTGAGGGTGCGCAGCGTGGAGATCAGCTGCGGGTTGTCGAAGTGCTCGCCGCCGGCCGCGCGCGGCCCCTGATCGGAGGTCATGTCGGCGTCGAAGGTCAGCGCCACCGTCTTGTCGGTCTGCTGCTTCGCGCGGTCGAAGACGGGGGTCAGACCGCCCGGACCTGGGGCCATGGTCGGCGCCTTGCCCGGAGCTCCGGGCTGCGGAGTCACCGATGCACCGCCCGGAGGGCTCGGCGAGGGAGCCGCGGCGCCCGCGGTGGAGGGGGAGGCGGACGGCGGAGCGGAAGGGGCCGCGGAGGCCCCCAGCCGGGCCCGGCCGCCGGCCTCCGGCGTACCGGTGCCGCCCCCGCACGCGGCGAGGGCGGCACTGAGAGCTGCTACGGCCGCGACGGCGGCCGTCCTGCGCACTGAGATGGTCACATGCGCAAAATATATGACTATGTGGCAAGCAGACGGGTGCGGCACTCCTCCACGTCGAAGTCACCCTTCGGGTACTGCGGCGCGATGCCCTCCAGATGCTCCAGCAGCAGTTTGCTGATGGCCCAGTTGCGGTACCACTTCCGGTCCGAAGGGACGACGTACCAGGGCGCGGCGTCCGTGGAGCACCGCTCCAGGGCCAGCTCGTAGGCCTGCTGGTACGCGGGCCACACCGAGCGCTCCTCGATGTCGCCCACGTTGAACTTCCAGTGCTTGTCCGGGTTGTCGAGCCGCTCCAGGAGCCGCTTGCGCTGCTCCTCGTAGCCGATGTGGAGGAACACCTTCACCACGGTGACCCCGTCGTCGGCGAGGGACTTCTCGAACCGGTTGATCTGCGCGTAGCGCCGGCCCAGCTGACTGCGCGGCACCAGGTCGCGGACGCGGGCGATGAGGACGTCCTCGTAGTGCGAACGGTCGAAGATTCCGATCTCGCCCGGTTGGGGGAGCGCCTTCATGATGCGCCAGAGGAAGGGGTGGTTCTGCTCCTCCGGGGTGGGCGCCTTGAAGGCCTTGATCCGGCAGCCGGAGGGGTTGAACAGGCCGATCACGTGCTTGACGGTGCCGCCCTTGCCGCTGGTGTCCATGCCCTGGAGCACGAGCAGGACGCGGCGGCGGTCGCCCGCGGTGCTGGCGGCGTAGAGCCGCTCCTGGAGGGAGGCGAGCCGCTCGCCCATCAGCGCGGTCGCCGCCACGCCGGCCGCCTTGTCGCTGGGACCGGCCGGGGTCGCCGCGGTGGGCAGGGCTCCGAGGTCGACGCGCTCGCCGGAGGGGACGCGGAGCAGGGGGCTCAGGGGCGTGTCGTAGCCGTACGCGGAGCCGTGTCCGTGGCCGTGCCCGCCGGACTTGCGGGCGCCGCCCTTGGAGCCCTTGGAGTTCTCCGCGGAGATGCGGAGCAGCTCGCGGAGGGAGAGGGGCTTGGACTTCGCCTTCTCGGCCTTCTCGGTCTTCTCCGGCTTTTCCGCCGTGACGCCCTTCTCGGCCTTCTCGCCCTTCTCGGCCTTCGCAGGCGCGGCCGCCTCCTCAGCCTTCCCGGCGGCGGCCTTGGCAGCGGCCTTGGCCTCCGCCTTCGCGGCCTTCGCGACCTTCTCGGCCTTCTCCGCCTTGCCGGTCTTCTCGCCCTTGGCGCCCTTGGCGGACTTGCTGTCCTTCTTGGCCACCGCTACCTACCTCTATCCGTCGACTCCATCCGATCTTCCACCACAACGCAGTGGACCGCGACGTGACGAAAGGCCGGGCCGGGCGGGCCGGAAGGCGGTACGGGCGGGCCGTAAGGCAGTGCGGGTCACTGCCATGGACCCGTCACGGCGAAGGTGGTCCCGGGCGTGTAGGCGTTCACGTACATCGTCCGCGCGTCCGGGGAGAAGGTGACCCCGGCGAACTCGCCCCACTCCGGCGCCCCCGGCTTCCCGATGTCGATGGCGTTGCGGGCCATCGGGTAGACCGTGCCGCCGGGGGTCACGCCGAAGACGTACTGCGCGCCGCCGCCGTCCTCGCACACCATCAGGCCGCCGTCGGGGGCCAGGCAGATGTTGTCGGGGGAGTCTCCGGGCAGCTGGATGTCGGTGGCCGGGCCGAAGACCACGTCCAGCCGGAGCCGGGCGCGCAGCGGGTCGTAGAACCACACCTGGCCGTGGTGCTCGGCGGGGGAGCCCTCGCGGGTGCGGGCGTAACTGGAGACGAAGTGGACGCCGCCGTCGCCCCAGTAGCAGCCCTCCAGCTTCTGGGCGTGGGTGATCCCGCCGGGGCCGAAGTCCTGGAGCCGGATCGGGGTCGTGGCGGCGGACGGGTCCGGCACGGGGACCCACTCCACCGGGAACTCGGCCCCGGGCTCGTCCACCACCGCGAGGTTCGCGAGGCCCGGGACCCGCAGGGCCTCCAGTTCGCCGCCCGCGCGCAGGGAGCCGAGGCCGCCGAGGGGGCGGGCGGGGAGGAACCGGTAGAAGAGCCCGAAGGGTTCGACGAAGGCGTCCTCGGTCTCGTAGACCACGCCGCGGTACGGGTCCACGGCGACGGCCTCGTGCGCGAAGCGGCCCATCGCGGTGAGCGGGACGGCGCCCGAGCGGTGGGGGTCGGCGGGGTCGACCTCGAAGACGTAGCCGTGGTCGCGGGTGTAGCCGTTGGTGCCGGCCCGGTCCTCGGTCTCCTCGCAGGACAGCCAGGTGTTCCAGGGGGTACGGCCGCCCGCGCAGTTGACGGCGGTGCCGGCGAGGGCGACGCGCTCGGCGGTGACCCCGCCGGACGGGTCCAGGTCGAGGAGGGTGCAGCCGCCCAGGGCGTGCGGATCGTAGGTGAGCCCCTCGACGGGAGGGACCCGCAGCGGGGCGGTGGTGCGGTTCTCGTGGTTGCGCACCAGCCGGACGCGGCCCCGCCCGGCGTCGAAGGCGGCCATGCCGTCGCAGTTGCCCGGGACGGTGCCCCCGCCCGAGCGCAGCGGGTCGCCGGCGCGCGAGAGGACGCGGTACGTGAATCCCGCGGGCAGGTCGAGCAGCCCGGCGGGGTCGGCCACGAGCGGGCCGTAGCCCCGGTCGGAGACGGGGGCGGGCGTGCGCGCACCCGGACCCGTGCCCGCTCCGGCTCCCGTGCCCGCTCCGGTTCCGGTGCTCGCTCCGGCCCCCGGGCCGGCTCCGGCGAAGAGGGCGCCGAGCGCCCCGGCGAAGGAGACGGATCCGGCGGCGAGCAGGCTGCGCCGGCTGAGGGACATCGGCGGCTTGGGCGGCATGGGCAACTCCCGGCGGTGGGACAGGACAGAGGACCGAGCCGTGGTACCACGGGGGTCCGGTGGGACCGGCTGCGCCGCGCCGTCCCCCGCCACCGGTGCCCGGCGCGGCCGATCCCGGCCGCGCCCGGCAGGCGGCCGTCAGGCCAGGGTGGCGGTGAGGGTGATCGTCGTGCCCGTCAGCGCCTGGCTCACCGGGCAGTTCTTCTTGGCGTCCTCGGCGGCCGCGGCGAAGCCCTCGGCGTCCAGGCCCGGAACCTCGGCGACCACGGTCAGGTGGATGCCGGTGATGCCCTCACCCGGCTGGAACGTCACATCGGCCTTGGTCTCCACCCGGGTGGGGGGAGTGCCGGCGCCGTCGAGGCCGTGCGAGAGGGCCATCGAGTAGCAGCTGGAGTGCGCGGCGGCGATCAGCTCTTCCGGGCTGGTCTTGCCGTTGGCGGCCTCGGCGCGCGAGGGCCAGGAGACGTCGAACGAGCCCTGGCCCGAGGAGTCGAGGGTGACGACGCCGGAACCCTTGAGGAGGTTGCCCTCCCAGTTGGTGTGGGCGGTACGCGTGGTGGCCATGGTGGATCCCTTCACAGAAGGTGGGTACGGCCGGGCCGTGGGAACGGCCCGGCGCCCCCAAACCTACTGGGACACCAGGGGCTTCGCGTCGCGTGCCAGTGCGGTGAGCCGCGAGATGGCCCGGAAGTACTTCTTGCGGTAGCCGCCGTTCAGCATCTCGTCACTGAACAGCCGGTCGAAGGCGACGCCCGCCGCGAGGACCGGAACCTCCCGGTCGTACAGCCGGTCGGCCAGGACCACCAGCCGCAGCGCCGTCGACTGGTCCGGGACCGGGCCGACATCGGTGAGGCAGACGGCCGTTATGCCGTCGGTCAGGGCCCCGTACCGGCTGGGGTGCACGCGCGCCAGGTGCTCCAGCAGCCCGGGGAAGTCGTCGAGGCTCGCGCCCTCGGTGGCGTACGCGGCCTTGGTGACCTGCTCGTCGGAGAACGGTGCGGGGGCCTCGGGCAGGCCGCGGTGGCGGTAGTCCTGGCCGTCGATGCGCAGCGGGCGGAAGTGCGCGGAGAGCCCCTGGATCTCCCGCAGGAAGTCGGCGGCGGCGAAGCGGCCCTCGCCGAGCTTGCCGGGCAGCGTGTTGGAGGTGGCGGCCAGTGCCACGCCCTGCTCGACGAGGCGGCTGAGCAGGGAGGAGACGAGGACGGTGTCGCCCGGGTCGTCGAGCTCGAACTCGTCGATGCACAGCAGGCGGTGCCCGCCGAGGGTCTGCACGGTCTGCTGGAAGCCGAGCGCGCCGACCAGGTTGGTCAGCTCGACGAAGGTGCCGAAGGCCTTGAGGGCCGGCTCGGCGGGGGTGGCGTGCCAGAGGGAGGCGAGCAGGTGGGTCTTGCCGACGCCGTAGCCGCCGTCGAGGTAGACCCCGCGCGGTCCGGTGGGAGCCGCCGGCTTCTTCGAGAACCACCGCTTCTTGCCCGAGCCGCTCGCGTGCGCCCCGCCGAGGCCCGCGGCGAAGTCCGCGAGGACGGTGACGGCCTCGGACTGGCTGGGCTGGGCCGGGTCCGGGTCGTAGGTGTCGAAGCGCACCGCGTCGAAGCGGGGCGGCGGCACCATCTCGGCCACCAGCCGCTCTGCGGGCACCCGCGGCTCGCGGGCGCACAGGGACTGCGGTCCCGCGTCGGCTATCGGGGGCCGCCCGGAGGCTGACGCTGAGGGCGAGAGAGAGGTTGACACAGCTCTTAACTCTACGGGGCGTGGCACACTGCACCGATGCGACGCCTGTTCCCTGTGACCGATCAGACATCCGCGGACCAGACCGACCGAGCATGGTCGCTGGACGAACTCGCCGAGGCGTACGCGTACCCGGAGCTCGGCCCGGACGGCCACTGGCTGCGCGCGAACATGGTCTCCACGCTGGACGGCGCCGGCCAGCACGACGGGCGTTCCCAGCCCATTTCCGGCGAGACGGACATGCGGATCTTCGGCACCCTGCGGGCCCTGGCCGATGTGGTGGTCGTCGGTGCGGAAACGGTTCGCCTGGAGGGGTACCGCCCCGCGCGGGCCCGGGAGGCCTTCGCCGCCCGCCGCGAGGCGGCCGGTCAGGGGCCCGCCGCTGTGATCGCCGTGGTCACCGCCGGCCTGGACCTGGACTTCTCGCTGCCCCTGTTCACCTCGCCGCTGGTGCCCACCGTGGTGCTCACCGGCGCCGCCGCCCCCGAGGGGCGGGTCGCGGAGGCGGCCGCCGCCGGGGTCCAGGTGGTGGTGGCCGGTGACGGGGCGGGCGTGGACCCGGCCCGGGCCGTACGGGAGCTCGCAGACCGGGGGCTGCGCCGCCAGCTCACCGAGGGCGGGCCCCGGCTGCTGGGGCAGTTCGTGGCCGCGGACGCGCTGGACGAGCTCTGCCTGACGATCTCCCCGATGCTCACGGCGGGTGACGCCCAGCGGATCTCCGGCGGCCCCTCCGTCACGGTTCCGCACCGGCTCGCACCGGCCTGCCTGCTGGAAGAGGCCGGGTTTCTGTTCACGCGTTACCGTCGGATCTGAAGAGAGGCGGAATTTGTCGTTCCGCTTAGCTTCCGCTGGGCACAGTACTGGGCAGGTATAACCGCGCAGGCCCCGTGCGACAGCGGGGCAGGATGGTTTCCGCAGGGGCCGGCCGGCCGGTCTCGGCCCACGAAGGAGAGGGCGTCCGTGTTCACGAGCGTATTGATGATCGAGCAGCCGCTGACCCCCGTCGACGTGGACTTCGTCACGACCCTCCACGGAGACGAGCAGGTCTCCTTCATCGTCCTCATGCAGCCCCGCGGCGACCGGGACCGGCTGCTGCGCGCCATCGACGACGTAGCGCTCGGTGAGCTTCCCGAGGCCATCCACGAGGGCGACGAACCGGAGGGCGACGCGGCCCGCGGTCCGGCCGAACTGGCGATCGCCCATTCCCTCGCGTCCCTGCGGGCCAAGGGCGCCAAGGCCGTCGGGCAGATCGTCGACGACCACCCGCTCGACAAGCTGAAGGCGGTGGTGGCCGAGACCAACGCCGACGAGGTGATCGTGCTGACCGCCCCGCACTACGTCGAGGAGTTCTTCCACCGGGACTGGGCCTCGCGGGCGCGCCACAAGGTCGGTGTTCCGGTGCTCAAGCTCTTCGCCCACAAGGAATAGGGTGGAGGCGGCCGGACCGCGGATCCGGGTATCCCCGTCCCCGCGCACCGGCTGCCGTACGTACGCACTCGATCCTGGAGCTACCTGAATGAAGCCCGGCCTGCCGACCGCCATGGAACGGCCCCACTTCATCGGCATCGGCGGCGCTGGCATGTCCGGCATCGCGAAGATCCTGGCCCAGCGCGGCGCCAAGGTGGCCGGCAGCGACGCCCGTGACTCCGAGACCGCCCAGGCGCTGCGCGCCCACGGCGCCACGGTCCACATCGGGCACGCCGCCGGGCACCTCGCCGACGACGCCACCTGCGTGGTCGTCTCCAGCGCCATCCGCGCCGACAACCCGGAGCTGGCCCGCGCCGCCGAGCTCGGCATCCCCGTCGTGCACCGCTCCGACGCCCTGGCCGGGCTGATGGACGGCCTGCGGCCGATCGCCGTCGCCGGCACGCACGGCAAGACGACCACCACCTCGATGCTGGCCGTCTCCCTCTCGGCACTGGGCCTGGACCCCTCGTACGCCATCGGCGGCGACCTGGACGCCCCCGGCTCCAACGCCCACCACGGCGAGGGCGACATCTTCGTGGCCGAGGCCGACGAGAGCGACCGCAGCTTCCACAAGTACACCCCGCAGGTCGCGATCATCCTCAACGCCGAACTCGACCACCACGCGAACTACGCGTCGATGGACGAGATCTACGCGTCCTTCGAGACCTTCGTCGGCAAGATCCCCGACGGCGGCACCCTGGTCATCGCCCACGGCCAGGCGGGCGCGGCCGAGATCGCCGGACGGGTCCGCGGCAACGACGGGCTGAAGGTGGTCACGTACGGCGAGGAGCCCGAGGCCGACGTCCGGATCACGAAGATCACCCCGCGCGGTCTGACCAGCGAGGTCACCGTCGTCATCGACGGCCGGATGCTCACCTTCACCGTGTCGGTGCCCGGCCGCCACTACGCGCACAACGCCGTCGCGGCCCTCGCCGCCGGTGTCGCGCTCGGCATCCCGGCGCACAACCTGGCCTCCGCCCTCGGCAAGTACACCGGGGTCAAGCGCCGCCTCCAGCTCAAGGGCGAGGCCGCCGGGGTCCAGGTCATCGACTCCTACGCGCACCACCCCACCGAGATGACCGCCGACCTGGAGGCCATCCGCGGAGCCGCCGGGGACTCCCGCATCCTGGTCGTCTTCCAGCCCCACCTCTTCTCCCGCACCCAGGAACTCGGCAAGGAGATGGGCGGGGCCCTCGCCCTCGCCGACGCCTCGGTCGTCCTCGACATCTACCCGGCCCGCGAGGACCCGATCCCGGGGATCACCAGCGAGATCATCATCGACGCCGCCCGCGCCGCCGGGGCCGATGTCACCCCCGAGCACTCCAAGGACGCCGTCGCCGACGTCATCGCGGGAATGGCCAAGCCCGGCGATCTCGTTCTCACCATGGGTGCGGGCGATGTCACGGACCTGGGGCCGGCCATCCTGGCCCGTCTGTCGAACTGACGGCTCTGGGAAGAGCGGGAATACGGGAGAACAGTCATGTCGTACGAGGTAGAGAAGACGGACGAGCAGTGGCAGGCGGAGCTGACCCCGTCCGAGTACCAGGTGCTGCGCCTCGCCGGAACCGAGCCCGCCTTCCGCGGTGAGTACACGGACACCAAGACGGAGGGCGTCTACAGCTGTCGCGGCTGCGGCTCCGAGCTGTTCCGCTCCACGGAGAAGTTCGAGTCGCACTGCGGCTGGCCGTCCTTCTACGACCCGAAGGACTCCGACGCGGTCGAACTGAAGGCGGACGTCGCCCACGGCATGGTCCGCACCGAGGTGCTGTGCGCGAAGTGCGGCTCCCACCTGGGCCACGTCTTCGAGGGCGAGGGCTACCCGACCCCCACGGACCAGCGGTACTGCATCAACAGCATCTCGCTGCGCCTCACCCCGGCCGGGGGCTGACCCCGCACGGACGGAGACCGACCGGGCGCCGGTCGTCGGGCTTCCGACGGCCGGCGCCCTCGTGTCCTCCCGGCGCGCGAACCGGCGGTCCGGTGTCGGCGGTGTCGCGGTTGGGTTCCGATCAGGTCTCTCGCTTGCGGAGATCCGCCGTGAATGACGGGATTTGAGCACGGAAGACACCTATCCGTTTCCTTGGCATGGCTGGTTATGATCGGCACCCTCACATCCGCCGCGTCCCCAGCTTCCGAGGACCGATGTCTCCCATAGAACCCGAAGGCCTACGAGGGCAGTCGACGACCCGTCGGCGGCGCACCCTGCGCCTGCGCACCCTGCTCGTCTGGCTGGCGGTGCTGCCCACCCTGGCGATGGGCACCCAAGTGGCGGTGACCGCCCAGCGGCTGCTGGCCCAGTCGGACCGGCTGCGGGCCGACGTCGCGGCCGCCGAGCGGGTCGGCGCACCGCTGTACACGCTCATGGTCGACATGCAGGCCGAGCGGACGGTGACCGCCGCACTGTGGTCGGGGGCCGACGGGGCGGAGGAGGAACTGGGCAAACGGCGTGAGGCCACGGACCGGGCCGCGGCCGACTTCCGCCGGCTGGCGGTCGGTTCGGACGTGTTCTTCGGAGAGGTGGAGCACCGGCTCGACAGCCTGGCCGCGTACCGCCAGCGCGCGGACGCCCGCGCCGGCGGCGCCGACAGCACGCTCACCTTCTACACCGGAGTGGTCGGCGCGGTCATCCAGGCCTACCAGCAGGACTTCAGCCACGCGGACGACGCCGAACTCACCAAGGAGAGCCGGTCCGTGGTGTCCATGCTCTCCGCCACCGAGATGGTGGCGCGCGAGGACACGCTCCTGGCCCTGGCCGGGCCGTCCAGGCAGCTGAACGCCGCCGGCTTCGACCAGTTCCTCGGCGCCCTCGGAGCCCACCGGTACCTGTACGAGACCTGGGTCGTGCCGGACCTGCCCGAGGCCGACCGGCGGTTCTACGAGCGGATCGTCGCCTCCCCGGAGTGGCAGACCAAGCTCCGCATCGAGAACGCGATCGTCTCGAAGCACACGGACGTCGCCTCCGGCATCAAACTGCCCGCAGAGGTCGGCGGTTGGCGTTCCGCGCACGAGAGGTTCGCGGTGCAGCTGGCCACGCTCAACGTCGACCGGGCGCGCAAGATGCTCGCACGCGGCGAGGCCAAGGCCGCGGAGCTGGACACCGAGGTCGCCTGGCTGATCGGGGGAAGCGCCGGCGGTCTGCTGGCCGTCGCGGTCGTGGTCGTGTTCACCACCCGATCGGTGCTCCGCCGCCTGCGCGACCTGCACGAACGCACGGTGACCGTCGCCGAGGAAACCCTCCCCGACGTCGTGGCCCGGCTCCAGCGCGGCCAGCCCGTCGACGCGCAGGCCCTGCCGGCGGTGCGCGGCGACCGGGACGAGGTCGGGCGCATCAGCGACGCCTTCGCCCGGGCCGTCGCCGTATCCGTCGACGGACACCGCCAACTCGCGGCCGAACGGCACGGCTTCGGCCTGTTCGCCACCGGCATCGCCTCGCGCACCGGAAACCTGGTCAGCCGCCAGCTGAGCCTCACCGAGGACCTCCAGGACACCTTCGGCCACGACGAAGTGCTGCTGGCCCAGTTGATGCGGGCCGACCAGCTGACGGTGGGCATGCGCCGCCAGATCGAGAACCTGCTCATCCTGGCGGGCGGAGAGGTCCCCGACCCGCACACCGATCCCATGCGCGTCGCCGACCTGCTGCGCGAAGCCGCCGCGGAAGTCGAGGACTTCCGGCGCATCGAGCGGCACGCCCTGGACGAGACCAGCGTGGAACCGCGCGTGATCAGCCAGATCAGCCACCTGCTCGCGGAGCTGCTGGACAACGCCACGCGGTTCTCCCCGCCGCGGTCCAAGGTGGTCATCCGCGCCGAACTGGTCGCGGACGGGCTGTCGGTCGAGATCGAGGACCGCGGACCGCGGGTGACTCCCGAGCGGTACGAGGAGATGAACGGCCGCCTCCACGAGGCACCGCCGTACTCCGTCCTGGCGCAGAACGCGCACCGGCTCGGGCTCTTCGTGGTCGGCCACCTCGCCGACCAGCTCCGGGCGACCGTCACCCTGCGCCGCTCGGTGTACGGAGGGACCTCCGCCGTGGTGATCCTCCCCGGGGACCTCCTGGTGGCGACGGAAGGGGAAGCGCCGCGCGAGCCCGCGGCCGCCGCCGTATCGTCCGCCGCCGCGGCCCCCGCGACGGCCACGGCCACCGCCCCGGCGCCGCGGCTCGCGAAGGAGCGCGAGCCGGTCCTGTACACGGGCGCCGGGCTGCCGAGCCGCCGTACGACGGTGCCCGAACCCGCCTCCGCGCCCGTACGCGTGCCCGCGTCCGCGGCCCTCTCGGCACCCGCCCGCCCGGCCCTCCCCGAGCGCGTCCCGCAGACGCACATCGCCGAGCAGCTGCGCGCGCCCGGCGCACCGGAACCAGTGGTCCCGCAGGACACGGCGACTCCCGAAGAGGTGGCCGACGCCTGGGCGGACTACGAACGCGGGACCCAGACAGTGGAAGAAGAGCTCCGACGGGATCGGCCATGACTACCTCCTCAGCAAGCACAGCGGCATCCGACAACGTGATCTACAGCGTCCTGGACAACAACCTCAGCAGGATCGCCGGCATCCAGGGAGCGGTGCTCCTGTCCAACGACGGCATCAAGCTCAGCGCCTACCTGCTGGACGAACCCCAGGCCGAGCGCATGGCGGCCGCGGCCTCCGGCATCGCGGCCACGATGAAGGCGATATCCCGGGAGATCGACGGCGGCCGCGTCATCCGCCAGCTGGTCGAGATGGACGACCGGTACCTCTGCATCGTCGGGTGCGGTGAGGGCAGCACGCTCATCGTGGTGACCTCCCGCAAGGCCCGGCTCGGGGAGCTGGGCGGCGAAGCCGTACGGACGGCCCAGGCGCTCGGCGAGTGGCTGGGCACCCCGGAGCGTGCCCAGGCGCCGACCCCGTAATGCCGCAGGACGAGCCACAGCCCGCACGGGGCCGCCGGACGCGGCTGTACGCCCTCACCGACGGACGTACGGCCGCTGCGCACACCGTCCTCACCATGGACACCACGATCACGGCGGCGGTGGCCGAGGACGCCCGCGCCGGGCTGCCCACCGAGTGGCAGGAGATCCTCGCGATGTGCACGGAGCCGGGCGGGCGGGCGGTCGCCGAGATAGCGGCGCGGATGCACATCCGGCTCACGCCGATGACGCTGCTCCTCGGCGAACTCGCCGAGCGCGGGCTGATCCACCACCGGCCGCCCCTGGGGGGCGCCGAGACCACCGACGTCCACCTGCTCATGAGAATCAGGGACAACCTTGCCCGGAAATGATGTGTTCGCCCCGCAGGCCCCTGCCTCTCAGGCCCCTGCCCCTCAGGCCCCTGCCTCGCAAGAGGTGGCCCCGGTCAAGATCCTCATCGCCGGTGGGTTCGGAGTCGGCAAGACGACCCTGGTGGAGACGATCTCCGAGATCGAGCCGCTGCGTACGGAGGAGCGGCTGACCGCCGCGGGCGTCGGCGTCGACGACCTCGACGGCATCGAGTCGAAGACGGCCACCACCGTGGCGATGGACTTCGGCCGGATCACCCTCGACGACGCCGGGGTCGTCCTCTACCTCTTCGGCACCCCGGGCCAGGAACGCTTCTGGTTCATGTGGGACGACCTGCTGGCCGGGGCGCTCGGGGCGATCGTGCTGGTCGACACCCGGCGCCTCGACCGCAGCTTCCCGGCCGTCGACTTCTTCGAGAACCGCGGACTGCCGTTCGTGGTCGGCGCGAACTGCTTCCACGGCCAACAGCCCTACACGGCCGAGGAGATCGCGACGGCCCTGCACCTGAAGGATCCGGCCACGCCGGTGCTCATGCTCGACGCCCGCTCCCGCGAGGACGTCCGGGCCTGCCTGCTCTCGCTCCTCGACCAGCTCATCGCCAACGCGGGGGCCGCGGCGCCCGCCCGGAGCGGTCGGGCCGGCTGAACGGACCGGAGTCCGGGGCGCCGCGCAGGGAGCCGAGGTACCCCGCCAGATTCCGCTCCGGGACCCAGGACCGGGAACGGGCGCGGGTCAGGTCCAGGACCACGGGGTGGGCGAGCTGGTCCACCGCGTAGCGGCTGAGGGCCGGTTCGCCGGAGGACAGGGCTTCCGCGAGCCGGGCCGCCGTGAGCGCCAGGGCCGGCGGGAGGTGGCGGATGCGGGCGCGGACGCCGTGGGCCCGCAGGACCTCGGATACGGCCGCGTCGCGCAGGTAGGGGCGGGCATCGGCGATGTTGTACGCGCCCGGGGGCCAGCCGGGAGCCGCCAGACAGGCCGCGGCCAGGTTCTCCACCGCCGTCAGGCTGAGCGGGACGTCCGGGCCCGGCAGGAACAGGGTCCCGGCACGGACCCGGGACAGCAGCCGGGGCAGCAGCTGGGTGTCGCCGGGGCCGTACACGGCGCGCGGGCGCAGCACCACCGCCCCGGCGGCCAGGGCGAGGGCATCGCCCGCCGCCTTCGTCCGGCCGTAGGCGTTCAGGTGCCCCGCGCGCGGGTGGTCCTCGCGGACGAGCGTGCGGTCGCGGCGGGGGTCGTAGACGCTGGCACTGCTGACCCAGACCACCGGGCGGCCGCCCGCCGCGCGCAGCAGTCGTTCGGTGCCCGTCACGTTGACCGCGTGCATGACGGCCTCCGCGGGGGAGCCCGGGGCCGGATCGCCGACCGCCGCCGCGCAGTGCACGACGAGGTCCGTGCCGGAGAGGTCCGGCTCCCCGAGGGCCGCGTCCCAGAAGCGGTGCTCCCCGAGCGGGCCGGGCCTGCGGCCCACGCACACCACCTGGGCACCGGCCGCCGCCGCGGCGCGGGCGACGTGCCCGCCGCAGAAGCCGCTCGCGCCCGTGACGGCGATTCGGAGCCCGGCCACGGCGGACGGTGCGGGGGGCGGCCCGGGTGACGGCTCGGGGGACGGCCCGGGGAACGGCGCAGGGAACGGCGCGGGGGAGGTCATGCCACCGCCCGTACGACCAGCGAACGCCACCCGGGCAGGGCGGCCCGGCGGTCCACCCGGGCCCGGACCACGACCGGCCGGTGCGGAGCCAGCGCCGCCAGTACGCCGGCCAGTTGCTCCCGCGCCAGGCGTGCCCCCGGGCAGGCGTGCGGCCCGGCGCCGAAGACCAGGCGGGCGACGCCCGGCTCGGCGGGGCGGCGTCCGTCGGGGTCCCGCAGGTGGGCCCCGGCGGCGTGCCGGGCCACCAGGAGCAGCCGGTCCCCGGCCCGGACCGGGCAGCCCCCGACCGAGCCGTCCGCCGCGGCCACCCGGGGCAGCAGGGGCGAGGCCGCCGTCACGCGCAGCAGTTCGCCGGCCAGGGCCGGGCACAGGGCGGGGTCCGCCGCCTGGTCCCACAAACCCGCGTCGGCGCACCAGGCCACGGCCCGGGGCAGCGACGCGACCGTGGTGTTGACCGCCGCGACCGCCAGCATCGCGGCCCGGGCGTCCGCCCCCGGCCCCAGGAGCCCGCGCAGCCGCCCGGCGGCGCGGACCGCCGCGGCCTCGGCGCCGGGGCGGGGCGGGCCAGGGAGGTGGCTGCGCACGGAGGCGGCCGCGGCCTCGGCGGCCGCCTCGGCGAGGGCGAGGGGCGAGGTGCGGGAATCTCCCGCGGAGCCGGGGCCCAGCAGGGCGTACACCACCGCGCCGGCCAGTTCCCGGGCCAGCGGCACCAGGTCGACCGTGCCCCCGAGCGGCAGCGGCGCGAGCCTCCGTAGGAGCAACGGGTGCCATGCTGCGCGCAGTTCACCGGTCCCGGCCGCGCCGAGCTGCTCGGCCAGCTCCCGGCGGGCGCTCCGGTGGCCGGAGCCCTCCTGGTCGAAGAGGACGTCCTCCACCCGGGCGGCCCGGGCCGCGCCGCCCGTGGTGCCGGGTGCGGTGCGGTCCAGCGGCAGCCGGGTCAGCGCCTCCCGGTAGGCCGCCGCACCGTGGACGAGCAGCGTGCCGCGGCCGAGCCGGCGCACGGGCCGGCCGCGGGTGGCGGCGAGCAGCGCGAACAGGACCGGGTGGGCGCGCAGGTAGACCCGCCGGTCCCGGCGGCGGGCCTTGGTGTGGGTGGTCATCGGACGTGTGCCTCCGCGGTGTCGGTGGGCCGGTAACGCCGGTCCCAGTACCAGAGCAAGGTGCGGCGCGGTCCCCAACTCCGCAGTCTGCGCGCGCTGTTCTGCACCACCAGGCGCTCCGCGCGGACGATCCGGTCGCTGTGCTCGCGGGCCCGGTTCAGCAGGGCGACGTCCTCGGACCGTTCGTGCAGCGGCACCCGCAGGGCGCCGCCGCAGCGCAGGTAGAGGCCGGCGGTGATGCCGAGGTTGTGGCCGTGGCACAGGACGTACGGGGCGCGGTAGCGCGGATGCCGGTGGGCCGGGCGGTAGCGGCCGTAGAGCGAGGTGAGCCGGATCAGCGCCGGCAGCAGCCGGGCCTCCAGGAAACCGGGCGCCTCGTCGCGGCGCGGCACGCTGCGGCCGCACAGCATCTCGGCGCCCCGGCCGAACTCCGCCTTCGCGACGGCCGTCCAGTCCGGGGCGGGCAGGCAGTCGGCGTCGGTGCGCAGCAGGTGGGTGGCGCCGGCGGCGATGGCGTGCCGGAAGCCGGTGTCGGCGGCGGTCCCGGCGCCGGGGAGCTCCTCCCGGGCCAGCTCGACGGGAAAGGGCGCCGTGCGCGCGAAGTCCCGTACGGCTCGGGCTGTTTGGTCGGTGGAGGCGTTGTCCACGACCACGAGCGTGAATCCGGTGTCGTGCTGGGCGGCGAGCGCGGCCAAGGCGGCACCGATGGCCGCCGCCTCGTTGTAGGCGGGCACGACCACCCACAGGTTCGTCAACGCTTGACTCCTTCGGGCTGGTGGGATGTGGCGGCCCAGGAGGCCGCGCGGAGCAGGACCCGCGCGCACAGTCCGCCCCAGACGAGCAGTCCGATCAGCGGACCGGCCCGGTGGTAGAGGACCCCGTGCAGTTCGGCCGTCGCTGCGAGGCAGGGGTCCGCGGCGAGGACGAGCAGCCGGCAGGCCAGCGCGGCCGCCAGCGCGGGACCGGCGACGGCTCCCGGCCGGGGCCTGCCGGGTGCCCGGTGCGGGGCGAGCCACAGGACGGCCGAGAACAGCGCCCACAGCGCGGGGACGGTCAGCGCCGGACCGCCCGCCGCCACCACGGCGGCGACGGCGGCGCCCGCGAGGCACAGCAGGACCGCGCCCGCGAGGTCCCGGGCCGCGTCGCGCACCGGGTTCCCGCTGCCCGCGTTCTGCCCGCACACGGCCCGGATGCCCGTCCGCAGCGCCCGGGCCGTGCGCACCACCGACCAGCCGAGGGCGAGGACGAGCAGCGGCCGCCAGTGCGGGGCCGCGGTGGGCAGCCGCTCGGCCGCCGGCGCCGCGGCGGCGGGCAGCAGGGCCGCCGCCAGTCCGTCCACGACCCGCCGGATCCCTTCCGCCCCCGCTCCGGCCCGGCGGGCCAGCGAGCCGAGCAGCAGCACCGCCGGGGCCGTCCCCACGAGCAGGGCGTACGTGAGCGAGCCCGCGAGCGCGTCTCCGTTCGCGCGGGCGTAGCGGCGGTGGGAGGCCATCACCCGCTCCCGGACGCCCGCCCCGCGGGCCCGCCACGGGGCGGCGGCGGCGTGGATGCCGTGAGCCCCCGCCCCGTGAGCCCCCGCCCCGGGCCGGCGGGTCACGACCGGGGAGCCCCGTTGCGTGCGGGGGCGGAGCGGGAGCCGGTGCCGGTGCCGGTGCCGGAGCTCAGCCGGTGCGCCGCCAAGGCCGCCGTTGCCGCGCGGTCCGGTTTGCGGGAGCGCCCCGAGAGGGGGACCCGCGCGAACAGCAGGGCATCGGGGGCGGCCTTGCCCATCCGGCGCAGCGGGCCCGCCAGGGCGGACCGCAGGGCGGGCTCGGCGGCGCCGTGGCAGGGCTGGACCACGGCCACGAGGCGCTCATCGCCGGAGCCGTCACCAGGGCGGCCGTCCGCCCCCGCCGGGATGCCGACCAGCAGGGCCAGTTCCACCCCGGGCACGTGCAGGGAGGGTTCGTACAGGCCCGGGTAGATGTTCTCGGCCCGGCGCAGCACCATGTCCTTGGCCCTGCCCTCCAGCACGATCCGGCCCGCCCCGTCCAGGCGGGCCCGGTCGCCCGTGCGCACCCACGGGTCGGGATCCTCGCCGAGGTAGCGGTGCCGGGCCCCGGGGCCGGTCAGCAGCAGCTGCCCGTCCGGGTCGGACGCGGCGCGCACCCCGGGCAGCGGGGCGCCGACCAGGTCGCCGGGGCCCTCGTACGCGGCCTTCTCCCGCGACTCCACCGCGGCGGCCGGGAACAGTTCGGTGAGCGCGTACACCCCCCAGGCCTCATCGGCCCCCGACTCCCTTACGCGTCTCAGCAGTTCCGCGCTCGCCGGAGCCGAGCCGGTCCACACCCGGCCCCGGAAGCGGGCCCCCGCCCGCAGCGCGTCCCGCAGCTGCGGCGGGGTGAGGTAGGTGTCCCGCGGCGCCAGCCGGGCCAGCTGGCGGGCCAGTACCCGGGGCGAACGGGCCGGCAGGGCCACCGGGGCGCCGCGCACGAGGGCGGGGACGAGCACGAAGAAGGTGCCGCCGAGCACGGGCCCGGCGGCCGGGCCGGAGGCCCAGGCCTTCCCCGGAGCGGGGGAGAACAGCGCCGACACCGTCTCCATTCCGGCGTCCAGGCTCGCCCGCGTGTGCACCACCGCCCGGGGCCGCGCGGTGGTCCCGGAGGTGAACACGATGACGGCGTCGGCATCCCCGTCGCCGGTGAAGCGGGGAGGAACCCCGAGCCGCCCCGCATGCCGGTCCAGCCCCGGCGCGCACCCCGGCAGCCGCCGCCCGACCGTGGCCACCGGTGCGCCCAGCGCGGCCAGTTCGGGCAGTTCCAGTCCCACCGCCCGCCGGGCCAGCGGCCGCGCCCACCCGGCCACCGCCTGCGCGGCGGCGTCGGCGAGCACCAGGGCGGGCCGCGCCGAGGCCAGCCGGGCGCGCAGCACGTCGGGTCCGGCTCCGGGGTCGAGGACGGCCCCGCGCAGACCGAGTCGCCACAGTGCGAGCAGCACGGCGAGCGCACGCGGTCCGGGGCGTACGGCGACCCCGACGGTGTCGCCGGCGCGCAGTCCGCGCGCGTGCAGTGCTGCGGCGAACGCATCCGACAGCGCGGCGAGTTCGCCGCGGGTGGCGGCCGTCCGGGTGGCTCCCGTACGGGTGGCGGTCAGGACGGCGGGCCGCTCGGGGCGGGCGCGCAGCGCGTGATCGAGGCGGTCCAGCATCAGCGGGGGTCGTCCGTTCCGTGCGGGCCGCTGCCCCGGCCGAGGTACCAGCGGGCCGTGCCGGCGATCCCGTACGCCCGCAGCCGGCGCGTGGAGTTCTCCACGACCATGGCCCGGCAGCGCGTGATCCGGTCGGTGTGGCGGCGCACCGCGTTGAGGAAGAGCCGGTCGGTGGGGGAGGGGCGCCGGGGCATCCCGCCGACGGCCAGGTACAGCTCGGCGGTGATGGCCATGTTGTTCCCCGCGTGCATCCGGTACGGGGCGCGGTAGCCGCGGCGGCGTGCGTGCTCGGGGCGCAGCCGGCCGAAGAGCCCGGCGAGCCGTACGAGGATCCCGAACCCGGCCCGTCCCAGCGGGCCGTGCTCGTCGCGCCGGGCCACGATCCGCCCGCACACCAGACCCGGCTGCCGGGTCAGGGCCGTCCGCGCCGCACCCGTCCATCCCGGGTGGGGCAGGCAGTCGGCGTCGGTGCGGGCGAGCAGGGTCGCGCCGCGCCCGATCGCGTACCGGAATCCGGTGTCCACGGCGGAGCCGACGCCCTTCTCCGGTTCCTCGATGACCTCCACCGCGAAGGGCGCGTCCGCCGCGAACTCCCGGGCCACCGCGCCCGTCCGGTCGGCCGAGGCGTTGTCGACGACCAATAGGGTGAAATCCCGGTCACGTTGGCGGGCCAGCGCGGCGAGGGTACCGGCGAGCCGGGCTTCCTCCTCGTGTGCGGGCACCACCACCCACAGCCGTCCGGGTACGTTCACGACTTCTCCCAGACCATCGTCATGATGCTGATCCCGCCGCCGAGTCCGACGAACAACACCCGGTCACCAGAGGCCAGTTCGTCGAACACCAGGTCCAGTTGCACCCCGATCGTCGCGCTCGCGATGTTGCCGAGCTCGGGCACGGTCACCACCAGCTTCCCGGCCGGCACCCCGGTCAGCTCGGCGAACCGCTCCAGGTAGGGCACCGTCACCTGGTGCACGAGCACCTTGGCGAAGTCCTCCCAGCCCATCCCCGTACGGTGCAGGGTCCGGTCGATGACGGCGGTGCCCACCTTCTCGAAGACACCGCGCAGTTCGTGCCCGTCTCCGCGGAAGTACGTGTACGCGTCCCCGCGCGGGTGGCGCGAACCGCCGCCCGGTATGCCCCCGACCCCCCAGTGCTCGGAGTGGGTCTCGGTGTCCACGTCGAGGATCCCGCCGCGCTCCACCGGCTCCACGACGACGGCGGCCCCCGCGTCGCCGAAGGTGTAACCGGCGAAACCGGAGCGGAACTCGGCGAAGTCGGCCGGCGCCGTCCGTACGGCCCGGCTCGGGGTCTCCCCGGTGACCACCAGGGCCCGCCGGGCCCGGCCGGCGAGGATCATGGCGCGGGCGAGGTCGATGCCGTTGACGAAGCTGTTGCACGCGTTCGTGACGTCCACGGCATGCGCCCTCGTGCCGAGTTCGGCCTGCACGATGTGCGCGGTGGCGGGCTCGGCGACGTCGCGGGAGGCGGAGGCGAAGAGCAGCAGGTCGATGTCGGCGGGCTCCAGCCCGGCCGTGTCCAGGACCCGGCGGGCCGCGCCCACCGCCAGCGTGGAGGCGTACACCCCGTCGCCCGCGATCCGGCGGGCGCGGATCCCGGTGGCCTGGGTCAGCAGCCGGGGCGGCAGCGTGATTCCGGACCGGTCCGCGATCTCGCGCTGGAGCCGCTCGGAGGTGAGGACGTCCCCGGGGAGCATGCCGGCGACGGCGGTGATCCCGGCGCGGAGCCGCGGCGGGCCGGACGGTCCGGGCGGGCCCGGCGGGCCGGGCGGACGCGGTGCGGATGGCTGATTCGGCATGCCCTCACGATGACGCGCGGGCCGGGCCCGGTCCTGAGTACGGATGCTCAACCCGGGGGCCCGGCGGGTGAGTATCCGCTCCCGCCCTCATACCTCCCCCCTCCCCCTCCTCCCGCCCTCCTCCCGAGCGGAGCCGACGGCTCCGAAGGGATGTGGCGCGTGGGGCATGAACCGTCTGACGAGGTATTCCGTTCTCCAGGTGTACGGCCCACTGTCATCAAAGCAATGCCGACCGGTACCCCGGGGCCGCTGTTCTTGGGGCGCCCGTTGACATCCCCCCGCACCCGTCTCACCCGCAGAGGTCGTTCTCCATGACTGAATTGAATCGGCGCAGGTTCCTGCAGATCGCCGGTGGTGCCGCCGCCGTCACGATGCTGAACGAGAGCATCGCGCGGGCCGCCGCGATTTCGGCCCAGGGCAGTACCGGCACCATCCAGGACATCGAGCACATCGTCGTCCTCATGCAGGAGAACCGTTCCTTCGACCACTACTTCGGTGCGATGAAGGGGGTCCGCGGATTCGGGGACCCGAGGCCGGTCGTCCAGGACAACGGCAAGTCCGTCTTCTATCAGTCCAACGGGACGAAGGACATCCTCCCCTTCAACCCGCAGATCAACGACCTCGGCATGCAGTTCCTGACGGGGCTGAACCACGACTGGGCCGGCGGCCACCAGGCGTACAACAACGGTAAGTACGACAAGTGGGTCCCGGCCAAGACGGCCACCACCATGGCGTACATGACCCGGAACGACATCCCATTCCACTACGCGCTCGCCGACGCCTTCACGGTGTGCGACGCCTACCACTGCTCCTTCATCGGAGCCACCGACCCCAACCGCTACTACCTGTGGTCGGGTTACGCGGGCAACGACGGGGTGGGCGGCGGCCCGGTCCTCGGCAACCAGGAAGCCGGCTACGGCTGGAAGACCTACCCCGAGCGCCTGGAGACGGCCGGCGTCTCCTGGAAGATCTACCAGGACATCGGCGACGGCCTGAACGCCGCCGGATCCTGGGGCTGGATCAACGACGCCTTCCGCGGCAACTACGGCGACAACTCGCTGCTGTACTTCAACAGTTACCGCAACGCCCAGCCCGGCAGCGCCCTCTACGAGAAGGCCCGTACGGGCACCGACGTCAAGTCGGGCGGCACCTACTTCGACAAGCTGCGCGCGGACGTCGTGAACGGCACCCTGCCGCAGGTCTCCTGGATCGCCGCTCCCGAGGCCTTCAGCGAGCACGCCAACTGGCCGACGAACTTCGGCGCCTGGTACATCTCGCAGGTCCTGGACTCGCTGACCGCCAACCCGGACGTGTGGGCGAAGACGGCCCTCTTCATCACCTACGACGAGAACGACGGCTTCTTCGACCACGTCGTCCCGCCGTACCCTCCCGCGAGCGCCGCGCAGGGCCTGTCCACGGTCAGCGTCACCGGCGACCTGTACACCGGGAACGTCTCCGGCTACGCGGCCGGCCCGTACGGGCTCGGCCCGCGCGTCCCGATGATCGTGGTCTCCCCGTGGAGCAAGGGCGGCTACGTCTGCTCCGAGACCTTCGACCACACCTCGGTGATCCGCTTCATGGAGAAGCGCTTCGGCGTGCAGGAGCCCAATATCTCCCCGTGGCGCCGTGCGGTCTGCGGCGACCTGACCTCGGCCTTCGACTTCACCCGGGCCGACTCCGCGCCCGCCGCCCTGCCCTCCACGGCCGCGTACGTACCGCCGGACAAGAACCGCCACGCGTCCTACAACCCGGCCCCGCCCGCGACGGGCACCCTGCCCAAGCAGGAGGCCGGCGCCAAGCCGACCCGCGCCCTGGGCTACGCCCCGTACGTGGACGGCAAGGCCACGGTCTCCACCGGCAAGTTCACCCTGACCTTCTCCTCCGGTCCCGCCCTCGGCGCCCACTTCCACAGCAACTCGGGCAACCGTACGGACGGCCCGTGGCCTTACACCGTCGAGGCCGGCAAGACCCTGTCGGACACCTGGAGCACGAGCAGCTCCACCGGCAATCAGATCAACCTCACGGTCTGGGGCCCGAACGGCTTCCTGCGCACCTGGAAGGGCCCGGCGAAGAAGGCCGGCCCCGAGGTCACGGCCCGCCACGACAAGGCCACCGGCAACCTGCTGCTGTCCCTGACCAACGAGGGCACGGCGGCCGTCAACCTGACCGTCACCAACGCCTACGGCGGCACGGCCCAGATCCTGCGCGTCGCGGCGGGCGCCACCGTCGCGCACACGGTGGCCCTGTCGGCGACGGGCCGCTGGTACGACGTCTCGGTCGTCTCCGACGCGGACGCCACCTTCCTGCGCCGCTTCGCCGGCCACGTGGAAACCGGCGCGACCGGAGTCTCGGACCCGGCGATCAAGACCGTCTGACCGCTCCCGCAGGGTGCACCCGCCCGTTTCTGCCGCCCGCGGGGTCGACGCTCGCATCGACCCCGCGGGCGGTGGGCAGAACGGAGGCGTCCGCGTACGCAACCGTCGTCACCGAGGGAGAACGCATGGCCATCGCCCACCGCAGGACCGGCACCGGCCCCGTCCGCGTCATCGTGCTGCACGACTGGTTCGGCACGTCCGCGAACTGGGGCTCCGTACTGGACTACCTGGACCCGCGGGAGTTCTCGTACGCCTTCCTCGACTACCGCGGCTACGGCGACCGCCGGGACGTCCCCGGCCGGTACGCGCTCCCCGAGATCGCCGACGACGTCCTCGCGCTCGCCGACGAGCTCGGCTGGGACACCTTCTCCCTCCTCGGCCACTCCATGGGCGGCAAGGCCATGCAGCAGGTCCTCGTGCGCGCCCCCGAGCGCGTGGAGAAGCTGATCGGCATCAACCCGGTCCCCGCCGGCCCCTACGAGATGGACGACGCCACCCACGCGCTCTTCTACGGGGCCGCCGCCGGCGAGGAGAACCGCCGGGCCATCCTCGACATCGTCACCGGCCGCCGCGCGAGCCCGTACTGGCTGGACCGGATGGTCGCGCACTCGCTCGCCGTGTCCCGGCCGGAGGCCTTCGCCGCCTACCTCGCGAGCTGGCAGCCGCTGGACCTGACCGCCGCCGTGAAGGGCAGCACGGTCCCGGTACTGGTCCTCGTCGGCGAGTACGACCTCGCGATCACCGTCGACTTCATGCGGTCCACCTGGCAGGTCTGGTACCCGAACTGCCGCATCCGGCCCCTGCCCGGTGCGGGGCACTACCCGCCGCACGAGACCCCGGTGGCCCTGGCCACGGAGGTGGAGTCCTTCCTGCGCGGGTAGGTCGGCGCAGCGCTCGCGCGACCCGCTCCGTACCTCCGGCGGGGCCCCGGGGGAGCCCTCGGGGCCGGCGTGCCGCCAGGAGTGGGCGTCCCGCATCAGCAGCGCCGGGATGTCGCCTATGTCACTTTTCGTGTGGTTGATCCTGTCCTGCGGGGACAAGAAAAATCCCGTGGGGGTCACGAGAGAACTCGCGACCCCCACGGGATCAACAGGGTGAGTGACGGGACTTGAACCCGCGGCCACCTGGACCACAACCAGGTGCTCTACCAACTGAGCTACACCCACCACGAAGGACGGCGGACCGTCCGTTCGATGTGCAAGCACAGCATAGCTGATCAGCGGGGTGCTCCCGCGACGCCTTTTCCCAGGGCCCCGCCCGCCGCTGCCACGGCCGGCCCGGACGCCGCCCGCGGGGCCGGCCCGCGAAGCGGCCGTGAGGGGTAGCGGCCGGGTGATCGGCGCGGCCCCCTGCCGGCCGGGGGGCGGGCGCGGGAGGATCGGGGCATGGACCATGACTCCGATCCCTTCACGGCCGCCGACTACGCCGCCCGGATGGCCGCCGCCGCGCAGGCCGCGGCCGACGCGGGGCTGGCCGGCCTGCTGGTCGCTCCCGGGCCCGACCTGGCCCACCTCACCGGGTACCGGCCCGTCGACACCGAGCGGATGACCCTGCTCGTGCTCGCCGCCGGTCAGGACCCCGTCCTCGTCGTCCCCGCCCTGGAAGCCCCCGACGCGGAGAAGGCCCCCGGAGCGGGGGCGCTGACCCTGCGGGACTGGGCCGACGGGAAGAACCCGTACGCCGTCACCACGCCGCTGCTGGACGTGACCGGCCGCTTCGGGGTCAGCGACAACACCTGGGCCCTGCACCTGCTGGGCCTGCAGAGGGAGCTGCCGGGCACCTCGTACGTTGCGCTGACCGATGCGCTGCCGATGCTGCGCGCGGTCAAGGACGAGCGCGAGCTGGCCCGGCTCGCGGCGGCCGGCGAGGCGGCCGACGCGGCGTACGCGCAGATCCTGCACGTTCCCTTCGCGGGGCGCCGGGAGAGCGACGTCGCCGCCGACCTGGACGCGCTGCTGCGCGTGCACGGCCACTCGCAGGTGGACTTCACCGTCGTCGGCTCCGGCCCGAACGGCGCCAACCCGCACCACGAAGCCGGTGACCGGGTCATCCAGCACGGGGACATGGTGGTCCTCGACTTCGGCGGCCTCAAGCACGGCTACGGCTCCGACATCTCCCGCACCGTCCACGTCGGCGAGCCCACGGAGGAGGAGCAGCGGGTCCACGACATCGTCCGCGAGGCCCAGCTGGCGGGCGTGGCGGCGGCCCGGCCGGGGGCCGCCTGCCAGGACGTGGACCGGGCGGCGCGCGCGGTGATCACCGAGTTCGGCTACGGGGAGCAGTTCATCCACCGCACGGGTCACGGCATCGGAGTCACCACGCACGAACCGCCGTACATGGTGGAGGGCGAGGAACAGCCCCTCGTCCCCGGCATGTGCTTCTCCGTGGAGCCGGGGATCTACCTCCCGGGGCGGTTCGGGGTCCGGATCGAGGACATCATCACGGTCACCGAGAACGGCTGCCGCAGCTTCAACAACGCCTCCCGCGAGCTGGCCGTCGTGCAGTAGGCCCGCGGCAGCCGGAGGCCGCCGCCTCGCCGGGGCTCAGGACCCGGCGAGGACCAGGCGGTAGCCGTAGTCGACGCTCTCCCGCTCCAGCAGGCCGGCGTGGCGCCGCTGCCAGGCCCCCGACCGCAGGTCCGCGCGCAGCCGGGCGATCCCCGGCTCCACCGCGGAGGCCGGCCGCCTGGCCAGGGTGGAGCTGGCCCCGCGCACGGCAGGGTCGAGGTAGGACTCGGGCCGGCGCCAGAAGGCGGCCCGGAACCCGTCGGTGAAATCGTGCGGGACCGGGAAGGGCAGCACGGTGTGCGCGTCCAGCGCCCCGGTCACCACGGACAGCGGGGTGAAGGCGGAGCGGTCCGCCTTCCCGATCTCCGGCAGGTACTCCTCGAAGAGCCACAGCTCGGTCGCGTGCGCCGGATCCCAGGTGAAGACGGCCTGGCGGCGGGAGACCCGCCGCAGTTCGGCCAGCCCGCGCGCCGGGTCCGGCCAGTGGTGGACGGTCATCACGGCCATCGCCGCATCGAACGCCCCGTCCACGAAGGGCAGTTCCTGCGCAACGGCCCGCACCTTACGGGTCCCCGGGTGCTGGTCGAGCATCACCCGCGAGGGCTCCACGGCCGTCACCTCACGGTCCTCCGGCTCGTACGAACCTGCGCCCGCACCGACGTTGACCACGGTACGGGCGTCACCCAGGCCCCCCGCGATCAGCGCGGCCAGCCGCGGGTCGGGCCGCCGGATCTGCCGGTACCCCACCCCGATCCGGTCGTACGTGGCCGTCCGGCCGCCCGTGCCCGCGGAGAGTTCGTCGGATTCGATCTTCATGGGCCGATCCCATCAGACGGCCCCGCGCCTCCGCGACAGGGTTTACGCCCCCTGCCCCGGCCCCCGCCCCGAGCCCCCCGCCCCGAGCCCCGAGCCCCGAGCCCCGAGCCCCGAGGCTAAGGACCCAGCACCACCGCCGACTCCGCCGGTACGTGCACCCGCCCGTCGGCGTCCGGATGCTCGACGGGCAGCCAGGCGGCCAGCACCCGGACCCCGTTGCGGCCGAGCGCGACGGTGACGGGCTCCGCGGAGAGGTTCACCACCACGCGGACGTCGCCCCGGCGGAACGTCAGCCAGCGGCGCTCCTCGTCGTGGGCGATCCGCAGCGCCGCCAGGTCGGGGTCGCGCAGGTCGGAGTGGGTCCGGCGGAGCGTGATCAGGGCGCGGTGCCAGTCCAGGAGGCGGGCGTGGGCCGAGCGGCCCGGCTCGGCCCAGTCCAGGCAGGAGCGGTCGCGGGTCGCCGGGTCCTGGGGGTCGGGGATCTCCTCCGCCTTCCAGCCGTGCTCCGCGAACTCCCGCCGCCGGCCCGCCCGTACTGCCTCGGCGAGCTCCTCGTCGGGATGGTCGGTGAAGTACTGCCACGGGGTGCCGGCGCCCCACTCCTCGCCCATGAACAGCATCGGCACGAACGGCCCGGTCAGCACCACCGTCGCCGCGCACGCCAGCAGCCCGGGGGACAGCGAGGCCGCGAGCCGGTCGCCCAGCGCGCGGTTGCCGATCTGGTCGTGGGTCTGGGCGTAGCCGAGGAAGCGGTGCGCCGGGGTGCGCCCGCGGTCCACAGCACGGCCGTGGTGGCGGCCCCGGAAGGAGGACCAGGTCCCGTCGTGGAAGAAGGCCCGGGTCATGGTCTTGGCGAGCGCCGCGAGCGGGGCCTCGGCGAAGTCCGCGTAGTACGCCTGGGACTCGCCGGTCAGCGTGCAGTGCAGGGCGTGGTGGAAGTCGTCGTTCCACTGCGCGTGCAGCCCCAGGCCCCCGGCGGCGCGCGGGCTGGTGGTGCGCGGATCGCAGCGGTCGGACTCCGCGATCAGGAACAGCGGCCGGCCCGTCTCGGCGGCCAGCCCGTCCACCGCCGCGGACAGCTCCTCCAGGAAGGTCAGCGCCCGCCCGTCGGCGAGCGCGTGCACCGCGTCCAGCCGCAGCCCGTCGATCCGGTAGTCGCGCAGCCAGGCCAGTGCGCTGCCCAGGAGGTACGCGCGCACCTCGTCGGAGCCGGGTGCGTCCAGGTTGACCGCCGCGCCCCAGGGGGTGTGGTGGGTCTCGGTGAAGTACGGGCCGAACACGGGGAGGTGGTTGCCGGAGGGGCCCAGGTGGTTGTGGACCACGTCGAGCACCACGCCGAGCCCGGCGGCGTGCGCGGCTTCCACGAACCGGACCAGCCCGGCCGGGCCCCCGTACGGCTCGTGCACCGCCCAGGGCGCGACCCCGTCGTACCCCCAGCCGTGCCGTCCGGGGAAGGAGCAGACGGGCATCAGCTCGACGTGGGTCACGCCGAGGGAGGTGAGGTGACCGAGGCGGGCGGCGGCCGCGTCGAAGGTGCCCTCGGGGGTGAAGGTGCCCACGTGCAGCTCGTACAGGACGGCGTCCTGGAGCGGCACCCGGGGGGAGGGGGCCGGCTCGGCGGGGGCGAGGGCGGCGAAGTCGACCACGGCCGAGAGCCCGTCGGGGCCGTCCGGCAGGCGCCGCCCGCGCGGATCGGGGCGTACGGGATGCACGGGCTGTACGAGGCCGGCCGCCCGGTGCCCGTGCTGCCCGTGCTGTCCGTGGTGCCCGAGGTGCTCCGGGTGTCCGGGGTGGACCGGGTCGCGCGGATCGTCCTCGGGGTGGAACGGGCCGCCCGGATCGGCCCCGGGGTGCACCGGGTCGCGCGGATCGTCCCCGGGGTGCACCGGTTCGTCCGGATCGCCCCCGGGCGCGGGAGCCTGCGGCGCGCCGCCCAGCTGGAACCCGTACCGGGAACCGTCGGCGCCCGGGGCCTCCACGACCCACCAGCCGGCGCGCTCCGGATCGGGCGCCATCGCGTACGCGGCCCCGTCGAGCCGCAGTGCGACCCGGTCTGTCAGCGGTGCCCACACCTCGAACTGCACGGACGGTCCCCTCGTCTGGCGGCGGTACCCCAACCTGCGTGTCCGGCCCATCATCCCCGGCTCGTCGCGGGAGTTCTGGACACTCTGCCCCCGACAGGCCGACAATCACCTGGTGACGTCGAGTTTCGAGTTCCCTCCCTTCCCCGCCCCACGGCTCTCGGATGCCGAGCGCGACCGCGCCCTGGGCCAGCTCAGGGAGGGCGCCGCCGTCGGCAAGCTGTCGCACGACACCTTCCTGCGCCGCATGGAACTCGCCCTCGTGGCCCGCCGCTCCGAGGACCTCGCCGTGCTCACCGCGGACCTGGAGGGCCGGGAGGCCGGGGAGAGCCCGTGGACCCGCCGGCTGTTCGGCTGGGTCGGGCGGGTCTCGGCCGTGTCGGTGGGCGTACGGCGGGCCTGGGCCGCGGAGAAGCTGCCCGCGCTGCTCCTCCCGCACCCGGGCGCCGGACCGCTGCGCATCGGCCGCGACCCGGGCAACGGGCTGCGCCTGAGCCACGAGACGGTCTCGCGGGCGCACGCGGAGCTGGGCATCAGGGACGGCGTCTGGGTGCTGAAGGACCTCGGCTCGACGAACGGGACCACCGTCAACGGGCGCCGGGTGACGGGCTCGGCGGTGGTGCGCGAGGGCGACCAGATCGGCTTCGGGCGGATGACCTTCAGGCTGTCGCGAGGCTGATCCCCGGGCCGCGGCTCCGGGCACCGGCCCGGGGTACGGGACCCGGTTGGCGTGCGGACGCCCGCCGTGCGGAGGATGGCACCCATGGAACCCACGTCTGCCGCCCCCGCCGTACGGCCCGCGCGCCCCGAGGACCTGCCCCGCCTGGTCGAGCTCATGGGCGAGCACATGGTCTACGAGAGGTCCGCGCCCCGCCCGGCCGGTCCCGCCGGTCCCGCCGGTCTCGCCGGACGGCTCGGCGCGCAGCTGTTCGCCGAGGGCTCCCGCCTGTGGGTGCTGCTGGCGCGGACCCCGGAGGGCGAGGTGGCCGGGTACGCCGCCTGCTCGGCCGAGTTCTCCTTCTGGGAGGCCCGCGAGTACCTCCACATGGACTGCCTCTACCTGGCCGAGGAGGCCCGCGGACACGGCCTCGGGGCCGCCCTGATGGACGGCGTGGCCGCACTCGCCCGCGAGCGGGGCCTCGGCCGCGTCGAGTGGCAGACGCCCGACTGGAACGAGGGCGCGATCCGCTTCTACGACCGGCTCGGGGCCACCGGCAAGCCGAAGCTCCGGTACGCCCTGCCGGTGGAGTAGGCCGCGCCGGCCGCGGCCGCCGGCCTTGGCCCCCGCGCCTACCGGCCCGCCGCCACGAGCCGGTCGTAGGCGGCGAGGACCACCCGCGACTGGTGCTCCACCTGCGTGGCCACCGGGACCCACCGTGCCTGGAAGCGGTCCGCGAACTCCTCGCACCATCCCGTGACGAGCCGGTCCACGACAGGCGCCGACGGCTGCCCCTGGGCGCGCAGCACCCGGAGCAGCATCGCCGCGGCGCGCAGCGAGAGCCGCCGCCCGAAGGCGTCGATGCTCCCGATGTACGCGGCGGTCGCCTCGGCGGGGGCTCCGGGTCCCGTCCACTCGGCGGTGATGCGGGGGATCAGCGCGAGCGTCCAGTCCACCGCGCGCAGCAGGGCCGCGGCGCCCGGATCCGTACCGCCGCCCGCACCCTCCCGCAGGGCCGCCACCCGCTCGGCGTCGGCGGTGAGCCGACGGGCCAGGACGCGCAGGGCGGCGCGGGGGTCGGGGTGCGGGGCCGGGTCGTCCACCAGGTCCGAGGCCCACATGGGGACTTCGACGATCGCGGTCGTGCCGGAGTGGCGGTGGGCGTGGTACCAGGTGCTGAGCCGGGTGTCCTCGGGATGGAACGGCCCGTCGGCGGTGATCCCGGGCTCGGGCATCACGAAGATCCCGGCCCCCGGCGAGGGCCAGCCCGAGGCGTCGGAGGCGCTCGTCTCGACCGGAATGCGCAGCTCGGCGGCCGATTTGCCGAAGGGCTCGGCGAGCCCGGGTATGTCCCGGGTCAGCTGCACCCAGGAGCCGCCGAGATCGGTGCCGTGCAGGGAGACCTGGAGGGCGGGCCGGAGCTCGTCGATGAGCCGGGTCAGGGCGAGGGTCTCGGGCGGCAAGAGGTCCGGGGGCAGTAAAGAGGGTGCCCATTCGGGCTGTTCGGGGCCGGGCGGCCGGAAGAAGTTCCGGTGGTAGTCAAGCAGGGAGTACGGGCGGGGCGTGCGGTGCAGGGCCGCGCCGTCGGGGTCGGCGCAGAGCAGGAAGTGCCAGGCCGTTCCGGCGGCGGTGGGGGCCGCCCCGGCCCCGGCGCCGACGTCGGGGTGTGGGGCCGCGCCGCCGCGGGCCTCGGCGTCGCCGGAGCCCGTGGCCGCGTGGATGAGCCGGCGCGCGAGCGCGAGGGCGGTGGCGCCGCCCACGGGCTCGTTGGCGTGGGCCCCGGCGACGACGAGCACGGCGCGGGCGGCGTCCCCGTTGCCGACGGAGAGCAGCCAGAGGGGTTCCCCGGCCCGGGACGCGCCGATCTGGCGGAGCCGGGCCCGGGCCGGGTGTTCATCGGCCAGGGCCCGTGCGGCCAGGGCGAGTTCGTGAGGGGTGGGGTAGCACATGTCACGGATCAGGGTCACAGACGGTCCCATTCCCGCCCCGCGCCTGCCCTAGTGCTGTGACCGGGAAGTTTGCCGATCGGCGCCGGGTCAGCCCGTGACCTGGACGTGGCCCGTCACGCCGGGTCCGCGTCCTCCCTGAGCAGGACCGTCACCGGCCAGGCTCCGCCGAGGAGCGCGGCGAGCGGTGTCTCGCCCTCGTACGGGGCTTCGCGCGTGCCCTCCGCGGGCCCGGGGAACGCCAGCCGCCGCCACCGGCCCGGGGGCAGGGTCAGGGCCGTGTCCCGCCAGCCGCCCGCCGTCGCCAGGCCGTACGAGAGCCGGGTGACCACCGCCACCAGGCCGGGGCCGGAACCGGAGCCGGAACCGGAGCCGGAACCGGAGCCGGAACCGGAGTCGGGGCCGGAATCGGCTCCGGCGCCCCGGGCGAAGGCCACGCAGTGCTCCGCGGCCGGGCCCCGGGCGAGCAGCGGCGCGTAGCCCGTGAACAGCGCGGGCTCGCTCCGCCGCAGCCGCAGCAGGGCGGCGGTGAGGGCGAGCTTCTCCTCGGCGGCGCCGGACGGTGCGGCGCCCGCGTCCAGCCGGGCCAGGGTCTCCCGGGGGAAGACGGCGGGCCGCCGGTTGTCCGGGTCGACCAGGGCCCGGTACTCCGTCTCCGCGCCCTGGTAGACCTCCGGGACCCCGGGCATGGCCAGGTGCAGCAGCGCCGCGCCGAGCAGGTTGGCGCGGGCCGCCGCCGCCAGGGGTCCGGAGGGCTCCGGTGCGGCCGCCGGGAGGTACCCGGGGACCGTGGCCTCGTACGCGGGGTCCTGCTCGGTCCACGTGGTGTGCAGGGCGGCCTCGCGGACGGCCTTCAGCAGGGCCTCGGAGAGCCGGTCGCGCCGCTCGTCGGGGGAGCCGTCGGCCCCGAGTCCGAACGCCGTCTGCCAGGCCACCCATGCGAGTTGGGGATCCGCCCCGGCCGGGTCCGGTACGGAGTCGGGGTCCTGCGAGAGCGCCGAGATCCGGGCCCGGACGTCCGCGCTGCGCTTCGTGTCGTGCGTGGTCAGCACCGTTCCGGCGCGGGGCCACAGCTGCTCCCGTTCGGCGCAGTACGCGTGGAACTCCGCCACCGTGACCGCCGGAGCCCCCGGATCCCCGCCCACCTCCGTGGCGGACAGCAGGGGGGCGTACCGGTAGAAGGCCCTGTCCTCCAGGGACTTGGCGCGCAGGGCCGCCGAGGTCTGGGCGAAGCGGGCTGCGAAGGCCGGGTCCCGCAGCAGCAGTTCGCGTACGCCGGCCACCGGGCCCGGGCCGGCCTCCGCGGCGGCCCGCTCCAGCGCCTCGGGCGAGAGCTCCGGATCCCCTGGGTAGGGCCGGTAGACGGGGTAGGCGATGAGCAACTCGCTTACAGCGGAGCAGAATTCAGAGCCCGCCAGCCGTTCCAGGGTGGCCAGTTCGGCCGCCAGGTCGCCGGTCAGGACCTCGCGGGCGGCCGCCGCGGCCGTCCGCTCCCAGCGGGGCTGCCCGGTCGCCCGGCGGAAGCGGGCGTCGAGCCGCGCGGCCCCGGCCGGGTCGGTCAGTACCCCGTCCACCCGGTACAGCGCCTCGTACCCGGTGGTCCCGGCCACCGGCCAGGCGGGAGAGAGCCGCTCCTCGCGGGCCAGGATCTTCTCGACCACCACCCAGCAGTCCGCGCCGACGGCTTCCCGCAGCCGCCGCAGGTACCCGGCGGGGTCGGCCAGGCCGTCCACGTGGTCGATGCGCAGCCCCGCCGCGACCCCGTCCCGGACCAGCTCCAGCACCTTGGCGTGCGTGGCGGCGAAGACCTCGGGGTCCTCGACGCGCACCCCGATCAGCTCCGAAATGGTGAAGAAACGACGGTAGTTGAGGCCGGTCCTGGCCTCGCGCCAGCACGCGGGCCGGTACCACTGGGCGGCGAGCAGGGCCGCCGGTTCCAGCCCGGCCGTGCCCTCCCGGAGCGGGAACTCCAGCTCCCCGATCCGCAGGACGGACCGGTCGCGGGAGCCGACTCCGCCCCGGGAGTACCCGGAGTCCCCGGAGTCCCCGGAGTCCCCGGAGTCCCCGGAGTCCTTGGCCTCCGCGGACTCCGCGACCTCGATGGATCCGGGGTCCAGCGGCTCCGCGAGCACGGGCAGCAGGAGCTGTCCCCCGCGCGCCTCCCAGTTGATGTCGAACCAGCGCGCGTACGGCGAGCCGGGGCCTTCCCGGGCCACCTCCCACAGGGGCCGGTTGAGTCGGAGCGGCGCCGGGAGCGCCATGTGGTTCGGCACGATGTCGAGCACCAGTGCGAGCCCGTGCGCACGGGCCTCGGCGGCCAGGGCGCGCAGGCCGTCCTCGCCGCCCAGCTCCACCCGGACCCGGGTGTGGTCGGTGACGTCGTACCCGTGCGTGGAGCCGGGCACGGCCTCCAGTACGGGGGACAGGTGCAGGTGGGTCACGCCGAGCGAGGCGAGGTACGGCACGACGGCCCGCGCGTGCCCGAAGGTGAACTCGGGCCGCAGCTGGAGGCGGTAGGTCGACGCCGGGGTGACGGCCGGGGGTACATCGGTTTCCGGCCGGTTGAACTCGGGACTGGTGCGACCGGTACGCGGGGGCAGGCTCATGAGAACGTACGTACCCAGGATGCGGGATTCCGTGCCATGACCCAATGCATCCGGGTGACTGCGCCGGGTTAACGTTGCTCAAGTGTTTGGAACCGTCAACACCTATCGAAAAGTCATCGCCCTGACCGGGCCCCTACTCCCGCTCATCTCCTTCTTCGCCCGACTGCCCGTCGCGATGTCGCAGTTCGGCAGCGTCCTGCTGGTCGCCGAAACCAGCGGCTCCCTCGCCACCGCGGGCATAGTCGGCGGCACCCTCTCCGCCGGACAGGTGGTCTTCGGACCCGTGCTGGGCCGGCTCGCCGACCGTCACGGGCAGCGCCCCGTCGTCCTGACGGCCGCCGCGGTCAACGCGGTGGCGACCGCCGCCCTGGTGGCCGGGGCGCTCTCCGGGCTCGCCACCGTGCCGCTCGCCGCGATCGGGGCCGTCACCGGTGCCTCCGTCCCGCTGATCGGACCGCTCGCCCGCACCCGCTCCGTGGCCCTGGCCCACCGCGCCAAGTCCGACGAGAGCGTCGTGGGCGCCATCCACTCCCTCGAAGGCACCCTGGACGAGGTCTCCTTCGTCTTCGGACCCGCCCTCGTGGGCCTGGCCACCCTCGTCCTGCACCCGGCCGTCGCCCTCGGCGGCGCGGCCGCGCTCGTCGCCGTCTTCGGCACCCTCTACGCACTGCACCCGACCGCCGCCGTCACGGCCGGAGTGCCCGCGGGAGTCCGCCGGGAGAAGGAGCGTGCGCGGGTCCGCCCGCCGCGCGTGGTCTTCGCGGTACGGGGCTCCCTCGCCCTCCAGGGCGCCATGTTCGGCGCCTGCCAGGCCGGAATCGCCGCCCTCACCGCACAGTTGGGCGTCCCCGGCCAGGCCGGCATCGTGTACGCGGCCATGGGCGTCGTCAGCGCCGCCGTCGGGCTCTCGCTCGGCGCGCTGCCCGCCCGCTTCGGGCTGCGGCTGCGCTGGCGGTGGGCCACGGCCGCCGCGCTCGTGCTCTCCGTACCGCTGCTCTTCACGCAGACGCTGTGGCCGCTGTACGCGGTCGTCACCGTGCTCGGAGCCGCCTACGCCCCGCACCTGATCACCGCCTTCGCCATCACCGAGCGCGCGGTGGAGCCCTGCCGGCTCGCCGAGTCGATGGCCTTCGCCGCCAGCTCCCTCGTCGCCGGGCAGGCCGCCTCGCTCGCCGTCTCCGGGCGGCTCGCCGAGGCGTACGGGCCCAGCGCCGCCTTCGCGGTGGCCGTGGGGGCGGCCGCCCTGTGCCTGGTCCTGGCCCTGGTCACCCGGGTGCCGTCGGACCGGACGCACGCACCGGTGGCGACCGGCGGCGGCGCCCGTCCGGACGTCCTCCTGGAGGGCGCCGCCTACGCCGGGCACTGAAGCGGGGGCCGGGGCCCGCCCCCCCCCCGGCCCCCCCCCGCCCCCCCGCCGGGGGGGGGGGGCGGGGGGGCGGCGGGGGGGGGCGCGGCGGGGGGGGGGGGGCCCCCCCACCCACCCACTCCGCG
>NZ_JBITDL010000027.1:111703-122774 GCF_044454225.1 Streptomyces sp. NPDC051563
GGCCCCCGGGGGGGCCCCCCCCCCCGGCCCCCCGGGGGGGGCCCCCCCCCCCCCCCCCCCCCGGCCCGGGGCGGGGCCCCCCCCCCCCCCCCGCCCCCCCCCCCCCCCCCCCGAGGCGGTGCCCGGCGTAGGGCGCCGCGGTGGCGCCTATGCCGGGCGCTGCAGCACCACCAGACACCGTCCTGTCAGTGTCACCCGGTCCCCGGCCGCGTACTGCGGTCCGGTACCGGGTGCCAGCACCTCCGGCCGCGCCGTGTCCACGACCAGCCGCCACTGCGCTCCGTGCCCGGCCGGGACGGTGAAGTCCTGTGCTTCCGCACCGGCGTTGAACATCAGCAGGAACGAGTCGTCGGTGATCCGCTCCCCACGGGTGCCGGGCTCCGAGATGGCCTCCCCGTTCAGGAACACCGCCAGCGCCCGCGCGTGCTGCGCCTGCCAGTCGCGGGCCCGCATCTCCTCGCCGTGCGGGGTGAACCAGGCGATGTCCGAGAGCTCGTCGTGCGTCCCCTCCACCGGCCGCCCGTGGAAGAACCGCCGCCGCCGGAACACCGGGTGCTCCCGCCGCAGCCACACCATCTGCCGGGTGAACTCCAGCAGGGCGGGCGCCGGTTTGCCGGGCTCGGGCCACTTCACCCACGCCAACTCGTTGTCCTGGCAGTAGGCGTTGTTGTTGCCGCCCTGGGTCCGCGCGAACTCGTCTCCGTGACTGATCATCGGAACGCCCTGGGACAGCATCAGCGTGGCGATGAAGTTGCGCATCTGCCGCTCGCGCAGCTCCCCGATCTCCTTGTCCTCCGTGGGCCCCTCCGCCCCGCAGTTCCAGGACCGGTTGTGGGTCTCACCGTCCCGATTGCCCTCGCGGTTGGCCTCGTTGTGCTTCTCGTTGTACGAGACCAGGTCGTTCAGGGTGAACCCGTCGTGGCAGGTGGTGAAGTTGATCGAGGCCAGCGGCCGCCGGCCGTCATCCTGGTAGAGGTCCGAGGAGCCCGTCAGCCGGCCCGCGAACTCCGCGAGGGTGCGCGGCTGCCCGCGCCACAAGTCCCGTACGGTATCTCGGTACTTGCCGTTCCACTCGGTCCACAGCGGCGGGAAGTTGCCCACCTGGTAGCCGCCCTCGCCCAGGTCCCACGGCTCCGCGATCAGCTTGACCTGGCTGACCACCGGATCCTGCTGGACCAGGTCGAAGAACGAGGACAGCCGGTCCACCTCGTGGAACTGGCGGGCCAGCGTGGCCGCCAGGTCGAAGCGGAAGCCGTCCACGTGCATCTCGGTGACCCAGTAGCGCAGCGAGTCCATGATCAGCTGGAGCACGTGCGGGGAACGCATCAGCAGCGAGTTCCCGGTGCCCGTGGTGTCCATGTAGTGCCGGGGATCGTCCGCGAGCCGGTAGTACGAGGCGTTGTCCAGCCCGCGGAAGGACAGGGTCGGGCCCAGGTGGTTGCCCTCGGCGGTGTGGTTGTAGACCACGTCGAGGATCACCTCGATGCCCGCCTCGTGCAGGGCCCGTACCGCCGACTTGAACTCCAGCACCTGCTGGCCGCGGTCGCCCGAGGCGTAGCCGTTGTGCGGGGCGAAGAAGCCGATGGTGTTGTAGCCCCAGTAGTTGCTCAGCCCGTCGTCCACCAGCCGGTGGTCGTTGACGAACTGATGGACCGGCATCAGCTCCAGCGCCGTGACCCCCAGCTTGGTGAGGTGTCCGATCACCGCCGGGTGCGCGAGCGCCCCGTACGTGCCGCGCAGTTCCTCGGGGAGGTCCGGGTGGTTCATGGTCAGGCCCTTCACGTGGGCCTCGTAGAGCACCGTGTGGTGGTACTCGTGGCGCGGGGGCCGGTCGTTGGCCCAGTCGAAGTAGGGGTTGACCACGACCGAACTCATGCTCTTGGGAGCGGAGTCCAGGTCGTTGCGGGAGTCGGGCCGGCCGAAGTGGTAGCCGTACACCTCCTCCCCCCAGTCGATGCTCCCCGCGATGGCCCGCGCGTACGGGTCCAGGAGCAGCTTCGCCGCGTTGCAGCGCCGGCCGCGCTCGGGCTCGTAGGGGCCGTGCACCCGGAACCCGTAGCGCTGACCGGGCATGATGCCCGGCAAGTAGGCGTGCCGGACGAAGGCATCGGTCTCGCGCAGTTCGATCGCGGTCTCCGATCCGTCGTCGTGCAGCAGGCACAGTTCGATGCGTCGGGCGGCCTCCGAATAGACCGCGAAGTTGGTGCCGGCGCCGTCATACGTGGCACCGAGCGGATACGCCTGTCCCGGCCAGACCTGCATAGAAAACGACTCTTCCCCTCTGTGTCGGGCTGATCCGGGCGTGGACCACGTCACTGGCAGATCTTCCCCGAAAGAGGGCTTCCACGCGGGGACTTGGAAGGGTCCTACCGGGTGACCCGGAGAGCTGATAAAGGGTTCGGCAGACCTTGGGAAGATCCGATCGTCGGCAGAGCGGATAATGGGCCAACGGACGGACCGGGTACGGACCGTGAGCCCGCGTCGGCCCGCAGGGGCAGGCATCGGGCTGCAGGGGGCCGCACGCGCGGAGTACTCTTCCGTGATCACTGGAGACGGGCGTCCAGACGCAGGAGGCGGTGCACGGGTGAGCTCGGGAGGTCTGGAGCTGCCCCCTGGTGACGGCGGTCACGAGGGCGGCCCGGCGGACGCCGCGGCCGGGGCGGCCGGCGGGATCCCCGCCGGGGCCGTGTCGCTGGCCCCGCAGGAGACCGGCGGGACCGGGAAGGCGCAGGCGGGAGCCGGTGCCGAGCTGGACTGGGGCGCGGACGCCTGGAGCGAGGTCCGGACCCGGGCCCAGCGCGCCGGCCGCGCGTACATCTGGCTGAACCTGATCGAACAGCGGCTGCGCTCCGTGGTCGGAGCGGTGCTCCGGCCGGTCTACGAGCCCGTGCACGGCGGGGACGACTGGGTGGTGGCCGCCGCAGGTCCCGCCGGCCAGGAGTGGGTGCAGCGCGCGGTCGCCGTGCGCGAGGTCAGCCGCCGCAAGGGCTACCTGCTGGACTCCGCCGACGACAACGTGCTGAGCTTCCTCACCCTGCCGCAGCTGCGCGAGCTGATGGTCCAGCACTGGCCCTGCTTCGAACCGTACTTCGACGACCGGCGCGAGATCGAGCAGGCGCTGGACGAGCTGGAGGTCACGCGCAACGTCGTCTCGCGCAACCGGGCCCTGTCCCGGGCGGTCCTGGAACAGGCCGAGCGGGCCTCGGCGCGGCTGCTGGAGGTACTGGGCGGCGGCGCGGGCTCGCCGGCGGCGGACCGGCTGCCCATCGACGCCGTCGAGGACCTGGTGGGCGACCGGTACGCGGACGTCATCTCCGTCCACCCGGACCGGGTGCGCCTCCAGCGCCAGCTCCCGGCCGAGGACCTCTTCGGTGGTGCGCGGCGGCTCGACGCCATCGGCATCGGGCTCAACCTGCTGGTCCAGAACTTCTCCGGCCGAAGACTCGTCCGCCTCGCGGAGGCCGGCTGCCGGGTGCGGCTGCTGTTCCTGAACCCGGCGAGCAGCGCGGTCAAACGGCGCGAGCGGGAGCTCGGCCTGCGCAAGGGCGAGCTGAGCCGCTCGGTGGAGATGAACATCCTGCACGTGCGGCGGGTGCGGGCGGGCCTGCGCGATCCCTCGCGCTTCGAGATCCACGTCTTCGACGAGACCCCGCGCTTCACCGCGTACCTCGTGGAGGGCGAGTCCTCGGGCATCGCGGTGGTCCAGTCGTACCTGCGCCGGGCCCGCGGCATGGAGGCGCCGGTCCTGGTCCTGCGGGGCGGCGGCCGGACGGCGCAGGTGCGGCCCGGTCACGAGCACGGGCTGTTCCCGACCTACCGCGAGGAATTCGAGTCGATCTGGCAGGACTCCCGCCCGGTGTCGTGAGCGGGGGCGGACCCGGCTCCGGGGTTGTCAGTGGCCCGTGTCAGGCTGAAAGCCGTTGACGTAGCGGGACGGGTACGGGGGGTACGTGATGGGGGACTGGGCGGGGGACTGGACGGGGTACTGGCACGGCGGGCCGATGGTGGCCTTCGATCTGGAGACCACGGGCACCGACACCGAATCCGACCGGATCGTGACGGCGGCCGTCATCGCGGTCGGGCCGGACGGGCAGGTGGCCCGGGAGCGGACCTGGCTGGTCGACCCGGGCGTGCCGATCCCAGAGCAGGCCTCGGCCATCCACGGCATCTCCACGGACCAGGCCCGCGCGCGGGGGATGGCGGCGGCCCCGGCGATCGAGGAGATCACCCGGACGCTCGTGGAGGCACTGAGCTCGGGAACCCCGCTGGTGGTGATGAACGCGCGGTACGACCTGACCCTGCTGGACCGCGAGTGCCGCCGCCACGGGATCCGGCCGCTGGGCGAGCGCTGGTCCGCGCAGACCGTGCCGCCCGTCATCGACCCGCTGGTGCTGGACAAGCACGCCGACCGCTACCGCAAGGGCCGGCGGACCCTCCAGGCCCTCTGCGAGCACTACGGGGTCAGCCTGGAAGCGGCGCACGACGCGGGCGCGGACGCGCTGGCGGCGGCCCGGGCGGCGCGGCGGATGGGGGCCGTGCACGCGGCGATAGGGACGGTCGCCCTGGCGGACCTCCACGAGCTCCAGATCCGCGCGGCGGCCGAACAGGCGGCCTCGCTGCAGAGCTACCTGCGGCGCACCTCGGACCCCGAGGCGATAGTCGAGCGGGCCTGGCCCGTCGTGCCGTACCGCGTCTGACGGCCGGCCGGGGCGGCACCCCCTAGGACGGGTACCAGCGGACTTCTAGAACGGGTGCCAGCGGACTTCCGGGTCGTCCTCGCGCAGGGAGGCCACGCGGCGGCGGAACTCCGCCAGGGCCTTGGGGTTGGCCGGGGCGTGCTGGGAGACCCAGGCGCAGCTGGCCGTTTCGCGGGCGCCGCGCAGGACCGCGCAGCCCTCCCAGCCGCGCACGTCCCAGCCGTACGCCGCCGTGAACTCCTCGTACGCCGCGCCGGGCAGGCCGTACCGGTCGCGGGAGAGGGCCATTACCACCAGGTCGTGTTCGCGCAGGTCGGTGGAGACCGTCTCCAGGTCGACGAGCACCGGCCCGGCCGGGCCCACGTGGACGTTGCGGGGCAGGGCGTCGCCGTGGATCGGGCCCGGCTCCAGGTGCGGGGTGAGGGCGGCGACCTGGGCGGCGTACCCGTCGCGGCGGGCCCGCAGGTAGGCGGCGTCCGCCGGGTCGATCGCCCCCTCCGCCAGCCGCAGCCAGCGCTCCACCCCGCCGAGCAGATCGCGCGGGGGCAGGGTGAAGGGGGGCGCCGGCAGGGCGTGGATCCGCCGCAGCAGCGCCGCGAGGTCCTCCGGGCCGGCCGGGCGGACCGCGTCGGGGAGCCGGTGCCACAGGGTCACCGGGTGCCCGTCCACCAGCCGCGGCTCCGGTTCGGCCGCGCGGACCGCGGGGACCCCGGACTCCGCGAGCCAGCCCGCCACCTTCAGCTCCAGCTCGGCGCGCGGCAGCAGCGCTGCCTCCCGGCCGACTTTGGCGACCAGGCCGTCGCCGAGCGCGAAGACGGCGTTCTCGCCGAGGGCCAGCAGCCGGGGAGCGGGCGACCCCGCCCGTGTCAGTCCCGCCGCCGTCAGGGCCTCCCGGGCCCGTGCCTCGTCCATGCCGTCTCCGCAGTCCGCAGTACGTCCGTTTTCCCGGGTGCCGGTGCCCCGGGTGCCGCCGGGGTCGTATCCGGGGCTCATGACCGGACAAGTTTCGCATCCGGAGCGGAGAGTGGGGCGCGTCAGCTCCCCTCCCCGCCCTCCCCGCCCTCGCGCACGCACGCACGCAATCAAGTTGCACGAGACGTATCGTCTCGTTATCTTCGGTGCATGACCACGACCGCGAAGCCCGCCCACATCGCCATGTTCTCCATCGCCGCCGCCGGCCACGTGAACCCGAGCATCGAAGTGATCCGCGAGCTGGTCGCCCGCGGCCACCGGGTCAGCTACGCCGTCCCCGCCGCGTACGCCGACAAGATCGCCGAGACCGGCGCCACCCCGGTGATCTGGAACTCCACCCTCCCCACCGACGAGGACCCCGACGCCTGGGGCACCGAGCTCATCGACAACATCGAGCCCTTCCTCGCCGACGCCGTCCAGGCCCTCCCGCAGCTCGCGGCCGCCTTCGAGGGTGACGAGCCCAACCTCGTCCTCCACGACATCGCCGCCTACCCGGCGATCGTCCTCGCCCACCGCTGGGGCGTGCCGGCGGTCTCCCTCTCCCCGACCCTGGTCGCCTGGACCGGCTACGAGGAGGAGGTCGCCGAGCCGATGTTCGCCGAACTGCGCGCTTCCGAGCGCGGGAAGGCGTACTACGCCCGGTTCCGGGCCTGGCTCGACGAGAACGGCATCGCCGAGGACAGCGACCGGTTCGTCGGCCGCCCCCGGCGCAGCATTGTCCTCATGCCGCGTGCCCTGCAACCGAACGCAGACCGGGTCGACGAGGCCGTGTACACCTTCGTCGGCGCCTGCCAGGGCGACCGCAGCGCCACCCAGGGCACCTGGACGCGCCCCGCCGGCGCCGAGGGGAAGAAGGTCCTCCTGGTCTCCTTCGGCTCCACCTTCACCAAGCAGCCGGCCTTCTACCGGGCCTGCACGGAGGCCTTCGGGGACCTGCCCGACTGGCACGTGGTGCTCCAGATCGGCAAGTTCACCGACGGGGCGGAGCTCGGCGAGATCCCGGCCAACGTCGAAGTGCACCGCTGGGTACCCCAGTTGGACATCCTGCGCCAGGCCGACGCCTTCATCACCCACGCGGGCACGGGCGGCTGCCAGGAGGGCCTGGCCACCGGGACCCCGATGGTCGCGGTCCCGCAGGCGGTCGACCAGTTCGGCAACGCCGACACGCTGGCCGGCCTCGGCGTCGCCCGGCACCTCCCGATGGCCGAGGCCGACGCCACGACCCTGCGCGAGGCCGTCCTCGCCCTGGTCGCCGACCCGGAGGTGGCCGCCCGCGCGGACCGGATCCGCCGCGAGATGGCGACGGAGGGCGGCACGCACCAGGCGGCCGACCTCATCGAGGCCGAACTGATCCGGGCCGAACCGATCGAGGCCGAACCGATCGAAGCCGAACTGCGCGGCCGGCACGGGGCTTGAGTCTCCGGCAGGGGGAGACCCGAAGATGGGCAGATGAACGGCCACACCCTCCACTCGATCGGCGAGCTGGCCCGGCGAACCGGCACCACGGTCAAGACCGTCCGGTTCTACTCCGACTGCGGGCTCGTACCGCCCACCCACCGGAGTCCGGCCGGCTACCGCCTCTACGACGACGGCGCCGTCGCCCGCATGGAGCTCGTACGGACCCTGCGCGACCTGGGACTCGACCTCGCCGCCATCCGGCAGGTCGTGGACCGGGAACGCGGGCTGGCGGAAGTCGCGGCGGCGCAGGCGCAGGCGCTGGACGTGCAGATACGCGTCCTGCGGCTGCGGCGCGCGGTGCTGACCGCCGTGGCGCGGCGTGGAGCCGACCCCGAGGAGACGAATCTGATGCACAGACTGGCGAAGCTCTCCGAAGCGGAACGCCAAAGGCTGGTCGGCGAGTTCCTCGACAGCGCCTTCGGCGGTGCGGGAGCCGACCCCGTGTTCGCGGGGATCAGGTGCTCCATGACTCCGCACCTGCCGGACGACCCCGATGCGGAACAGGTCCACGCGTGGGTGGAGCTGGCCGAGGACCCGGAGTTCCGCGCTCACGTGCGGCAGCTGGCCGAGGACCTGGCCGCCGGACACCTCCCGGACGCTCCACCGCGCCCACGCGACGACCTGGCCGCGATCGTCCGCGGCCTGGTCGCCCCGGCCGTGGCAGCCGGCATCGATCCGGCCTCACCCCGGGCCGATCCGATCGTCGCGGACCTGACGGCCCGCGCCGCGCATCTCCTCGGCCGCGGGGACCCCACCGCATCCCGGCGCCGGCTCCTGGCCCGCCTGGAACGCGTCAACGACCCACGCCGGGAACGGTACTTCTCCCTCCTCGCGGTGATCAACGACTGGCCCCGGCCGGAGAGCCTCCAGCCGGTCCTCGACTGGTCGATCCGCGCACTACGCGCACGGATCCACGCCGGGACGCTACTGCGTACGATCCGCTCATGAACGCTCCCGTCACCCTCCGCACCACCGCGACGCCGCAGGTGGTGGGCAACGTGGCGGTGAAGGGGGTCGGACCGGGCAAGACCTCCGCCGAAGTCGGCTACTGGACGGCGGCCCGGGCCCGCGGGCGGGGCGTGGCGCCGCGCGCCCTGGAAGCCCTCACCGCCTGGGCCTTCGAGGCCTTCCGGGCCGATGGCCTGGAACGCCTCGAACTCCTCCACCAGGTGGACAACGAGGCATCCTGCCGCGTCGCCGAGAAGAGCGGCTACCCCTTCGGCAGGATCCTGCCGTCGGCTCCGCCCGCCTTTCCCCTCGACGGGCACCTCCACCTACGGCACGCAGCCCCCTGACCCCCGCCGAGGTCGCATGCGCTGTCAGGGGCGAGCCCTATCGTGCAGACATGACCAAGACCACCACGTACGCGGCGCTGCTCCGGGGCATCAACGTCGGCGGGAACAAGAAGGTCCCCATGGCCGAGCTGCGCCAGGTCCTGGCCGGCCTGGGCCACGAGGACGTGCAGACGTACCTCCAGAGCGGCAACGCCGTCTTTGCCAGCGCGCGCGAGGAGACCCCGGAGGCCCTCGCCCGCGAGCTGGAGGCCGCCATCGAAGCCCACTTCGGCTTCCGCGTCCCCTGCCTGGTGGTCGAGGGCACCTACCTGCACGCCGTGGCCGACGGCTGTCCCTTCCCGGCCGCCGACCTCGAAGGCAAGCAGCTCCACGCCACCTTCTGTTCCGAGCAGCCCGCCGAGTCCCGCTTCACCTCGATCGACGCCGCCGCGCACCTGCCGGAGGAGTACCGGGTGGGCGACCGCGTCATCTACCTCTACGCCCCCAACGGCCTGGGCCGCTCCAAACTGGCCGAAGCCCTGGCGAAGCCGGCCGTGGTCAAGGGCCTGGACGTGACCACCCGCAACTGGAACACGGTCGCGAAACTGGTCGACCTCACCCGGGACTGACGCCGGTGAGCTCCGCTCAGTCCGCCAGGCCGTCCAGCAGGGTCATCTCGTGCGGGGTCAGGTGGACCGTCGTCGCGGCCAGGTTCTCCGCCAGGTGGGCCGGGGAGCCCGTGCCCGGGGTGGGGCAGAGGACCGGGGAGTGCCGCAGGAGCCAGGCCAGGGCGATCTGGCCGGTGGACGCGCCGTGTTCGCCGGCGACCGCCGTCAGGGCGGCGGCGCTCTCCCGGGTCAGGGCGCCGCTGCCCAGCGGGTAGTAGGGGAGGAAGGCGACGGAGCGTTCCTCGCACAGGGCGAGGAGCTCCGCCGAGGAGCGGTCCAGCAGGTTGTACGGGTTCTGGACCGAGGCCACCGGGACCAGCTCCAGGGCCTCCCGCAGCTGCTCCGCCGTCACCATGTTCAGGCCGATGTGCCGGATCTTCCCCTCCGCCCTGAGCTCGGCCAGCGTGCCCAGCTGGTCCGCCGCCGGAACGGCCGGGTCGAAGCGGTGCAACTGGTACAGGTCGATGCGGTCCAGGCGGAGCCTGCGCAGGCTCGCCTCGCACATGGCGCGGAGGTCCTCCGGGCGGCCCGCCGCGTGCCACTGGTCGGGGCCGGTGCGCACCACCCCGCCCTTGGTGGAGACGACGAGGTCCTCCCCGTACGGGTGGAGGGCCTCGGCGACCAGTTCCTCGGCCAGGTGGGGGCCGTAGTTGTCGGCGGTGTCGATCAGGGTGACCCCGCGTGCGACGGCGGTGCGCAGCAGGTCGGCCGATTCGGTGCGGGCCGCCCGCGGGCCCCAGTAGCCGGCGCCGACCAGGCCGCCGGTGCCGAGTCCCAGGCGGCGTACGGGAAGGTCCCCGCCGAGGGCGAACGTCTCATCCACGTCAACAGACATGGTCCGACGGTAACCCCGGGCCGCGGATGTGCCAGGCTCGGGGCATGCGTTACATCATCATCGGCGCCGGAGCGATCGGCGCGACCATCGGCGGACGGCTCGCGGAGTCGGGCGGCGAGGTCGTCCTCGTCGCCCGCGGCGCCCACGCGGAGTCCCTGCGGGCGAACGGGCTGCGGCTCACCACGGCGGACGGGGAGCGGGTGCACCGGCTGCCCGTGGTCACAGGGCCGGCCGAGCTCGGTGAACTGCGCCCCGACGACGTGCTGCTGCTGGCCGTCAAGACCCAGGACGCGGCGGCCGCGCTCGACGCGTGGGGCGACGCGGAGGTCGCGGGCGGCGGGACGGCGGCCCAGCGGCTGCCGGTGCTGTGCGCACAGAACGGCGTCGAGAGCGAACGCCTGGCCCTACGGCGCTTCGCGCGCGTGTACGGGGTCTGCGTGTGGCTGCCGGCGACCTTCCTGGAGCCGGGCGCCGTCTCCGCCCTGTGCGCGCCGCGGACCGGGATCCTGCACCTCGGGAAGGCGGCCGGGGGCGCGGACGCGCGGATCCGGCGGATCGCCGCCGACCTGGAGAAGGCCGGCTTCGAGGCGCCGGTCGTCGAGGACGTGATGCGGTGGAAGCACGCGAAGCTGCTGGGCAACCTGGGCAACGCGATCCAGGCGGTCACCGGGCCCGAGCCGGAGCCCGCGAAGGCGGCGCTGCTGCTGCGGGCCGTGCGCGAGGCGAAGGCCGCCTTCGGCGCGGCCGGGATCGACTGGGCCTCCGAGGCGGAGCAGTCGGCCGCGCGTGAGGGGAAGGTCGATCCGCCGGCGGGGGTGGTGCGGGGCGGGTCGTCCTGGCAGAGCCTGGCGCGGGGGACGGGGTCGGTGGAGGCCGACTATCTCAACGGGGAGATCGTGCTGCTGGGGCGGCTGCACGGGGTGGCCACGCCGGTCAACGACACGCTGCGCGTGGCGGCGAACATCTTCGCCCGGGAGGGCCTGCCGCCGGGGGCGATGTCGGTCTCGGACCTTACGGCCCTGGCCGACGAGGCCGCGGCGCGGGCCTGAGCCGTCGGGTGCGGCTGCCCTGTGGGGCGAAGTCCCCTACCCGCCCTTCGCCCGTTCCCCGGGCTGCGCCCGGACCCCTTCTGGGGCTCCGCCCCAGACCCCGCTCCTCAAACGCCGG
>NZ_JBITDL010000028.1:0-122417 GCF_044454225.1 Streptomyces sp. NPDC051563
AGACCCCATTCGCGTCGACTCCCTCCTCCGCCTTGCGATCCACGGCACCAGACCCCGCTCCCTGATCCGGCCTGATCGACAAGACACCCCCTAGGACAGGACCCGGCGTGAGCGGCACAACGGGCGGGGTACGCGCTACGCGCGGGAACCCTGAAACGCGCGGGTACCCGGAACGGGTTCGCGCTGCCAGGGCGGTTCACGCTCCGAGCGCGGCCTCGACGCTCTCGTGCAGGGACAGGACCGTATCGGCCCCGGTCACCGCGAACAGCCGTCGCAACTGCTCGCCGGGGGCCGCGATCCGAAGGGTCGTGAGGTGGTGCAGCCGCAGCAGCAGGTTGAGGAAGGAGGAGTCCCCGAAGGTGATGGCGCCGGCGTCCAGGACCACCAGCGGATGCAGGCCCGCGGCATCGGTGAGGGCCTCCTCCAGCGGGACCAGGGTGTCCTGGTCCAGTTCACCCCGGGCCACCACCACCCAGCCGGCCCCGGCCGGGTAGCCGTCCCCGACCACGCCCTGCCCGTATCCGTCCCCTGCTCCGGTCATGTCCGCCTTCCCCGGTCGTCGGTCGTATCGTTCTTCCAGGGAGTATGCCTGCTCGCCGCCCCGGCGCCGCAGCCTCCCGGCTGTTCGCTCCCCGCTCACGGCTCCCGGGTGGAGCAGTCCCGGCTCTCAGCCGAAGACGTCCGGGACGTCCGGCCAGGCGCGGAGCGGCCGGGCCGCATCGGGACCGGTCGGACCGCGTCCATCGCGCCACCGGGTCGGCGTCGGCGGTCGACCGCCCTTCCAGCCACAGCCGGGCCACGTACGGCAGGTTCGCCCTCTCCATGGGCATCCGCTCGCGCCGCACGCGCAGTTCACCCGTCGTCAGCGCCACCTTCCGGTCCCTCTTCGGATACCAGACGCGACCGACCCCGAACGGCGTCGACCGCAGGCGCCCGGACCGGGAGCGCCGTTCCGAAAAAGAATCGCCGCCTCGTAGGGTGTAGACCCTCCGAGGAGGGGCAGAAGCGCCCCGGCAGCCGTCAGTCGATCGGGAGGGAGCGGCCACCATGTATCGCTCGGCCACCGTTGTAGGCCCCATGCGTGCAGCATCCGCTGAAGTACCCGTGTCCAACCAGGAGTCCGCGGGAACGCCCGCGCAGGACACGGACCTGTTCCAGGTGCAGAACGCCCGGGAGATGGCGCCCACTGACGCGCGGGAGCTCTCGCGGCACTTCTTCGCGAGGCTGCGCACGCTGGAGGAGGGGACGCGCGAGTACCAGTACACGCGCAACACCCTGATCGAGATGAACCTCTCCCTCGTCCAGTTCGCCGCACGTCGCTTCCGGGCCCGCGTGCTCGGCGGCGGACTCGACATGGACGACATCATCCAGGTGGGGACGATCGGCCTGATCAAGGCCATCGACCGCTACGACACCGAGCGCGAGGTCGAATTCTCCACCCTGGCCCTCCCGTACATCACCGGTGAGATCAAGCGGTACTTCCGCGACACCACCTGGGCCGTGCACGTCCCGCGCCGCCTGCAGGAGCTGCGCACGGAGCTCGCCAAGGCACAGGACGCCCTGAGCGACGTCCTCGGCAGGGCGCCGACCGTCAAGGAGCTCGCCCAGCACCTGAAGCTGTCCGAGGACGAGATCATCGACGGGCTGATCGCCGCGAACGGCTACACGAGCAGCTCGCTCGACGCCACCGCCGACAGCGACGAGACCTCCTCGGCGGGCCGAGGCGCCCGCCCGGCGGCGGAGCGGCACGGAGCCGTCGATCCCGGCATGGAGCTCTTCGAGGAGTTCCACACCCTCGCGCCCCTGCTGGAGCAGCTGGACGAGCGCGAGCGGTTCATCCTCCAGATGCGCTTCGGCCAGGAGAAGACCCAGGCGGAGATCGGCGCCGCACTCGGCGTGTCCCAGATGCAGGTCTCGCGGATCCTGTCCCGGACCCTGACCCGGCTGCGCACCGGCATGCTCGCGGTGTAGGAAGGGACCATGAACTCCCCACCCGGTGCGGAGGCAGGAGCGGACGCCCGGGCGCCGCTGAGCTCCCGGCCGTGGCAGGACCGTTCCGGGGCGCGCCTGAGCGGCAGCTGCGACCTCGATACCCGGCAGTGCCTGACCGCGGCGCTCGGCGCCCTGACCGCGATGCCCGGCCCCGTCGTCCACCTCGACCTGTCCGCCGTGGTCTTCCTCGACGCAGACGCGGTCGCCGCCCTCGTACGGGCGGCGGCCGCCCTCAGCGGGCAGGGGCGGCGGCTGCTGCTCCACGACCCGCCGTACTCGCTCCGCAGGGTCGTGGAGATGTTCCCGGACGAATGCGCCGCGCTGGAGGTCGCAGCATGATCACCGTTCCTGAGCCCACCGGGCCCGGGGCCTTCGTCCATCCCGCCCTCTTCTACCAGGACCTGGACGCGTACGTGGCCGGCGTGGGCTCCTTCGTGGACACCGCCGTGGCCGCCGGCGAACCCGTCCTCGTCGCCGTACCGGGCCCGCAGCTGGACGCCCTGCGCGAGAGCCTCGGCGGGAGCGCCGCGGACGTCACCTGGACGGACATGACGGAGCTGGGCCGCAATCCCGGCCGCATCCTGGCCGCCCTGCAGGACTTCGCCGGCCTGCACGTGAGCCGGGCGGTCCGGATCGTCGGAGAACCGATCTGGCCCGGCCGCTCCCCCGCCGAGGTCCTGGAGGCCACCCGGCACGAGGCCCTCATCAACACGGCCTTCACCGGCCGGCCCGCCACCGTCCTGTGCCCCTACGACACGCGGGGGCTCGCACCCGGCGTACTGGCCGACGCGCGGCGCACCCACCCCACCCTCATCGAGGACGGCACCGAGCTGCCGAGCCCGGCGTACACCGACGCCGCGCGGGTCTCGGCCGACTGCGACCGCCCGCTGCCCGAACCCGAGGGCGGAGCGACCCGGTTCGCCTACTCCCACGGAGGACTGGCCGAGGTCCGCGACCGCGCCGACGCCTGGGCCCGTGGGACCGCCCTGACCCCGGCGCGCCGCGGCGATCTCGTCCTGGCCGTCAGCGAAGCGGCGGCCAACTCCCTGTCCCATGGCGGCGGCAAGGGCGCCCTGCGGCTGTGGACCACGTCCGGTGCCGGTGCGGGGGTCGTCGCCGAGATCCGGGACGCGGGCCGCCTGGCGGATCCCCTCGCGGGGCGCCGCCGCCCCTCCCTGGGCTCCGCCCTCGGCGGCCGCGGCCTGTGGATGATCCACCAGCTCTGCGATCTGGTCGAGGTCCGGGCCCTGGACGACGGCTTCACGCTGCGGCTCCACATGGCAACGCCCTGACACCGGAGGTCACCTACACTCGGGGGCGGGCTCGGGTGTTCCCGGGCCGCTCGGGGGCATACGGACAGTCCGGAACGGCGGCCACGGCCTCGTCGGGCGGTTCCGGAAGCAGCGAACGAGGCAGCGTCGGCACGGGGGTGCACAGCATGGTGGAGACCATAGGACCGGAGACGGGAGATCCAGTGAGCGCCGGCCTTCCCGGCAGCCTTCCCGCCGGAGCCCAGCGGCGTCGCCTCGCCTTGGCGGGCGTCGGCGGCGCGGTGGCCAAGGGACGCGATTTCACGCGCCGGGCCCTGGGCGACTGGGGCTGGGACGGAACGGAGACCGCCGAGGACAGCCTGCTCCTGGTGTCGGAGCTGCTGACCAACGCCTCCCTGCACGCGGGCGGTTGTCACGAGCTCGTCCTCACCTCCGGGGAAACCCTGCGCATCGAGGTCTACGACGGCACGACGGACCTCCCCCTCCTCCACCCCGCCCCACGCCACGGCACCCCGGGCGGCCACGGACTGCACATCGTGGAACGCCTCTCCGACCGCTGGGGCACCCACACCCACCCCCACGGCAAGGCCGTCTGGGCCGAGATCGAAGCCTCCCGGCTCAAGTCCGGCAGGCCCGCGACACGCTGACCGCGGGCCGGGAGGGGCGGGCCGGATCCGATCGGGCCCGTGGTCCGCTCGTGCCGGCCGTCCCGGCCGGAGTGTGCGTCAATCCGGCCGCCGGGGGCAGGAGCGCTTCATGACCTCTCATCAGCTCACCTCCCTGTCCCTGGCCCCGGCGATCGGGCCCTCCTGGGTGCACCTGCTGGTCATCGCCTTCGCCCTGATGGTCCTCGTGCACACCCTCGCGCGGCACCGATAGGTCCGTGCGCCCGGCCGGCCCGGACCCGTACGGTACGGGCCCGGGCCGGCGGGGACTTCGTGTCAGTGGGTGTGTCCGCCGGGCGTGCCGGGCGCTGTCGGGGCCCGGTCCAGCAGGACGCGGGGCAGGGCCCCGGGGTGCTTCTCCGAGAGCCAGGCGATCAGCTGCTCGCGTACGGCGCAGCGCACCGTCCACACGTCGTCGGCGTCCTTGGCCGTGACGATGGCCCGGACCACGATGGTGGAGGGCGTCGTCTCCGTGACGGCGAGGTCCCAGGCGCGGCCGTCCCACTGCGGGCAGGCGTGCAGGATCTCGTGGACCTTGTCCCGCATGAGGTCCACGGGCGCGCTGGGGTCGCAGTGCACGAAGACGGTGCCGGTCATCTGGACGCCTCCCCGCGACCAGTTCTCGAACGGCCGGGTGGTGAAGTACGAGACGGGCATGGTGATGCGGCGTTCGTCCCAGGTGCGGACCGCGAGGAAGGTGAGGGTGATGTCCTCGACCACCCCCCACTCGCCGGAGACCACCACCGTGTCCCCGATCCGCACGAGGTCGCCGAAGGCGATCTGGAAGCCCGCGAAGAGGTTCCCGAGGGTGGGCTGGGCCGCCACGCCGGCCACGATGCCGATGATCCCGGCGGAGGCGAGCACGGAGGTGCCGAGCGCGCGGAAGCTCGGGAAGGTGAGGAGCATGGCGGCGCCCGCGATGACCCCGACGACGACGGTCAGGACCCTCGTGATCAGCGTCACCTGGGTGCGGACCCGGCGTACCCGGGCCGGATCGCGGGTGCCGGTGGCGTAGCGGGCGTACCCCGACTCGACGGCGGCGGAGGCCACGACCACGATCAGCCAGGCCCCGGCGCCGATCAGGGCCAGCGAGAGGATCCGGCCCGTGGCGGCCGCGTTGTCCCGCAGCGGCGGCCACGTCGTGTTCCGGAAGGCGGCTTTGAGTAGTGCGGCGAGCAGGACGATCTGCAGGGCGTGGCGGCAGCGGCGGAGCAGGTTCCACCACGGTGTTTCGGGATGTCGTGCATCGGCGCGGCGGAGCAGTCGGTCGACGGCCCAGCCGGTCGCGGCGGTGAGCAGGATCGAGCCTCCCAGGAGGGCCAGGAGGCGAAAGGCGCTGTTCATGTCTCCCCAGTGGGTGGTAGCGGCACGGACCTTTCCGCACCTGCCCCACGGCCGGGACCTGACACGGGGAGTGCGCAGCTCCCCGGTCCGGTGGCCGGCGGGTCACCCGCCCCGCTGGAAGGCCTTCCGCCAGCCCGGGCGGCCCGGCTTCGCCGCCTGCTGCGCTGTCAGCTCGGGCGTGGGCTCGGCCCGCGGAGCCGGCATCGGCTCCGGCCTCGGTGCGGGTACGGGCCGCTCCTGGCGGGGCCTGCGGTGCCACCAGTGCCTGCGGCGCGGGTGTACGGCCCGTCCCAGGCGGCGGCCGATGAGCAGGTAGCCGAGGAGCGCTCCGGTCGTGTTGAGGATGACGTCGTCGATGTCGAAGACGCGTCCCGTGACGAGGGCGCCCTGGATCAGCTCCACCAGCGTCATCAGACACACCGTCACCGCGGCGACCCGCAGCAGCCCCCGGGCCGGGGGCATGAGGACGGGCAGCAGCACGCCGAACGGCAGGCCCAGCAGGAGGTTCCCGCCCAGTTGGCGCACGGCCTCGAAGGTGGAGGCGCCGTCCAGGTAGAGGCTGATCGAATGGCCGGGCCGGACGTTGCTGTGCACCAGGTCCACCGAGGCGGCGGAGGGTTCCAGCGTGAGCCGGGCCAGGACCACGCTGAACAGGACGGTCCCGATGAAGGCCGCCAGCATGGCCAGTGCCCGGACGGCCGGATGGACCGGGCCGCGTTGTCTCCATCCTTCCGCCGCCACTACGGACCCGCTGTCGGGGTTCTCGCCGCGCCGCGGCGCTCGTCTCCATGTCATGGCGGCTCGTGTGCCCTGCGAACGGTCTCCTACGCCCCTGGCGGGCGAGTCGCGTCCGGACCGCGTGTCCTGGTAACTCCGGTGTTCCGGACGGCGAATGAAGGGCGGGAGCCGGGGCAGGCGCGTTCGTGCGGGGCACCGACGCGGGCTCCGCGCAGGACATCGAACGAACCATCGCGTCGAAGAAGTCGAAAGACTCGAAAGAGAGGGACGGCCGGCACTGCCCCGCCGCCCCCTGTCTGGAGAAGGAGTTGTTTCGCGTGACTGAGCATGTGTGGAGCTACCGGTCGACCGCCGGCCATCTGACCGGCACCGACCTGATCGGGTACACGGTCGAGGCGACCGACGGCAGCATCGGCAAGGTCGACAAGCACTCCGACGAGGCCGGTGACGCCTATCTGGTCGTGGACACCGGGGTGTGGATCTTCGGCAAGGAGGTCCTGCTCCCGGCGAGCACCGTGATCATCGTCGATGCGAACCGGCAGAAGGTCTACGTGGACGGCACGAAGGAGCAGATCAAGAACGCTCCGGAGTTCCACCGCGAGAAGCACCTCGACGACGTCGGGTACCGCGAGGAGATCGGGACCTACTACTCCGTCGGCGGCTTCGGCGGCCGCATCATCTGACCCGCAGGCGCGACACGGGCCCGGACTCTACGAGTCCGGGCCCGGTTTCGTCTCCGCGGACGGTTGCCCTGCCCACGGTTGCCCTGCCGGCGGTGGCGGCGGCGCCGGCTGTCTCGGCGTCGTAGGGCCGGGAACGCCGGCGGGGCGCAGGACCCTTGGGCCATTCGGAGCAACAGGGGCGTGTTCTCCCCGGGCCGCCCGCGTTCCGGCGCCGGAGCGGTGGATAGTCGGTCGGGCGGTCGGCCGCACGGGCTGCCGGCCCCGCGCCCAGGCGACACAGGGAGAGTGGAACCGATGGTGAAGAAGGCATTGCTGACGTACGCCTTGGCGGCCGGAGTACTGATCGGGCCGCTGAGCACGGCCGGCTGGGCGGCCGACGGGCTCGCGGCCGGTTACGGACGGGGCCCCTCCGGCCCGGTGGGCGTCGTCGAGTCCCGCGCACCGCTCAACGTCCGCGAGAAGCCGACCGTGTACTCGGACGTGGTGAAGCAGCTGCAGCCGCACGCGCGGGTGGTCCTCGAGTGCCAGAAGCGCGGGGGCTGGGTGGACGGCAACCCGGTGTGGTACCGCCTGCACGGCGCGAAGGGCTGGGTCTCGGCCCGCTACGTCCACAACCTCCAGCCGGTCCGCCCCTGCTGAGAGCGCGCGGCGAGCCCTGACAGGGCATGAAGGAAAGGCCCCCGGTGTCCGGAGGCCTTTCCTTTTACCAGTAGTGGCGGCGGCCGCCGACGGCGTGGCCGACCGAGCCCATGATCCACAGCACGGCCCCCACCACGAGCAGGATGATGCCGATGGTCCACAGGATGGAGATTCCGGTCAGGAATCCGATGAGCAGGAGGATGAGTCCGGCGAAAAGCATGATGTCCTCGTTCGCGGGTCGGGAGGACTGCTGAGCGGTTGCTCGGCAGCGGTGCCTCGGCTCGCGTCTACCCCCTTACCCCCTTCTTATCTGCGCCGTGGCCTGCCGGTTGATCACGTCTTCTGCGCGGCCGCGTACTCCCTCGCGAGGGAGTACGCGGCCGTCTGCGGACCGCCCTCGGACAGCGCTACTTGTTCAGTGCGGTGGAGGCCGTTTCGGTCACCGGGTCCGCCTGGTCCCGCAGTTCGAGCTGCTGCGGCCGGAGGGCGGGGATCAGGGCGGCGATGGCCCCGGACAGCAGGGCGAAGCCGCCGCCCATGAGCAGGCCGGTGCGGAAGCCCGCCTCGGAGGTGAAGGTGAGTCCGCCCGCCGTGGTGGTCATCTGCGCCAGGACGACACCGACGACGGCAGCGCCGACGGAGGTGCCCAGGGAGCGCATCAGGGCGTTGAAGCCGTTGGCGGCGCCGGTTTCCGTCAGCGGGACCGCGCTCATGATCAGCGCGGGCATGGCTCCGTAGGCGAGGGCGACACCGCTGTTGATGACCATCACGGCGGCCATCAGCCCGACGGCCGTCGAGGAGAAGAGGAGCGCGACCCCGTAGCCCGCGCCCAGGACGAGTGCGCCGCTGACGAGGGTGACCTTCGGCCCGTGGAGGTTGGTGAGCTTGCCTCCGAGGGGGGACACGGCCATCATCATCAGCCCGCCGGGCAGCATCCACATGCCCGCCGCCAGCATCGACTGGCCCAGGCCGTAGCCGGTGGCCGCGGGGAACTGCAGCAGTTGCGGGATGACCAGCATGCTCGCGTACATGCCGAAGCCGATGGACACCGAGGCGAGGTTGGTCAGCAGGACGCGCGGGCGGACCGTGGTGCGCAGGTCCACGAGCGGATCGGTGGTGCGCCACTCGAACCAGCCCCAGGCGGCCAGCACCACGACGGCGGTGGCGATCAGGCCGAGGGTGGTGGCGGAACCCCAGCCCCAGTCGGCGCCCTTGGACACGAACAGCAGCAGGGACACCAGGCCGGCCGCGAGGCCCAGCGCGCCGATCACGTCGAAGCGCTGACCCTTGGCGGCGGCCGGGACCTCGGGAATGAAGGCCACGATCATGACGGCCACGCAGCCGGCGAGCGCGGCGGATCCCCAGAACAGGAAGCGCCAGCTGGTGTACTGGGCGACGGCCGCGGAGAGCGGGAGGCCGATGCCGCCGCCGATGCCCATGGAGGCGCTCACGAGGGCGATGGAGGAACTGAGCTTCTCCGCGGGGAGGATGTCGCGGAGCAGGGCGATGCCCAACGGGATCATGCCCATGCCGACGCCCTGCAGGCCCCGCCCGATGATCATCTGGACCACACCGCCCGCCAGCGCGCACACCACCGAGCCGATGATCAGCGGTATGCAACAGGCCAGGAGCATGCGGCGCTTGCCGAGCATGTCGCCCAGGCGTCCACTGATGGGCACGCACACGCCCGCGACCAGGAGGGTGGCGGTCACCACCCAGGCGGAGTTGGAGTGGGTGGTGTGGAGGAGGTTCGGCAGGTCGGCCAGCAGCGGCGTGACCAGGGTCTGCATGACGGCTGCGGCGATGCCCGCGAGGGCGAGCGTCGCGATCACCTTGCCGGAACGGGGGACGGCCGCGGGCGGCTGTTGCATGAAAGGTCCTAGGAGCGAGGTCGGCACACACCACAATCAGTAGTCAACTATCAGTTCGCGGTGTGCGACGTGTCAACCGGATCCGATCGCCGACTATCGGTTGTAGGGTCGGCTGCGTGTCGAACGACAGTCCCAAACCCTTGCGTGCCGACGCCGTGCGCAACATCGAGAAGATCGTCCGAGCGGCCCGCGACGTGTACGCCGAGCTGGGACCCTGTGCGCCGCTCGACGAGATCGCGCGACGCGCCGGCGTGGGGATCGCCACGCTCTTCCGCCGCTTCCCCGACAAGGCGGCCCTGCTCCGGGCCGTGCTCGACCAGCAGTTCACCCAGGACGTCCTGCCCGCCATCGACCGCGGGCTGGCCGACGAGGACCCCCGCCGCGCCCTGACCGTCGTCCTCGAGGCCGCCCTGGCCTCGGCGGCCGACGAGCACCACGTCCTGACGGCCGCCCGCAGGGCCGGGGTCCTCTCCGCGGAGGTCAGCGCCCGGTTCTTCGAGGCCCTCGACCCGCTGGTGGCGCGCGGCCAGCAGACCGGGGTGATCCGGGAGGACCTCGTGCCCGACGACCTGAAGAGGATCGTGAGCATGCTGGTCAGCGTGCTCTGGACCATGGACCCGGCCGAGGAGGGCTGGCGCCGCTACGTGGCCCTGCTCATAGACGCACTGAGCCCGGCCGGGGCGAGCCCCCTGCCCCACCCGGCTCCCCCGCTGCTGCGCCGGCCGCAGGACTGAGCCCCTCCGGGCCGCGGCTCAGATCCAGTCGCGCCGCTTGAAGCCGAGGTAGAGGGCGACGGAGAGGGTGGGCATCAGGGCGGAAGTGGTCGTCCACGAGGTAGTCGAGCAGCCCGTGGAGCAGGAAGCCGACGCCCTCCTTGGCGAGGTCGGCGGAATCGTCCCAGTAGGAGACGGCCGGCTCGTGCAGCCCGAACTGCTCGGTGATCAGGTCGAAGTCCGCCTCGGTGGGATCGCAGAGGTCCAGCCAGACGGTGCAGTCCGGCTGCCCCGCGTACGCGGAGAGGTCCTCGGCGGGGAACCCCTCCAGGGCCAGGACGCCGTCGCGGTAGAGCCGGGTTCGTGCCACCGGAGCAGGCTAGGGGGTGTCTTGTCGATCGGGCCGGGTCAGGGAGCGGGGTCTGGTGCCGTGGATCGCAAGGCGGAGGAGGGAGTCGACGCGAATGGGGTCTCCCCTGCTCGAGCGAAGCCGAGAGCTTGGGGAAGTCGGCGAGTGACGACAACGCGGCGAGGCGCGGTGCCAGACCCCGCGAGCCCGGCCTGATCGACAAGACACCCCCTAGGGCCTGTCCGGCGGATCTTGTGACCGTCGCGGCCTTGGTTCGTTGGCATGCACATGAGGCGGGGAGATCTCACAAGCGAAGAATACGAGCGTCACCGCCGCTGGTCAGCGGATGGCACCTGGGACAGACTCTTCGCGGCCGTCCTGGCCGATGCCGATGCGGAAGGCCGCATCGACTGGTCGATGGTGAGCGTGGACTCTACGTCCCGCCGGGCCCACCAACATGCCGCCGGAGCACGCAGGGAGCCCCCACGGCTGCCGGGAAAAGACGCGCGCCCCGGCAAAACACCGCCCCACGAGGGAATCGGTCGCTCCCGGGGGGGCCTGACCTGCAAAATCCACCTCGCCGGTGAGGGCGGACGTCGCCCACTGGCGCTGCTGATCACCCCAGGCAGTGGGGAGACGCCCCACAGCTCATCTCGATCCTGGAGCGTGTCCGCGTCGCCCGCCAGAACGGCGGGCGCCCCCAGACCCGGCCCGACCATCTCGGCGGAGACCAGGCGTACTCCTCCCGCCGCAACCGCGGTTACCTGCGACGACGCCAGATCAAGCACACCATCCCCGAAACAGAGAACCAGCGGGCCAACCGCCAACGCAAAGGCAACAAGGGCGGCCGGCCCACCGGCTTCGACAAGACGATCTACAAACGCAGGAACGGAGTCGAGCGAACGATCAACGCGCTGAAGGGCTCTCGGGCCGTAGCGACCCGCTTCGACAAACGGGCGTACGTCTTCCACGGCACCGTCACCCTGGCGGCGATCAGGCTGTGCCTCCGATGACACACCTGCCCGGGTGTCACATCCAAAGACGCGACGGCGCAGGAAGTGCTGGAGCTGTTGTCAGCGGACGACGTCGAAGATGTTCTTCTGCAGGCCGTTGGCGTAGACCTCGTGCTCGACCAGCTTCAACTTCTGCGTGTCCTTGTCCGTGGCGCTGAAGAGCCGCTTGCCCGCGCCGAGCAGCAGCGGGAAGACGAGCAGGTGGTAGCGGTCGATCAGGCCGGCGTCCGAGAGGGCCTGGTTCAGGGAGGCGCTGCCGTGGACGATGATCGGGCCGCCCTTGGTCTCCTTCAGCGCGGCAACCTCGTCGAGTGAACGCAGGATCGTGGTCTCGCCCCAGTTCGCCACCAGGTCGTCCTTGCCGAGGGTGGTGGAGACGACATACTTCGGCATCTCCTTGTAGTCGGCGAAGTCCTCCATGTCGGGCCACACCGGGCTGAACGCCTCGTAACTGGTCCGGCCCATAAGCATCGCGGTGGCTTCCTGCTGATCTTGGCCCTTGATGCCGAACGCCTCGGGCAGGAACTCGATGTCCTTGAAGGTCCACCCGGAGTTCCGGTAGCCGGGCTCGCCGCCCGGAGCCTCCACGACGCCATCGAGCGAGATGAAGGCGGTGCTGATCACAGTGCGCATCAAAGGTCCTCGGTATCTCGTGTCCGGTTCTCAACAGATCCGGTCGGTGCGCGATTGGATCACACTCGCGGCTTCAACGCACCAACCTTGATCTTTGACTGCGGATCACGGAGAAACTCATCGGTCGTTGCCCACTCTCCCCAGCAGCCTCACACCGGAGAGAGCACACAGGCCGGAATACTGCCTGGTCACCTACGAGATGCTGCCGTCGGACATGATCCGCGGGACAGGCCCTGGACGGACGGCTCGGGCCGGTCCGCGAGCGACACCCCCGGGGACACGGCCCGGGACGGCGTCGCTCTGCGGAAACCGGCCCGCGAGGGCATCGCGCGAGGCGTTGCGCCGTGCGCGAGGCGTGGTGCCGTGTGCCGTGCCGATGGAGCTCGCGCGGATCAGTTCGGGCGGCGTGCGGCCCAGACGGTGCGCTCGGTCCGCACGGCGAGGTCGTCGCGGCGCAGGATGCTCCCGGGGCCGTCGGTGTCGAGCAGCAGGTCGAGGGCGGTGAGGTCCTCGGGGCTGAGGACCTCGACGATGCTGCCGCGAAGGCGCTGCAGGCTGCCGAGGGCGTACGCGCCGACGGCTTCGCTGCGGGAGCCCTCGATGTTCACGTCGATCACGCGGTCGCCGTCGAGGGTGAATCCGGCCGCAGTGAGCTTCGGTCCCCAGTCGGCGCCGCGGTGGGGCACGTGCTCGGCGTGGTAGCTCTCGCTCGCGGTGTGGCAGCGGTCTTCCAGTCCGGGCCGGCCTTCGGGGGCGTCCTCGGGCAGGAAGCGGGGGAAGCCCGCCAGTTCGACGACGGCGAACAGTCCGCCGGGGGCGAGCAGTTCGCGGACGGTGCGCAGGGCCCGGTCCGGGTCGGCCATGTGGTGCATCGAGGCCGAGGCCCACACCAGGTCGGGCACACCGAGGTCGGGCCATTCGGTCGCGTCGAGGTCGGCCTGCACGGTGCGGACGCGGTCCTCGACGCCCCGGGCGCACGCCTTCTCGCGCAGGCGCTGGAGGTGCCCCGCCGAGGAGTCGACGGCCGTGACGTGGGCATCGGGGAACTGCTCCAGCAGGGCGAAGGTGCCGGCTCCGGTGCCCGAGCCCAGGTCCACGATGTGGCGAGGGGGCTCGTTCAGGGGCAGCCAGGTGGTGATGTCGGTGATGTGCTCGGCGAGGACTTCCGCGTCCAGGTCGAGGATCTCCGCCTGGCCCTCGAGGTCGCTCCGGGTGTGTCCGTGGTGCGCATGGCCGGGCTGGGCGTGGCTCTGCCGGTCGTTGCCGTGGTTGCCGTGGCCGTGGTTGCCGTGGCCGTGGCCGTGCTGGGTGTCGCCGTGCTGGGGTGCGTGCGGTGCGTGGGTCATGACTCCACCGTAGGGCCGCCATGCGCTTGCGGCATCGAATCTTGCCGGCTAGGCAAGAAGATGGCCCCGTGGACCCCAGGACGCGCAAGACGCCCGCGCCCGACACCTTGTACGGGGCGGGAGGCAGCGCCGCGCGGCCTCAACGAGCCGGCCCCTGAGCAGCACCCGCGCCGCCCGCACCACCGCCGGCACTCCCCACGCCGTCCGCTTCGCCCGCGTCACCGACGCCGCTGTCCCGCTGGTGTCCTCGGCGGGCGTCGCGGTCGAAGATGCCCAGGATCTCGCACGGCCCCCCTTCTGCCCCGATCGCGTGCGGCATCATCGTGGGGAACTCCGCGGACTGGTTGGCCTCGATGCGGAAGCGGCGGTGCCCCAGCAGGAGGATCGCGGTGCCGGACAGGACCACGAGCCATTCGCGCCCGGGGTGCGCGCGCATGCGGGAGGGATTGTCGGGCGGCGGCTCGGTCATGCGCTGGCGGATGACCGTCATGCCCGGCTCGCCCTTGATGGGCCACCGCATCTGCCCGCGGGCGGCGTCGATCATCGGGCTGGTGACGACGTCGTCGGTCGCGGTCTCCACGAGCTGGTCCAAGGTGGTGTCCAGGGCGCGGGCCAGGGTGACGAGACTGTCCAGGGCCAGGCGGCGCTGGCCGTTCTCGATGCGGCTGAGCGTGGACTGGCTGAGCCGGGCGCGCACGGCCAGTTCCTCCAGGGACCAGCCCTGCGCCACCCGCAGCGCACGGATGCGTTTGCGTACGAGGCTGTCCAGATCACCGTCTTCTTGCGTCATAGGCAACATTGTATGCCCGCGCTGCAAGTCGGGGTTAGCGTCGTGTCCAGACAGACGGCCCCGGACCATCTCGGACCACCGGGCCGGTACGAAGGAACACCCAGAAAGGAACCGACGACATGCCCGCGATGACTACCGCATGCACGACGGACGCACTGCCGGACGGGACCGTCGACGCCGTGGTGATCGGCGGCGGCGCCGCCGGCCTGAACGGTGCACTGATGCTCGCCCGCTCCCGCCGCTCGGTCGTGGTGATCGACAGCGGCACCCCCCGCAACGCACCCGCCGAGGGCGTGCACGGCCTGCTCGGCCTCGACGGCACCCCGCCGGCGGACCTGTACGGGCGGGGCCGTGAGGAAGTGCGCGGCTACGGCGGCCTCATCGTCTCCGGCGAGGTCGGCGCCGCCGAGCACGCAGCTCCGTCCGCCGACGGCGACCTGCGCTTCACCGTCACCCTGACCGACGGCCGCGCCCTGACGGCGCGCCGCCTGCTGGTCGCGACCGGCCTGCGCGACGTACTGCCCGACCTGCCGGGACTGGCCGGGCACTGGGGGCGGAGCGTGGTGCACTGCCCGTACTGCCACGGCTGGGAGGTGCGCGACGAGCCGATCGGCGTCCTCGCCACCGGTCCCGCGTCGGTCCACCACGCGCTGCTCTTCCGTCAGCTCACCGACGACCTCGTCTACTTCGCGCACGGCACCGAGCTCGACGAGGAGACCCGTACGCGCTTCGCCGCGCGCGGCATCCGGGTCGTCGACACCCCGGTCGAAGAGGTCGTGGAGGACGGGGACGGCGGCATCGGGGGCCTCCGGCTGACGGACGGGCGGGTCATCGCCCGCCGCATCCTCGCGGTGGCGACCACGCTCGTGGCCCGCACCGAGGGGCTGGCGGGCCTGGGCCTGCCGATGGAGAACCTGCCCGGCGGCGGCCGCAGCTTCGTCTCCGGCCCGGCCGGCGCCACCGACGTGCCGGGGGTGTGGGTGGCCGGCAACGTCACCGACCCGCTGGCCCAGGTCGGGGCCTCGGCCGCGGCCGGGGCGCTGGCGGGCGCACACATCAACGCCCTGCTCGCCGTCGCCGACACCGACGCCGCGGTCGCGGCCCTCGCTGCGGCAGGGAACGGCACGGCCTCCGCCACCACCCTCGCCTGACGGGCAGCAGGCACTCGGGCGCCCCTGGCGCCTGACCACCCCCATCCCTCCCCCTCCCCCTTCACCGGCAGCGCCGGACCCGGTCCGGCGCTGCCTTCCGCATGCCCTTTTCCGAGAGGAAGCCATGAGTACGAACCAGCCCGCAGGGGCCGCGGTCCCCGAAGCGCCAGACCCCGCCCGCGGAGACGACGGCCCGGATCCGCGCCGGCTGCGCACCGTTCTGATCACCGTGTGCATCGCCTTGATGGCCGTGATCGCCTCGGTCTCCGGACTGAACGTCGCCCAGCCCGACCTCGCCGTCGAGTTCGGCGCCTCGCAGAGCACCGTCCTGTGGATGATCAACCTCTACACCCTCACCCTGGCCGCGCTCCTGCTCCCGCTCGGTGCGCTCGGGGACCGGCTGGGCCGCAAGCCCGCGCTGATCGCGGGCCTGGCCGTCTTCGGCATCGCGAGCGCGCTCGCGGGTCTCGCCCCCTCGGTGGAGGTCATGCTCGCCGCCCGCCTGCTCAGCGGAGTGGGCGCCGCGATGATCATGCCCATCACCCTCGCCGTGATCACTTCCACCTTCCCGGAGGACCAGCGCGGCCGGGCCATCGGCGTGTGGACCGGAGTCGCCGGAGGCGGCGGCATCCTCGGCATGTTCCTCTCCGCGGCGCTCGTCGACGTGTCGAACTGGCGCTACCTCTTCGTCCTGCCCGTCGCCCTGGTCCTCGTGGCCCTCGTGATGTCGCTGCGCGCGATCCCCGATTCCCGCGAGGTGCCGAAGCACTCCTTCGACACCGTCGGGGCGCTGACCTCCGTCGTCGCCGCGGTCGGCCTGATCTTCGCCCTCCAGGAGGGGCCGGAGCGCGGCTGGTCCGGTCCCGCCACCCTGACGGGCCTCGCCGTCGGACTGCTCGCCGCCGTCGCCTTCGTGTCCTGGGAGCTGCGGCTCCGCGAGGCCGCGCTGCTCGACGTACGGCTGTTCCGCGAGCGGGGACTGGCCGGCGGCTCGCTCACCCTCCTCACGGTCTTCGGCGTGCAGGCGGGGATCTTCGTGGTGCTCTTCCCCTTCTTCCAGGCCGTCCTCGGCTGGTCGGGCATCCGGTCCACGCTCGCCCTGATGCCCATGGCCGTGGCCATGATGCTCGCCTCCGGTCTGGCTCCCCGGCTGGCCGTGCGCGCCGGTGCCCGCGCGACCATGGCGACCGGCATCCTGCTGGCCGGAGCCGGCCTCGCCCTCATGGCGGGCATCGTCTCCGTCGGCGGCGGCTACCCGTCCGTCCTCCCGGGCATGCTCGCCATGGGCGTCGGCATGGGTCTGGCGATGACGCCCTCCACCGAGGCCATCACCGGCTCGCTGCCGCGGGAGCACCAGGGCGTCGCCTCCGCTCTCAACGACGTCACCCGCGAGTTCGGCACCGCGCTCGGCGTGGCCCTGCTCGGGGCGCTGCTGTCGGCCGGTTACCGGGACGCCGTGGACGAGCGGCTCCACGGATTCCCCCGGGGTGCGGCGGACGCCGCGCGGGAGGGCGTCGCCAACGCCGTCGGGGCCGCGGAGGGTGCGGGCCCCCGGGCCCATGAACTCGTCGACGCCGCCCGGCAGTCCTTCGTCGAGGGATGGCAGCAGGCCATGTGGGCGGGGGTGGCCGTCATGGGCGTCCTGTTCCTCTACGTACTCGCCCGCGGCCCGAAGAGCCAGGACGCGATCCCGGAGCCGAACCCCAACCCGAATCCGAACCCGGGCCTGGATCCGGCGCCCGGCCGCGAGCCGGAGGCGGACTCCGAGCCCCTCTCCGCAAGGTGACGGGATGACATATCCGGCTATGTCATCATCGACTCCATGAGTGAAGTCGAGATCCTCCCCCTGCGTCTGACCCACCTCGATGCCGTTCTCGATCTCGGCTACCGGTCCTTCGACGTGAAGGCGATGCCCTACACCTCCTGGTCCCTGTCGTCGGTGGCCGCGCACTGGGACGCCCAGCCGGACGCCTGCTGGATCGCCCGCGACGAGGAGGGGCTGCTCGGATTCGTCCTCGGGTCGCTGTCCTACGACGAGCGGGAGGACTGGGGCTACCTGGAGTGGATCGCGCTGGAGGAGCGCGCACGGGGCCGGGGCGTCGCGAGCTCCCTGGTCGAGCACTGCTGCGCCGCGCTCTTCGCCGCGGGGGCGTCCCGGATCATCACCGATGTGGAGAGCGGCAACGCGGCCTCCGCCGCGATGATGCGGCGCAACGGGTTCACCGAGAAGGTCACCGTCACCCTCTTCGTGCGCCCGAACCCGCTGGAACACACCGGCACCGTCGCGCACTCCGCGCAGGATCCGGCCCGGTCCCGGCTACGCCGCGCCGCCCGGGCGAGCGGTGGTCCGGCGGCCTGAGCGTCCGGCCCCGGCGGCGGGGCGCGTGCGCGCCCCGACGTGCGCCTGCGCGCCTCCGCGCGCCCCCGCAGCGGGGATGACCCCGGACCGGAGGCGCCCCGAACATGAACTGCCGCCACCATCAGGGGCAACTCGGCCATCACGGGGGAACCATGGGACGACGCTGGCTGGTCACGGGATGCTCTTCGGGGCTCGGGCACGCACTGGCCACCGCGGCGGCCCGGGCCGGGGACGAACTGGCCGTCACCGCCCGCAAGACCGCCGACCTGGAGGATCTGGCCGCCGCCTGGCCCGGCCGCATCGTCCCGGTCCCGCTCGAACTGCGGGACGAGGCCTCCTGCGAGCAGGCCGTCCGCACCGCCGTGGAACGCCTGGGCGGCATCGACATCCTCGTGAACAACGCCGCGGTAGGGCTGTTCGGCGCCGTCGAGGAGGTCTCGGACGCCGAACTGCGCGACCAGCTGGAGACGCTGGTCGTCGGCCCCTGGCGGCTCGCGCGGCTCGTCCTCCCGCTGATGCGGGCCCAGGGGCACGGCCACATCCTCAACGTCTCCTCGGTGGTCGGCCGTCTGGCCTTCCCCGGCCTGGCCGCCTACACCGCGGGGAAGCACGCCCTCGAAGGCATGAGCCGGACGCTCGCCATGGAGGCGGCTCCGCACAACATCCGGGTCACCGTCATCGAACCGGGCATGTTCGCGACGCGTTACGGCACCTCGATGGCCGAGGCCGCCCACCGGGTGCCCGCGTACGACGCCACCAACCGCGAGATGCTCGAAGGGGCCCGCGGTCTCGCGGAGAGCCCCGAGACCGGGCGCCCCGAGTACTTCGCCGAACGGGTCCTGGACATCGTGGCGTCCGAGGGCCCCACGCCGCTGCGGATCCCCGTGGGCGACGACGCCTACGGCTACATCGACGCGTCGGAGGAGCTGGACCGCGCCGATCACGTCGCGGCCCGCCTCCTCGTGCAGGGCCCGCCCGAGGCCTGACGGCCGGGCCGCGCGTCGCCGGGCTCAGCGGGCGCCGGGCCCGGCGGGCGGCCGGGCTCAGCGGGCGGCCGGGAAGACCTTCAGCCAGGTGCCGCCCGGTCGCGCGGTGGCGTCGGCGTAGCCGCACCCGTCGGCCTGCGCGGCCGCAGCCGCGTAGGTCACCTCGATCCGTACCTTGGGGAAGTCGGTCACGAAGGCCGCCAGCGCGGCCCGGCCGGCCTGGCTGGGCCCGCGCTCCCCGAGGAGCCGCACGGTGCCCTGGTCGATGCCGCGGATCCACTGGCGGAAGGACTGGGGGCGCATCTGCTGTCCGGGCGCCATCGTGTCGCGGATGCGGTCCGCGACCTGGTCCAGGACGGCGGCCACCTCGTCGAGGAGGGCCGCGGTGCCACTGGGCGCCGGGTACAGGAAGGGGGCGCGGGGCTGCTGGTCGACGGCCGTGACCGTGCCCTGGAACCGGTAGCCGTCGGGGCCCGCGACCTTGGCGTCGAAGGTGGCGGTGACCGCGGCCAGCGGGCTGCCGGGGTAGACCTTGACCCACTGGCCTCCGTCCCCCTGCTCGGCGTCGCCGATGCCGTAGGCCCCGTACAGCCCGTCGCCCGCCTGGAGGAGCTGCGCCGTGCCGCCGCCGAACAGGGCGTTGCGGTAGCGGACCGTGAGGGCGAGGGCCGGGAAGTCACGGCGGAAGTCCTTGATCACGGACCGGCAGGAGTGGCACGGGCCCATGTCGGAGTACAGGTCGACGGTGCCCTTGCGGACGGCGGCGATCCGGGTCCGGTACTCCGCCGTGTTCCGGCAGCCGATGTGGCGGTAGACCGCGTCGGCGAGGAGGTTGACGACCTGCCGCTCCGCGTCCTTGCGGTGCTGGATGCCGCGCAGGGCGCCGGTCCAGTCCGCGGGCTCGGGCAGGTCCTGGTAGTAGTTGTCCCCGCGCAGGTCCTGGTGCGAGATGCCCTCGATCTCCCCTTCGAGGTCCGCGTACCCGACGAAGGCGATCGAGTACCGCAGCCGTGCCTTGTTCCTGAATGCCGCCGTGGTCATGGGTCTCCCCCACTCGCTCCCGCGGTACGCCGCGATCCGCCCGGCCGGCCGGATCCCCCTCGGCGTACCCCGCCGGTCCACCATAACGCGCGGCGATGACAGCGGACTGAACGAATGCTCAACGCCCGCCTCCGGCAAGCCGGATGGACTCGGGAATCGGCTGACATTCGACCATCTCCATGGAAACCGACTCAGGAGCGGGTTCGTTCGACCTTGTGCCAGAACCCTCAAGGAACCCTGACCGAGCAGTGGTTCGGGGCCCCGGACCTGGAGTTCATCACGGACGCCAAGAATGCCGAGGAGACCGAGCGGCTCGCCTCGGCCGGCTTCGCCGAACACGGCCGGGTCACCATCGACGACCTCCTCGCCCTCGCCGGCCCCTGGCGGCCCGACGTCATCGTCCACGCCGCCTTCCAGGCCGCCGCGCCCCTGGTCTCCGCGGCCCTCGGCATACCGGCCGTGGTCCACAACTTCGGCGTGATGCCCGGCTCCGGCATGGTCGCCCGGCTCGGCGGCCTGCTCGCGGACGAGTACGCGGAGCGCCGGGTCGACGGCCCCGCCACCCACACCGTCCTCGACGTCGTCCCGCCCTGCCTGGGCGGGGGCGGCACCGGCTGGCGCGTCCGGTACGTGCCGCACAACGGCGCCGGCTCCGTACCGCGCGATCTCCTGGCCCGCGGGTCCCGGCCGCGGGTAGCCATCACCCTCGGGACCGTGGTGACCGCGTTCGCGGGCGTCGCCCCGGTGGCCCGGGTCGTCTCCGAGGCCGCTGCCGTCGACGCCGATTTCCTGCTGGCCGTCGGCGACACCGATCTGAGCGCGCTCGGTACGCTTCCCCGCAATGTCCGGGCGCTGCCCTGGGTGCCGCCGGCCCAGTTGCTGGACACCGCGGACGCGATCGTGCACCACGGCGGCTCCGGCACCATGCTCACCGCCGCCGCCGTGGGCGTCCCGCAGCTGATCGTTCCGCAGGGCGCCGACCAACCTGGTGACCTGATGTCAGGGCTTCATCTCATACGCCCCCGCCAGGGCCTCCACCCGCGCCCACACCCGCGCCGAGCGGTCGGCGTCCACGGCCGGGCGGCGGACCGCGCCCAGCGCCCAGGCCTGCTGGTCGGCGGTGGCGGAGTCCTTGCCGTGCAGTTCGACGGCGTGCGCGGAGAAGTCCCGTACGAGGACGGCGAACAGCTCGTCGAGCACGTCCTCGTCCAGTCCGGTCAGGCGGGCCTGCTCCAGGACGAGCTGGCCGTGCACGACCAGGGCGAAGAGCTGGCCGACCGCCAGGAGGAGGTCGAGGTCCCGGCTCTGCTCCTCGTCGGGGGCGGCGGTCTCCACGAACGCGCAGAGGGCGTCGGCCTGGGCGCGGAACCGGGCGACGTTGGGCAGGGCGGCGTACGCCTCGTAAGCGGGGCGCCAGTCGTGGAACCGTACGGATCCCAGCCCGCGGGCCGGGCCCTGACGGAAGAGGAAGGCATCGTCGGCCGCGTCGAGGCGGGTGGGGACGGGGGCGTACTCGGCCGGTTCCAGCAGGTGGTTGCGCATGAACTTGAGGATGAGCGCCAGGTTGACGTGGACGGTGCCCTCCAGCTTGGGCAGGCCGCGGATCTCGACGGCCGCCTGGGCGAAGTAGGTATCCTTCTCGAAGCCCTTGGCCGCGATGACGTCCCACATCAGGTCGATGACCTTCTCGCCCTCCGTGGTCACCTTCATCTTGGTCATCGGGTTGAAGAGGAGGTAGCGGCGGTCGTCGGGGCCCGCGGAGCGGAAGTAGTCGACGGCGCGGTCGCTGAACAGCTTCATCCCGACGAGGCGGACGTACGCGTCGGTCAGCTCGCGGCGCACGTGCGGGAAGGCGGTGACGGGACGCCCGTAGAGGATGCGGCCCTGCGCGTGGGTGACGGCCTCGTACATCGCGTGCTCGCAGATGCCGATCGAGGCGGTGCAGAGGTTGAACTTGCCGACGTTGACGGTGTTGAGGGCGGCGTCGAAGGCGGCGCGGCCGGTGTGCAGGACGTCCTCGGCGCCGACCGGGTAGTCCGTGAGGCGGAACTCGCTGACGTACTTCGAGGAGTCGACCACGTTCTTCACCACCTCGTACGCGGGGTGGCGGCTGTCCGCGGCGAAGAAGACGTAGCCGTCGGGGCCCTCGACGTCGGTGCGGCGGCCGAAGACGGAGACGAGTCCGGCGGCGTTGCCGTTGCCGATGTAGTACTTCGAGCCGGTGGCCCGGAAGCCTCCGGAGCCGTCGGGCTCCAGCAGCATGTCCGTGTGGTAGATGTCGGCGCCGTGGGTCTTCTCGGACAGGCCGAAGGCGAACACCTCGCCGGCGTCGAGGAGTTGCGCGGCGCGGTCGCGGGCGGCGGCGTTGTCGCTCTGCCAGACGGGGCCGAGGCCGAGGATGGTGACCTGCCACGCGTACCAGTAGTCGAGGCCGTAGAAGCCGAGGATCTCGTTGAGGGCCGCGATGCGCGCGGTGTCCCAGCGCTTGTCAGGACCGTCCTGGCCGACGGCCGGCTCCGGGGTCAGGAAGGTCGCGAAGAGGCCCTCCTTCGCGGAGAAGGCGAGGAAGTCGCCGAGCCAGGCGCGGGTGCGGTAGTCCTCGATCAGCCGGCGCTTGCCGCGCTCCTCGAACCAGTCGACGGTCGCGCGCAGCAGGCGGCGGGTCTCGGGGTCGAAGTGCGCGGGGTCGTAGGTGCGCGGGTTGAACAGCAGCTGGTCGCTCATGGGCGTTCGCCTTCCGGTCGGAGGATGCGGAGGATGCGGGGTGACGAAGGAGGGGAGGGAGCGGGAGGGGGCTCGGCGGGGCCGGGTCAGGGGGATGCCAGGCGGTGGAGGGTGGCCAGTACGTCCTCCAGCCAGGCGAGCTGCATGCGCTCGTAGGCGATGCCGCCGCGGAGCACGACGTGCTGGAGCTCCCGTCCGGCGTCGGCGGGGTCCGCGGCCGGGGCCTGCGGTCCGGTGAAGTCGCGGAGCTCTCCCGCCAGGTAGTGCGTGAGCCGGTCGGCGTGGGTCCGGTGGTGCCGCTCGACCTCGCGGATCAGGGCGGCCGGATCGTCGAAGGCCGCGCCGCGGATCTTCACGGCGAGCTCGTGGCGGACGGTGTCGGGCTGGATCGGCTCGTGGAGCCAGGCCGAGAGGGCGGCGCGGCCGGCCTCGGTGACGGAGTACTCCTTCTTGTCCGGGCGGGTCCGCTGCGGCACTTCGCGGACGTCGAGCCGCCCGTCGCCCTCCATCCGGCTCAGCACGCGGTAGATCTGCTGGTGGGTCGCGGTCCAGAAGTAGCCGATGGACCGGTCGAACCGGCGGGCCAGTTCGTATCCGGACCCCGGCTGCTCCAGCAGGGAGACGAGGATCGCGTGCTCAAGTGCCATGCCCCGATCCTTGTATGCAACTCGTTGCATAGACAAGCGCCGCCGCGAGGGTGAGACGCGGCTCACCCGTGCGCTCGGTTAGGGTCGGCGGGACAGCGCACCGCATCGCACCCCGTCGTACCGCGGACCGACCCACCATCATGAGGAGCAACCGTGAGCCAGCCGGCGTCCACCGCCCTGCAGCAGGAGATCGCCCGGGAGCTCCTGGTGGCCGAAAGCTTCGACGCCGGGCAGGAGATCGAGCGCCGGGTGGCGTTCCTCGCCGAGCGGCTCACCTCCACCGGCCTGCGCTCCCTGGTGCTCGGGATCAGCGGCGGGGTGGACTCCACCACGGCCGGCCGGCTCTGCCAGCTCGCCGTGGAGCGGGTCCGGGCGGCCGGGCACGAGGCGACGTTCTACGCCATGCGTCTGCCCTACGGGGTCCAGGCCGACGAGCGGGACGCGCAGCTGGCGCTCGGTTTCATCAACGCCGACCGGGTGCTGACCGTGGACGTGAAGCCCGCGAGCGACGCGGCGCTGGCCGCCTCCCTGGCGGGCGGGACCGTATTCCGGGACGCCCGCCACCAGGACTTCGTCCAGGGCAACATCAAGGCACGCCAGCGCATGGTCGCCCAGTACGCGGTGGCCGGCGCGCACGACGGCCTGGTCGTCGGCACCGATCACGCCGCCGAGGCGGTCTCCGGGTTCTTCACGAAGTTCGGCGACGGCGCGGCGGACGTGGTGCCGCTGACCGGGCTGACCAAGCGCCGGGTACGCGCCTGCGCCGACGCCCTGGGCGCACCGGCCGAGCTGGTCTGGAAGACGCCGACGGCGGACCTGGAGACCCTGGACCCGGGCAAGGCCGACGAGGACGCGCTGGGCGTGACGTACGACGAGATCGACGATTTCCTGGAGGGCAAGCCGGTCGGGGAGCAGGCCTTCGACACGATCGTGCGCCGCTACCGGCTGACCGAGCACAAGCGGCAGCTGCCGATCGCGCCGTAGCGGCAGCGGGCGCCCGGCGGCGGTGACGGCGGCGGGCACGGCGGTTGCGTGGCGCGGGCGGGCACGGCGGTGGCTTGGAGGGGGCGGTCACGGTTGCGCGGCGGCCGTGGAGGTGGGGTGACGGCGGGCGTGAAGTCCGCCTCCTCCGGGTAGTGGACCGTCACGGCGAGCAACCACTTGCCCGGCTCGCCCAGGCGGTGCCGTTCACACCCGAGGAGTCCCCGTGGCCGTCCTCAGCACGATCCTCGTCGTCCTCGGCGCCTGGTGCGCCGCCAGCGTGGTCACCGCCGCCCTGTACACGGTCCTGCGGCGGCTCCATGTCCGGCAACAGCGGGCGTCGGCCGCCCTACCGGACGTCCCGCGTGCCGCGCCGGTTGCGCAACCCGGTGCGCGGACGGGCCTGCCGGGCCGGGCGGGCCCGCCCGTCGGGCTCCACCGGTCCCAGCGGCTCCACCGCCTCCACCTCCACCGCCCCCACCGGCTCCGCCGGCCCGCTCACCCGTCCGGCCGTTCCGGCTGGAGCCGCCGGGTCCCACCGCCGGATCTCCAGGCGGGCTGAACCTCACGATCCGTGTTTGGCTGACTGCATGACGTCCGCCAGCGGAACCTCACCCGGCAGCCCGATGCCCGACGCCGCACCCCGGCCCGCCGACGGCGGCGCACCGTCCGGCCCGCCCGACCCCCGGCGCTGGTGGGCGCTGGCGGTCATCGGACTGGCCCAGCTGATGGTCGTCCTCGACGCCACCATCGTGAACATCGCGCTCCCCTCCGCCCAGCGCGATCTGGGGATGTCGGACGGCAACCGGCAATGGGTGATCACCGCCTACTCGCTGGCCTTCGGCGGGCTGCTCCTGCTGGGCGGGCGCATCGCGGACCTCATCGGCCGCAGGCGGGCCTTCGTCATCGGGCTCGGCGGTTTCGCCGTCGCCTCCGCCCTGGGCGGCGCGGCGGGCGGTCCGGGGATGCTCTTCGCGGCCCGGGCGCTGCAAGGCGTCTTCGCGGCGCTCCTCGCACCGTGCGCCCTGTCGCTGCTGGCCACCACCTTCGACACCCCCAGGGAACGCGCCAAGGCCTTCGGCGTGTTCGCGGCGATCGCGAGCGGCGGCGGAGCCGTGGGCCTGATCGCCGGAGGCCTGCTCACCGAGTACCTGAACTGGCGCTGGTGCCTCTACGTCAACGTGGCCATCGCCGCGATCGCGATCCTCGGCGCCTTCGCCGTCCTGCGCGGCACGGGGCGTACGGGGGCGAAGCTCGACGTTCCGGGAGCGGTCCTCGGGTGCGGCGGACTCGTGGCCCTCGTGTACGGGCTGAGCGAGGCCGAACCGCGGGGCTGGTCCGACGGCATGGTCATCGGCCTCCTGGCCGGAGGGGCCGTCCTGCTGGCCGTCTTCGCCTGGTGGCAGACGCGGGCGAGCGATCCCATGCTGCCCCCGCACATCATCAGGGACCGGACGCGGGCCGGCTGCCTCCTCACCATGGCGCTGGCCACCATCGGCCTGTTCGCGCTGTTCCTGTTCATGACGTACTACTTCCAGCTGGTCCTCGGCTACTCCCCCGTGAGGACCGGGCTGGCCTTCCTCCCCATGACCCTGGCGATCATCACCGGTGCGACGCAGGTCTCGGCCCGCTTCCTCGACCGGCTCGCCCCGCGCCGGCTGATCGTTCCCGGACTGCTCCTGGCCACCCTGGCGCTGGTCCTGCTCACGCGGCTGACGGTCGACTCCTCCTACGCGACGGACGTGCTCCCCGCCATGCTGGTCCTCGGGTTCGGCATGGGCCTGGTCTTCATGCCCGTGATGTCGACGGCCACCCAGGGCGTGGCCCGCAGGGACTCCGGGATCACCTCGGCCACGGTCAACACGGCGCAGCAGGTGGGCGGGGCGATCGGGACGGCGCTCCTCAACACCATCGCGAGCACGGCCGCGACGGCCTACGTCGCCTCGCACCTCGCGGGGCCGGCCGCGGCCGCCGACGGCGCCTCCGCCTCCGCGGCCGCGGCCCAGCGGCTGGTCGAGGCACAGGGCGTGGTGCACGGCTTCGGGGTCGCCCTCTGGTGGGCGGCCGGCATCATGCTCCTGGGCGCCGGAGTCGCCGCCGTCATGGTGACCGCGCCGGCGGCCGCGCCCCGGCGCGAGGTGCGGGGCGCGGCGGTCGCGGCCCCGACCCCCTGACGGGTTCGCGGGGTCCTACCGGCCCTGCGGGGCGGCCCGCGCCGCCGGCGGGAGCAGGGTCGTGGCGATGCCCGCGAGCACCGCGGCGAGCCCCGCTTCGAAGCCCGCGTCCTGATCGCGGAACATCTCCGGGCCCGCCTCGGCCGCCAGCGGGTAGTCCGCGAGCCGTTCGGCGCGGGCCTCCAGGTCGTAGCCCTCGCCGTCCGAGCCGGGCAGCGGGCCCATCGACTGCTCCTCGATGACGTAGCCGATGGTGTAGCTGTACGCGGTGAACCAGGCCCGGGCCGCCCCCGCGGCCGTGAAGCCGCCCGCGACGAGCGTCCGCAGATGGGCCTCCATCGGAGCGGCGTAGCTCATGTCGGTGAAGTGCGTACCGCTGTAGACCTTGGCGCCGTCCCGGTAGCGGAGCAGGTGTCCCCGCAGGCCCCGCATGGCGGCCTCCAGGGCCTGGGACCAGTCGTCGGGCGGGCGGGCCGCGTCCAGGTCCGCGGTCATCCGGCGGAACATCTCGGTGGCCATCTCGTCGAGCAGGGCCTGCTTGTCCTTGAAATGCCAGTAGAGGGCAGGTGCCTTGACGTCGAGCTCCTTGGCGATGGCCCGCAGGGTCAGCCCCTCCAGGCCCACGTCTCCGAGCAGCCGCAGGGCGGTGGAGGCCACCGTCGCGCGGTCGAGCCGGGCCCGTTCGGGTTTCGCTTCTCGTTCTTCTCTCACCACCTTGACAACTTAACAGCGTTAAGCACATTCTCGTACCCATGACCGAACTTAACAGCGTTAAGGAAAACGGGGCCACGGAGAACCGGGCTCCCGACGTCCTCGTCGTCGGCGCCGGCCCCACCGGGCTGGCCCTGGCCCTGGACCTCACCCGCCGCGGCGTCCGCGCCCTGGTCGTCGAGCGGGCCGACACCCTCTTCCCCGGCTCACGGGGCAAGGGCCTTCAGCCCAGGACCCTCGAGGTCTTCGACGACCTCGGCGTGGGGGGCTCGGTGCGCGAGGCCAGTGCGCACGCACCCATCGGGCAGATCTGGCAGGACGGCCGGGCCGTGGGCGAGCACGACATGCTCGGCGACGGCGACGTCGGCGGACCCACGGACACCGAGCCGCATCCGCGCGCCCGGCTGCTGCCCCAGTGGCGCACCCAGGAGATCCTGTTCGAGCGCCTCACCGGGCTCGGCGGCCGGGTCCGCTTCGGCACGGCCCTGACCGGCTTCGAGCAGGACGCCGCCGGGGTCAGCGCACACCTCTCGGACGGCAGTACGCTGCGCGCCGCCTACCTGGTCGCCGCCGACGGCGGCCGCTCCACCGTCCGAAAGGCCCTGGACATCGGCATGACCGGTGAGACCGTGGACCCCGCCCCGATGGTCGTCGCCGACGTCCGGCTGCGCCCCGGGGCGCTGGACCGCGACCACTGGCACCTCTTCCCGGGCCCGGACGGCGGTTACGCCGCGCTGTGCCCGCTGCCGGGAACCGACGAGCACCAGTTCGTCGCGCGGACCGACGATCTCGACATCCCCGCCGCGGTGGCCGCGCTGACCCACCTGAGCGCGCAGGACGTCGCCGAGGTCCGGTGGGCCTCCGACTTCAGGCCGCGCGCCGCCCTCGCCGACCGCTTCCGCGCCGGCCGGGTGCTGCTCGCGGGGGACGCGGCCCACGTGCACTCCCCCGCCGGGGGCCAGGGCCTGAACACCAGCGTGCAGGACGCCTACAACCTCGGCTGGAAGCTCGGACAGGTACTGCGCCACGGCGCGGACCCCGCGCTCCTGGACACCTACGAGCAGGAGCGCCGGCCCGTCGCCGCGGACGTACTGGGGCTGTCCACGCGGATCCACCGCGGCCAGGCGGAGCGCGGCGGCGCCACCCGCCAGCTCGGCCTGGGCTACCGGGGAGGCCCCCTCTCCGAGGGAGCCGCGGGCGCCCTGGAAGCCGGGGACCGGGCACCCGACGGACCGCTCCCGGACGGCCGCAGGCTCTTCGACCTGTTCCGGGGCCCCCACTTCACCCTGCTCGCCGTCGGCACGGACGCCGAACTGCCTCCGGTGGAAACGGAGTTCGTCCGTGTCCACCGGATCGGACCGTACGAGCCGTACGGCAAGGGCGTCTTCCTGATCCGCCCCGACGGCTACGTGGGCTGGGCCGCCGAGGACGCGACAGGCCTGCCCTCCTACCTCGCCCGCCTGTCCCGCACCGCCTCCCCCACCGCGGGAGCCTGACCGGGGCGGCCGGTGTCAGTGCAGGGTCGGGATCACGTCCTTCGTCTCGTCGACGGGGGTGGGGGCGGTGGTGCGGCGGGCCAGGGGTTCCGGGGGTGTCTCGTCCGCGCAGACGGTGCCCCGGGCGGGCAGGGCCAGGGTGGACAGGTAGGCGTTGACGAGCGCGCTGACGCACTCGCTCCGGTTGTAGCCGGTGTGCCCCTCGGCGTCGAAGGTCAGGAGCCGGCCGGCGTCCAGCGTCGCGGCCAGGGTCACGGCGTCCCGGTACGGGGTGTCCGGGTCCCCGGTCGTCCCGAGGACCAGGATCGGGGCGGAGCCGGCCGCCCGGTAGGAGCCCTCGTAGCGACTGGGGCGTTCCGCCTGCCACTGCGCGCAGGTGGGCGCGTGGTTGTGGTCGTAGGTGGGCGGTCCCAGGCCGATGGGCGGCCCGAGCAGGGGCGCCGAGGCGGACTCCGCACCGACCACGGCGCCCAGGAGGAGGCGGCCGGCCGGGTAGACGCGGTCGGCGCACTCGACGGCCATGTTGACGTTGAGGAAGTCGAAGGACGCGGGCGAGGGGGGTGAGAGGAGGAAGGAGGTCTTGTGGGCCTGGGCCAGGGCAAGGGCCTCGCCCAGGTAGGGCCAGATCTCCTTGCCCGAGTTGATGTTGAACATCAGCCGGTAGGCAAGGGTGTAGCCGGTGGCCGGGCGCCCGCTCGCCGTGATGACCGGATCGGCGTCGAGGTCCCGCTTGAGCTTCTCGAAGGCCCGACGGGGTTCGCCCCCACCGAATCCGCAGGTGGTGGCGTTCTGTGCGCACCAGTCGAGGAACCGGCCGACCGCTCCGTCCAGGGCGGTGAACTGCGCGGCGTCGTAGGCGTAGGGCACGTCGGCGTAGCGGCGCGGGTCGTAGGCCCCGTCCAGGACCATGGCGCGCACGCGCCGCGGGAACTGTGCGGCGTACACGGTGCCTACGTAGCTGCCGAAGGAGCGGCCGTAGAAGGTGAGCGTCTCCTCGCCGAGGGCCTGGCGCAGCAGGTCGAGGTCCTTGGCGTTCGACGCGGTGCCGATGAACGGCACGAGGCCGCCCGAGCGTTCCCGGCAGGCGGCGGCGAACTCCCCGCCCTGCCGGATCGCGGTCTGCAGGGCGCCCGGTCCGGGGACTCCGCGCGCGGCGTCGACGGCGGCCGCGTACTCCGTGTCGTTCCAGCACTCCACCTGGCCGCTGCGCGCCACGCCCCGCATGTCGTACCCGACGACGTCGAAGCCGTCGCGGAGGGCGGCGGGGAGCGCCTCGTAGCTGTCGCGGGCGAAGTTCACGCCCGAGTTGCCGGGTCCGCCCGGGTGCAGCACCAGGACACCGGTGCGGTGGGCCGGGTCGGCCGCGAGGTGCCGGGTGACGGCCAGCGGGATCGTGGCTCCGGTGGGCCGCCGGTAGTCGAGCGGCACCTGGGCGGTCGCGCACTCGAAGCCGTCGCCCTGGTCGTCGGAACAGGGACCCCAGGACAAGGCGGGTACGGGCGGGGCGGGCAGGGCGGTGGCCTTCGCGGCCCCGGGCCCCGCGCCGAGCAGCGCGGTGACGGCGGTCAGGACGAGGGCTGTCCCCCACACCACTCGCTTGCGCGCATCGTCGGCCAATCGGGTCTGCATGCGGTGAACTCCCTTGCTGGCGGGTCGACTGCAGGGGCGCGCGGGCCGTGTCGGCCCGTTCCGGGGGGAGGGTGGGCGCGCCCGCGCTCGGCTGAGCGGCACGTTCAGGCTCCCATCCGTGGCCCGGACGGGATAGACGGCGGACCCGACGGGATGCGGAACGTACCGCCCCGGCCTGCGGGTTCGGCCCGTGCGCTGCTCGGGCGACCGGACTGCCGTACGAGCGGCTGGCCTGAGGGCCTTGTGACCTGAGGGCCGGCCCACCGGGTAGGTGGGGACGGTGCGGAGCCAGGGCCGGCGGCGGCGACGGTGGTCAGGCGGTGCCGGTTGCCGTGTTCCACACCGGGCGGAGCCGTTCGGCCGCGGCGCCCGCCTGGGCGAGGCCCGCCCGGTACGCCGGCTCCCAGTACGCCAGGTCCTGCAGGTCCGGTCCGAACGCGCGGACCGCGTCGGGGTCGGGTACGAGGGTCACGACGGTCCGCGCCCCGGCCGGCTCGGGCTGCGCTGCGAGCGGCTCACTGGGGAACAAGTGCGCCATGGGCGCGACGACGACCAGCGTGCGGGCCCCGTCCGCGAGGTCCGCATTGGCCCCCGCGCGCAGGGCGCCATCCATGTACCGGCACCCTCCGACGGCGACGGCCGGTTCGGCGCCGGGGAAGGCACTGCTCGCGGCCACGGCCTGCACCAGCGGCACGCCGCTCGTGCGGTCCCACACCACGGGCTCACCGGTGGCCGCGTCCACTGCGGTGATCAGCAGCCGGCGCTCCGGCCAGTCATGGGCGCCGATCAGCGCGGCCCGGCCTGCGAGGAGTGCCCGCTCGGCGTCGGGACCGGACGCCGAGGCGGCGTGGTCCAGGGCGATCCGGCCCACGCGCCGCCGGGCCTCCCCCGGCTCCAGGCAGGCTTCGCCCAGCACGGCGAACACGGAACCGAGCCGGGCCGCGTCCGCCCGTGCCGCGGGAGCGGCCGGACCGGTCGCGGCCCCCGGGGCGGCGAGCCGACCGGGATCCCGGCCGGTGGCCAGCAGTGCGCCGACGATCGCACCGGCCGACGTGCCCACGACGAGCTCGGCTCCGCCGAGGTCGACCCCGGCGCGGCGCAGCCCTCCGGCCAGGCCCGCCATCCAGGCCGTACCCACCGGACCGCCCGGTCCCAGTACGACCGCCCGCCGCGCGGCGGCTCCGGCAACACGGCTCATGGTGCTCCCCCCTCGTCCGACGGCCATCGGAGCCGACGGTAGGACCTCGACCAGAGTTGAGGTCAAGCTGCCCGGCCGGCCGTGCGAGAAGCCGGACGCACGGCCACCCGGCCACCCGGCCACCCGGCCCCTCGGCCCCTCGGACCGGGTCCCGGGGGTCGGGTCCGTCGCGCAGCGCGCCGGCCCGCGGTTCGGAGGCTTCGCCGGGACACCGGCCGACGACCCGACAGGCCCAGCAGGGCTGGTCCGCACCCTGGGTGAGCTTCGACTGGGGCCTGCCGGCCGGAGCGCCGGTCACCTGGTTCCGGCGCCGCCGTGGCGGTGCGGTACGACGGCGGCCAACCGGCGGAGAGCACCCGTGGGCTTGCGCCGTGGCTCAGAGCGCGATCGGCCGGTACGCCAGAGCCTCGTCGACGATCTGCTCCGCAGACGCGCCCTGAAGGTTGTCCGAGGGCTGGAAGACCAGGTCGCTCACCCGGGGATGTGCCACGTTCGCCTCCAGGAGCCGCAGAGAGAAGTCGCTCTCCGCAGAGGCGGCCAAGAGTCTGCGGACGATCTCGACGAGTTCGTCCCGGGTGATGTCCGCGACCACGGGGCGAGCCGGCCGGGCCGCCTCCCTCGCGAACTCCTCCAGGCTTCTGCTTGCGCCGTACTCGGCGAAGTCGAGAGCCGCGTAGTCGTGACCCGTCCTCGCGTTGAAGGCCGCGAGGGCCTCGATGGCCTCGCCGCCCATGTGCGGCCGGGCGGCCAGCAGCTCAGCGATCCGCTCCACCGCGGCACTCAGCTCCTCCAGCCGCTGCCGGCTGACGGGCGGGGGCAAAAGCTCCGGTCTCATGTCCACGGCTCGAATGATGCCCGTCGGTGCCGACACGCCCCAGCCGGGCCCCTGCCCCGGGCGGCGCATGTCGCTCGCCGTCGGCCGCCCCGTACGACCGATCCGGGGCGGCCGGCGGCGTGACGGGCGCGCGCTTCCCGCCCGTCTCAGGCCCGGCGGGCGTCATGTGGATCCGCTCACACGGGCGGCGTCCCCTCGCGCCGCCGGCCGGGGCGATTCGCCGTCGGTCGCCGATGCCCCGTCAGGGGTGAGGGGCGGACCTCGCACCCCGCCGACCTGCGCATCGACCGGGCGTACGACCGATTGCGCCCGGAATGCGACAGCGACTCGGGCCGGCCTGGCGCGTGAGACGCGGGCGGGATCCGGTGCTCCATTTATCCGGACAAATAGCATTCATCCCCACCATCGAGGCAAGGCATCCCATACAACCCGATAATCGACCCGACGGTGTGTCAGGCACACACGTGCGAGGCATAATCGGGCCCGGTCGTCTCCGGAAAGCGGTGGGGCCAACGGGGCGCGGAACCGCCCCGCAGCCCAGCCCCGCACCCGACCGACCGATCCCCGAGGCGTTGCAGATGTCCCTGGCCAGCCGCACCCGCATCGCGGGCCTGCTCGCCGCGCTCACCGTCGGCGCCGCCGGCGTGACGACCTGGGCCTACGGGTACGGGACCACGCCCGAGTCGCCCGCCCCGGGGGCGGCGCTGCGCCCGAGCGTGACCGAGGGAACGGTTCTGCAGATCGTCGCGCACCCCGACGACGACCTCTACTTCATGAACCCCGACCTGAGCCGCTCCATATCGACGGGCATCAAGGTCACCACCGTCTACCTCACCTCCGGTGAGTCCGACGGCCGCAACGAGGCCCACAGCCCGCACCTGCAGGACCCCGCGGTCCCGGCCGACCACGCCGCCTACGCGGAGGCCCGGCAGAACGGCATACGCGCCGCCTACGCACAGATGGCCACCGGCGACCGCACCAGCGCCTGGCAGCGCCGCTCCATACCCACCCTCGGCGGCGGGAGCGCCGAGGTGGACGTCCTCGTGGCGCGGCCCGAGGTCAATCTGGTGTGGATGCAGCTGCGCGAAGCCCGCACCATCCTGGGGGACAGTCCGGACAGCCTGCGCGGACTGTGGGACGGCCGGGTCCCCGCCCTGGAGGCCCAGCTCAGCTCGGGGACGCCGGTCAAACCCGGGTTCTCGTACGACAAGGACCAGGTCGTGGAGGCCATCGCGGGGATCTTCGCCCTGTACCGGCCGACCACCATACGGACCCAGGACCCGACCCCCGGGCGGGTGCCCGGCGGCGGTGTCTTCCTCGACCACCAGGACCACGTGTTCGGCGCCCGCTTCGTGCAGGCCGCCGCCGAGCGCTACGCGAAGTCCACGGACCGGCCGCACTTCTCGGTCCAGAACTACGTGAGCTACCCCAACAGCGCCCTGCCCCCGGTGCTCGACCCGCAGGCCGCCGAGGAGAAGCTCGGCTACCTCAAGACCTACTCCTGGTCCGACCATGAGAACTGGTGCGGCAGCCCCGCCGGGTGCGGTGACCGCAAGACGGCGACCCGGCCCGCCGGCTCCGGCTGGAGCCGGACCATCCGCTACGGCCGGGGCGATGTCACCTCCTGGATGACCGAGGGCGTGTCCGGCCGGCTGTGGGCCTTCGGCGTGTTGGACGGACGAATGGCCTACTGGTCGCGCAGCGGCCCCAACGCCCCTTGGCAGGGCCCCCAGTTCCTCGCCGGGACCGGGATGGACACGGGAGCGACGGCGGTCCGGCTCCCCGACGGCAGGGTCGCGGTCTTCGGCACCCGGACCACCCTGGGCAGCACGCCCCAGGAGTACGGACGCGAGCTCGTGTACTCCGTCCAGGCAGCGCCGGACGGCGCCTTCGGCCCGTGGCTGTCGCTGAGCACCCCGGACACGGAGGACATCGCCGGCACCTCGGCGATCAGCGCACCGGCGGTGGCCCTGGACCGTACCGGCCGGATGACCGTCTACGTCCGCGATTCCCGGCGCACCCTGCGCGCCAGCACCCAGTCGGCGCCCGACGGCACCTTCGGCGCCTGGGAGTCCCTGGGCGGCTCCGGCCTGCGGGGCGACCCGGTCACCGCGACGGACGCGGCCGGTCGGCGCCACGTGTACGCGGTCACGACCCAGAGCGTGCTGGCCTGGGTCCAGCAGACCCCGGACGCCCCGTTCGGCGCCCCCGTCCCCACCGGGCTGCCGGCGACCACCGGGTCGCTCGCGGCGAGCGCCGAGGGCGACGGCGTCGCCCTGTACTTCCGCCACCCCGGCACGGGGACCGTCGCCACGAGCCTGGCCACCGCGGGCGGTACCGCGCCGGAGTTCTCCCCGGTCACGGAGCGGGGCGGCGAGGGCGGCTACGGCGCCGTCGGTGTCGCGGGGAGCCTGCTCACGGGCCGCGCGGGCGCGGGCACGGTCGGCGCTTCGGACACGGACGGCGGACCGTCCTGGTACGAGTCCCAGATGCACTACACCGGTGCGCCGGCGGCCCTGACCTCACAGGACGGCACGGCCGTCGGCGCCGTCCTCGGCCTGGACGCCGCTCTGCACGTCACGACCGCTCCCCCGGCCGGCTCCGAGCCGCTCGGCAGCCGGCCGCCCTCCTCCCCCTGGTACCGGGCCGTCCCGCCGGCGGCGGGCGCACCGGAGAGCCGCGCGAGCTCCGGGTGGCAGCGCTGAGCGGTGCGCGCGAGGATGGCGGCGGACCGCGCCGCTCCTGACGCCGTCCCTGCCGGCCACCCCGTTCACCCGGCCACCCCGGCCACCCCGTTCACCCCGTCACCCGCTCACCCGTCCACCCGGCCACCCCGGCTCCTTCCCAATCGACCCGCGATCGGGGCTCCCATGACCTCGTGCCCACCCGTGCGGAGGGATCCCGCGCCCCGTCGTACCGGCCTGCGGCCGCTCGACGGATGACCGGTCCCGCCGACTCACCGGTGCACCGGGCCGGGCGGGCAGACCGGGCCCGGGAGCTCGTGCGCACCGAGGGGCCGGCCGCCGCGCGCATCGTGGTCACCGTGGCCGCGGCCTGGCAGGCCGCGTTGTGGCTGGGTGCCGACCAGCCGCCGGTGTTCGCGGCGATGGTCCCCCTCGTGTCCCTGCGCGGCGATCCCATGACGGCCCTGGGCACCTCGCTCCAGCGGATCCTGGGGGTCGTGGCGGGCGTGCTGATCGCGATCGGCGTACTCAACCTGTGGCAGCCCTCCACCCTCACCCTGACCCTGGTGGTGGCCCTGGGCCTGGGCGTCGGCATGGTCTTGCGGGCCGGCGGCACGAACAACATCCAGGTCGCCCTGTCCTCCCTCCTGGTCTTTGCCAGCACCTCCCCCGATGCCTACGCCCTGGACCGCGTGTGGGAGACCGCGGCGGGTGCGGCGGTCACCATCCTGCTCGCTCCGCTGCTGTGGCCGCCCGACCCCCAGCGCGTCCTGACGGCCGTGGCCGACGACTGCGCCGCACGGCTGAGCCGTTGCCTCACCGGTACCGCGGCGGTGCTGGGCGGCGGTCGGGCCGCCGCACGCGACAACCTTGCCCGGGTGCACGCCCACGTCGAAGCGGTGCACGCGGGCGCCGCACGCGCCCGCGAAGCGGAGCGCGCCCTGCGGTTCAACCCGTTGCGCCGCCGTCAGCGCGGCACCGTACGGCTCCGGGCCGAGCGCGTCGCCACCGCCGACGGGCTCGCGGTGCACGTGGCGACGCTGGCCGGTGAGGTGGACGCGTTCACCTGCCGCGACGGCCTCGCTCCCGAGCTCGACCGGGCCCGGCTCCGCGTCCCCGACCTGGCCTCGCTCACCGCGCGGGCCGTCGAGGAGGCCCTGTCGGGGGGCGACCCCGGGGCCGCGGTGGCCGCCGCCCGCGCGGGTCTGGCCGCGTACGCCGACGCGGATCCCCGGCCCGTCGCCGTGGCCCTGCGCCGACCCTTGCACCGGGTCCTCGACGCGCTGGAGGCCCGGCCCACAAAGACCCAAAGCTAACCTTATGGATGTACAGCAATCATCGGACTCCCCTTATGATCTGCGCATGAAGACGATCGGTTTGATCGGCGGTATGAGCTGGGAGTCGACGGCGGAGTACTACCGGATCCTCAACGAGCGGACCCGCGAACGGCTCGGCGGACTCCACTCCGCCCGCTGCGTGCTCTACTCCGTGGACTTCGCGGAGATCGAGCGCCTGCAGGTCCAGGGCCGCTGGGACGAGGCCGGCGAAGTACTGGCCGACGCCGCCCGGTCGCTGGAAGCGGCGGGCGCGGACCTCCTGCTGATCTGCACCAACACCATGCACAAGGTCGCGCACAGCGTCGAGTCCGCCGTCTCCGTCCCCCTCCTGCACCTCGCGGACACCACGGCCGCCGCCGTCCGCGCTGCCGGGCTGCGCCGGGTGGGGCTCCTGGGGACCGCGTTCACGATGGAACAGGACTTCTACCGGGGCCGCCTTGCCGCGGGCGGGCTCGACGTCACCGTCCCCGGCCCCGAGGGGCGTGCGCTCGTACACCGGGTGATCTACGAGCAGCTCTGCCTCGGCGTGGTCCGTGAGGAATCACGGGCCGCGTACCGCCGGGTCGTGGAGGACCTCGTCGCCGGGGGCGCCGAGGGAATCGTCCTGGGGTGCACGGAGATCGAGCTCCTCATCGGTCCGGCGGACAGCCCCGTACCGCTCTTCCCCACCGCCCACCTGCACGCGGAGGCGGCGGTGGACGCGGCGCTGGCCCGCTGAGACCCGTCAGGCTGGGCCGGAATCCGAGCCGGTGTCGGCGTCGGTGTCGTTGTCGGCGTCGGTGGCGGAGTCGAAGAGGTCTTCGCGGGCGTCGTCGAGGATGAATCCGTTGTCGAAGCGCACCCGGACGGTCACCCGCAGCGGCTCCGCACGGTAGGCGGTCCACGCGGGCTCCAGGCCGGCGACCTTCTCCTCCAGCTGCTTCTTGCTCTCCGCCGGCATGCCCGCCCCGTAGGCGTCGAGGAGCGACTTGAGCCGCTCGTACTCGCGGGACTCCTCGGTCTGCCGGTCGTGCTCGACCACCCGCACCACGGTGCCCACGGTGCCCGCCGCCAGGGACAGCGAACCGGCGACCGCGCCCGCCGGATCCGCGGGGCCCTCCGTCGTCGCGACCCAGTCGGTCAGCCGGACGTCCCCCGCCAGCCTCACTCGCCGGCCTTCTTGCAGCGTCATCGCTTCTTCCACTCTCCGCTCGGTGTGCCGTGCCATTATCCGTGTCCGCCACACGGCCCGGCAGGCCGGGCCGGGACGGTACGAGTGATCTTGGGCGGGCAATGGCACCACGGACCCGATCTCCTGGCTCGACGGCGCCGGCCGCAACCCACGCACACCCGGGGAGCGGACTTTCCCTGCTCTCGTTCCTCCGGAGCCACCGGGCTGCCACACTCCACGGGAGGGGGCGTCCGCGCCGACCATGCGGGCTTGGGGGAGACAACGTGCCGGTTCCGCTGCCAGCCACCGACGCCCAACTGCGGCAGGCCGCCGAACGTGCGGTGAAGCAGTGGACCGACGGGACCGGCCGGGCACTGCGCGAGCGGTGGACCGCGCAGCCCGGTCTCGACCATGCCCTGGCAGCCGTTCCGCAGGGACCCCGGCGGTCCTGGTGGGCCGACGTGCTGCGGGGGTTCGCGGACAAGCGCACCCACCGCTTCCCGGAGGCCTCGGCGCCGCGTCGCGCCGAGGCGACCGGCCAGGTGCTGGAGATCCTGCGGAGCAGGGAACCGCGCCTCACGGGCGAGGACCTCACCCGTCCGACGGCTGCCCTCCTGGACGCGCTCGCCGGTCTCGTCGCCGCCACCACAGTGGGACAGGACCTGACCGCGCTGGCCGGGGCCGTGGACGCGGAGATCGCCGAGTTCGTCGCCCGCTCGGTCCAGCTGGAGGAACTCCGGACCAGCAAGATCACCGCGCTGACGGCCCTGTGCGGCCCGCTACTGGCCCGGATCGCCAAGGCGGACGCCTTCGAAGCCCGGATCACAGCCGCCGACCGCCCCGCACTCCTCCTGGCGTGGACCGGCCCGGCGCTCGCGGCCCGCGACGCCGCCCGCGCCGCGGTGGACATCCGGCGGATCGCCGACAAGGCCGACCGCGCGCTGCGCCTCCTGCCCGACGCCGCGTTTCCGGAGCGGCAACAGGCCCTCTCCGCGCCGTTCGACGTCGCCGCCGACGCGATCGGACCGGCCGATGCGGCCTTCTCCGAGGCGTGGGACGCGCTCGGCGAGGCGGTGCACATCCACCATGAGTTCTTCCGCACCTGGGACGACGGCACGGCACTCTGGTGGGCCGAACAGTTCACCGGCGTCTACGGGTACACCGGTCTGCTGGCCATGCACGAGCTGGACTCCTACCTGATGCAGCGGACCATGAGGAAACTCGACGGATCCCAGGGCTGGAGCCTCTGGGCGCGCTTCCAGGAGTACTGCCCCACGGGCAGTCCCCGGCAGCGGATCACCGATGCCCTCACCGAACTCGGCACGGACCAAGCGTGGTTCCCGGGCAGCGGGGGGTATCCGCCGTCGGGCCCGAGTCCCCGGCTGTAGCCACTGGAACCCCGGACCGGCCCGATGGTCCCGCCGCCGACCGCCCCCGCCCACCCCCCGTCTACCGGCGGACGGTCCAGTCGACGGTGGTGCGCAGCGTCCGGGCGATCTCGGGGTCGCGGACGGACGGGGTCCGGTCCTCGGCGGTGACCGACAGGGTGTGGTGGCGCAGGCCGGAGAGCCGTAGCTCCGCCACCGTCACCTCGGTCCGGCCGGCCAGTCGCCGGAGCTCCCGGCCGTCGAGGTACCAGCGGACCACGAGCTGGCGGCCGTCGCTGCCGGTGAGCCGGGGTACGGCCACCTTCGCGGTGTGCCGGGTGCGCAGGGTGCGGTCCGTCGGGGTGAGCGGGGTGACGGTGTTCGCGTGCTGGTGGAAACCGGCGATCATCGCCTCCACACCGGGCAGGTTGAAGGGTTTGCCCAGGACCCGCATCAGTGAGTTGTCGGTGGGCCGCTGGAGGCCGGTGACGAAGTAGCCGCCGCCCTCGTAGGCGCCGACGGTGCCGCCGTCCGGGGAGGGCTCGCCCAGCCAGCGGTACCACTTGGCGCGCCGGGCCGTCATGGGGTCGGCGGACAGCGTGGAGATGTTGGACTCGGCGGGCTCGGGCCCGGTGTACTTCTCGTAGTCCGGGACACCGGGGTAGAAGTACTCGTCGGCGAGTTTGCCGAGCGAGTGGCCCGTCTCGTGGATGGCGACCTGCCCGGACCTGGCATTGTCCGCGGAAGCGGTGGAGATGCCCTCGTAACCGAGGGTGGCGCTGGGCTCGTTGTAGCCGGCCCCGCCGTACTTGGCGCTGTTGGCCAGCACGATGACGAGGTCGGCCTCGGGCGCCTTGGCCACGTAGGAGTCCACCTTGGGCTGGTCTATGCACAGGAGCCGCTCGATCTCCTCGCACCAGAAGTACGCGCCGAGCGCCGTGTCGCGGACGGTGGCCCGGTCGGGGTCTCCGGAGACGCCCGACTCCCGGGAGACGGCGTCGACCGTCCAGACGTTGAAGAGGTTCCGGTACGTGGCGTACGGCTCCACGGCCGTGACCTCGGCCCATTTCGCCTCGGCGTCGGCGTGGAACTTCGCCAGTTCGGCCGCCGTGTAACCGTCGCCGATGACGACCACGTCGAGCCGGTCGGCGGTGGGGCCGTTGTCGACGAACTTGGCCACCTCGCCGTCCGCCGCCCGCTCCGCTTCGGACAGCCGGGCGCCCGTACCGCCCGTTCCGGCCGGCCCCGCGGACCGGGCGGGGACCCGGGCGTGGCCCGATCCGGCGTCACCACCCTGCTCCGGTCCCGGAATCTCCACCACCAGCCGGGGCGCGACCGGGGCGCCGACCGCGCGGACGGGTCCCGCGGCCAGCAGCGCGGCGGTCGCGCAGGCCGCCGCGAGGGCTGCCCGCAGGACCACCCGGACGGCGGCCGGGCGTCTGACGTGGTGCATGAAGTCCTCCTGCACTGAAGGGAGTTGAGCAGATGTGTAAGCGGATGTGTAAGTGGAGTGAATCGGTTGCTTAAATTAGGGGGCGCACGACGGGTGCGCAATGCCCTGCTCCCCCTGAATACTGGGGAGTTCGAGCACCCAGGGGGATTCCATGGACGAACCGGCCGAGATCGGCCGCAGGGTTCAGCGCATGCGCACCGAACTCGGGCTGACACAGCGCAAGTTGGCGGAGCCCTCCTACACCGCGGCGTACGTCTCCACACTGGAGTCGGGCAAGGTGCGCCCCTCCGAGGCCGCGCTGCGCTTCCTGGCCGGGCGGCTCGGCACCTCCTACGAGGAACTGGCCACCGGACGCCCCGCCGGACTCGCCACCGAGCTGCGCCTGGCCCTCACCGATGCCCAGCAGCTCCTGGCCTCCGGCGCGGCGGGAGAGGCCGCGGTCCACTACGGGCGACTGCTCGCCGAGGCGGAGCAACTCGGGCTCACCGGCGAACGGATCGGAGCGCTCCTCGGACTGGGGGACTGCGCCCTGGAGACAGGCGAACTCACCGCAGCCATCGCCCATTTCGAGGCGGCCGAACGGCTCCTGGCCGATGAGCCGCTCCCCCGCCGGGCCCGCCCGATCCGCGGCCGCGCCGTGGCGCACCTGCTCGCCGGGGAGCTGCGCTACGCCTGCTACCTGCTCGAATCCACCATCGACGAGCTGGGGACGAGCGGACTGGCCGACCCGGAGGCGCTGGTCCTGCTCTACGCCGCGGTCATCGGGCCGTACATCGACATGGGCGCCCACGCCCGGGCCGCCCACGCCGCCGAGACGGCCCTGGCGCTGGCCCCCCGGGTCACCGACCCGGCCCTGGTGGCGGGCATGCACCGGCAGGTCGCCCGTACGTTCCTGACGGAGGGGCGCGTCGCCGATGCCGACGCCTCCCTGGCCAAGGCCCAGGCGATCTACGGACAGCTACAGCTGCGGACCGATCTGGCGCACTGCCACTGGATGCGCGGCTACGTACAGGCCCAGAACGGGGACCTGGACTCCGCGGAGCGCGAGCTGCGCACGGCCCGGGACATGCTCTCGGCCGGGCGGGCGGCCCTGTACACCGCACAGGTGGAGGTCGAGCTGGCGGACGTACTGCGCCGGCTCGGCCGGTACGAGGAGGCCGCCGGGCTGCTCTCGGCGCTGCTGGCCCTCGGCGACAGCCACGGGGCGGTCCACGCGGGCGGGGCGCACCGGCTGCTCGGCCTCATGGCGGAGGAGCGGGGCGCGTACGAGTCCGCCGAGGAGCACTACGTGCAGGCCCTGGCGCTGCTGGAGCGCAGCGGGGCGACGGGCGACCTCGCGGACCTGTGCCGGCTCCTGGGTGACCTGCTGCGCCGGGCCGGCCGCACGGAGGCGGCGCTCGACGCGTACCGCACGGGCCTGGGCCACCGCGCGGCTCCGGGCACGACCACCCTCGGCCCGGCACCCGCGGCTCCAGCGTTCCCGCACCATCCGGCGTCGCGGTAGCGGCGGGGCGGGGCGGGCGACAGGCGGGCGGTCGGTTGGGCGGGCGGGCGGGCAGCTCAGCGGCCCGGAGGTCCGGCGTCCCAGCGGCCTAGAGATCGATCCAGTAGCGCCGCTTGCGGCCGATCAGGGTCTCGCGGACGTCCTCCAGCACGCCGCCGTTGCCCTCGATCGTGCGGATCGAGCCCTCGTTCCCGGGGTCGCAAGTGAGCAGCACCCGGTCGATCCCGAGCAGCCGGGCCTCGTGCTTGACCTCACCCAGGGCCCAGGTGGCCAGCCCGCGGCGGCGGGCCGAGGGGCGCACGCTGTACCCGATGTGGCCTCCGGCGTCGAGGAGGAATCCGTTCAGGTAGTGCCGCAGGTCGATGGCGCCCAGGTACGCGTCCCCCTCGGCGATCCACCAGTAGGTGGCGTGCACCCGTCCCGGTTCGAGCGGCAGCGCCCGGTCCCCGTAGCCCCGCAGCCGCTCCGTCCAGGCGGCGAAGCCCTCCGCGCTGTCCACGTCATCGTCGGAACCGAGCCCGGCACCGTCCATGTGGGCGTCGGGCCCCCACTCCTCCTGCGCGGAGAGCCAGGAGGCGTACAGGCGGGGCGTGGGCGTGATCAGCTCGGGCATGAGCGGACGATAACAGTCCGCGGAAACGGCCCTGGCGGGCGCAGGGGCGTACAGGCCCTGCGGGAGAAGAGCGCGCATGGGTGCGGAGGGGCGGAGGCAGGACGGGTCTCAGGAGGGGCTCCTGTGCGGGGGCCGGTGTCGCGTGCCGGGCGTCGGGTGTCAGGACGGAGCTCGCTCCCCTTTGAATCAATCCACGTCGATTATATTTGCGCCATGACCGAGATGCCCCGCGATGCGGAGGACCAGCGCATCCACCACGCCCTGGCCGTACCGTCACGTCGGCGTCTGATGGCCCTGCTGCGGGAGGCGGACGGCCTGCTGGGCGTGGGGGACATGGCCGCCGCCACGGGGCTTTCGATCGCCACCGTGCGCCACCATCTGACCGCCCTCGCCGAAGCGGGCCTGGTCACGGCCACCGCCTCGGCCGGTCCGGGCCGGGGCCGTCCCCGGATGCGGTACGCGGCCACCGGGCCCGACCCCCGGGAGGAACCGGCGGACACCGCCTTCCGGGAGCTCGCCCAGGCCCTGGCCGAGGCCGTCGGCGGCGGCGGACCCGGCGCTTCCCGCGAAGCCGGTCTCGGGTGGGGCCGCCGGCTGGGCGGGAGCGGACCCGCTGCGGAGCGGGTGTTCGCCGCGGCCGCCCGGATGGGCTTCGCACCCGCCGACGCACCGGAGCCCGACCCCGGCACCCGTCGGGTACTGCTGCGGGCATGCCCGTACCGGGAGCTCGCCCGGACCCGGCCCGAGGTGGTGTGCGCCGTCCATCAAGGCGTCCTGGAGGGGCTGCTGGAGTCCAGCGGGACCACGGTGCGGCTACTGCCCTTCATCGGCCCGGACCTGTGCGCGGCGGACCTGCGTCCGGCCTGACCCAACTGACCGGCCTCACAGGCTCGACCCGCACCGTCCGCCCTACGGACTCCGACCGACCGCCACATGGCCGACCGCCGGGCCCGGTCGCCGGCTCGGCCGCGGGCGCGGTTGCGGGCGCGGGCGCGGTTGCGGGCGCGGTTGCGGTACTCGTCCGTCGGGACACCGCCCACGCCCCAGTCCTCCAGGGCGACTTGCTCCATGAGGACGAACGTGGTGGCCGGGTCCTTGTCGAGGACCTTGACCAGCAGGTCGGTGACTCCTGCGATGATCTCGGCCTTCTGCGACGCGGTGGCGCCTTCACGGGTGATCTTGACGTTGACGTACGGCACGGGATTCCTCTCCTCTAGGGGGGCGATGGCCACGGACGGGTGCGCACGCCCGGGCGTGCGGCCGGGTGTCAGATGCGACGGCCGGTGACATGGCCGCCGTCCACCCGCAGGGCGTGGCCTGTCACGAACCCGGCGCCTGCGAGGTAGAACACGGCGTCGGAGATCTCGGCGACCTCTCCGACCCGGCCCTGCAGGGTGAGGCTGCCGTAGAAGTCCACGTCCGAGGCCTCGTGGAGGGGGGTGCGGATGACTCCGGGCGGGGCCAGGTTGACGCTGATCCCGTCGACGGCGAGCTCGACGGCGAGGCCCGTCGTCAGCGCGTGCACACCGGCCTTGCCGACCACGGGTGCGGTGGCCGGGAAGCCCGCCAGTGCGTGGTCCACCAGCACGGTGCCGATGTTCACGATGCTTCCGCCCTCCCCCCTGGGCGCGCAGAGCCCGTACGAAGGCCTGGGTGGTGAGGTAGGTGCCCTCGAGGTTGTCCGTCAGACAGCGGTCGGGCTCGTCCTCCGTCATCTCGGTAAAGGGCTTCGGTGCGAAGGTGCCTGCGTTGTTGATCAGGACGTCGATCCGCCCTCAGCGCTCCACCGCCGTACGGACGAGGGCCTCGCCGGCCGCCCGGAAGGCCCAGGCGATGTCACCGCCGCCGAGCGCCTCTACTCAGCCAGCCAGCGCTGAGCCGGCAGCTCACCCGGCTGGAGGCGCGGCTCGGCATGCAGCTCTTCGTCCGGAAGGGCCGCCGCCTGGTCCCGAATGCCGCCAGCCGCCGGCCGCCGGCTCTTGGTCGCCGCCCGCCACGTCCTTGGCAAACTTGAATCGGCCGCGCGCCCTGCGCGAGCTCCGCGACGGGCGGGACCGGCGCGTGCGGTTCGCCGCACAGTGCAGCACCACATCGAGGTCCGGATCGAGACCGTCGCCGACGACGCGCCGATCCCGGCCCTGCTCGCCGACCTGGTCGACGTGGCCCTGGTGACCAAGCCGGACGTACAGATGGACCGGGTGTCCCTGACCCGGCTGTTCGAGGACGAGATGGTGGCGGTCGTGCCCGCCGGGCACCCGTGGGCGTCCCGCGCGCACGTGACGGCCCGCGACTTCGATGGTACGGACCTGGTGATCGAGATGGTGGCGGGCGGCAAAGGCCTGGCCGTCCTGTCCGATTGGGCGGCTTCGCCCTGTGCGGCCTCGCACGGTCTGGCCCGGTCCGCATGGGGGCGAAGCCGCTGACCCGCACGTGGTTTGTCGCCACCCGGACCGGCGTCGGCCCGCCCCACGTGGAGGCATTCGTCGAGGAACTCGTCGGCCGTCCGAGTTCCCCGCACGGACTGAGCGGGATCGGCCGGCCCGGGTGGCGCCGGATCTGCAGGGGGACGGTTCTCCTCTCGCTTCTCGGTGGAGGGGTGAGCGCGCGGATTGATGAGCACAAGCTGTGAACCAGTGGGAGCGCTCCCACTGTGCAGACGGGACTCAACGCCGTCAAGGTCCGTGAAGAGTCGAAGACCGTCCCACGGCAATTTGCTCAACTCCTCTGTTGCTTGACGTCAGTTGCCGCTACGGTCTGGCCCCAACCAGTGGGAGCGAATCCGTCAGTCGGCGCGCCGTCGAAAGCGCGCCCTCGCTGCAAGGACTCGCTCATGCGACACCCCCCACGTACATCCGCGCTGCTCACAACGGCAGCGTTAGCGATGGTGAGCTGCGCGCTCGCCGTCACGGGTACGGCCTCAGGAGCCGCGGCCGCACCCCCGTGCACAGTGACGTATTCGGTCGTCGGCCAATGGGCCGGCGGATTTCAGGGTTCGGTCACCGTCACCAACAACAGCCCCGCGCTGAACGGCTGGAGCCTCGGCTTCGGCTTCCCGGCCGGTCAGGTCCTCGGTCAGGGCTGGGGCGCCAAGTGGTCCCAGAGCGGGGCGGCCGTCACCGCCGCGAACGAGAGCTGGAACGCAGCACTCGGCACGGGCGCGAGCGTGACGACCGGCTTCATCGCCTCGTGGGCGGGCGCCAACACGCCGCCCGCCGCGTTCACGCTCAACGGGGCCGCCTGCAGCACCGGGTCCGGGCCCGGACCCGATCCCAGCGCCACTCCAACGCCAACTCCAACTCCTACGCCCACACCCACCGACCCGGCCTCCGGCGCGCCCGAACTGAGCGTCACCGGAAACCGGCTCACCGACCGGAACGGTGCCACCCGGCGCCTCCTCGGAGTCAACCGCTCCGGGGGCGAGTTCATGTGCGTCCAGGGCCACGGCATCTTCGACGGTCCCGTCGACGACGCCTCGGTGCGCGCCATCGCCGACTGGAAGGCCAACACCGTCCGCATTCCGCTCAACGAGGAGTGCTGGCTCGGGCTCGACACCATCAAGCCCGAGTACCGCGGCGCGAACTACGCGAGCGCCGTCAAGGCGCTGGTCGACCGGGTCCTCGCGCACGGCATGACCCCGGTCGTCGAACTGCACTGGACGTACGGCCAGTACACCGGCAACTCCTCGGGGTGCGCCGACGTCCACGCCTCCTGCCAGAAGCCGATGCCGGACGCCCAGTACGGCCCGGCGTTCTGGACCTCGGTGGCGAACACCTTCAAGAACGACCGGCGGGTCGTCTTCGACCTGTTCAACGAGCCCTATCCGGACCGGGCCGCATCCACCGCCGCCCAGGCATGGGCGTGCTGGCGCGACGGCGGCACGTGTCCGGGCATCGGCTACGAGGTCGCCGGCATGCAGGACCTGGTGGACGCCGTCCGCGCGACCGGCGCCCGCAATCTCGTGCTCGTCCCCGGCATCGCCTACTCCAACGACCTGAGCCAGTGGCTCACCCACTCCCCCACCGACCCGACGGGCAATCTGGCCGCGGCCTGGCACGTCTACAACTTCAACACCTGTTCCAGCGAAGCCTGTTGGGACTCGGCCCTCGCGCCGGTCGCCGACCGGGTCCCCCTCGTGGCGGGCGAGATCGGCGAGAACACCTGCACGCACGCGTTCGTCGACCGCGTCATGAAGTGGTTCGACGACCGCTCCCTCTCGTATCTCGGCTGGACCTGGAACACCTGGGACTGCAGCTCCGGTCCGGCCCTGATCACCTCGTACGACGGCACCCCCACCGCATTCGGCACCGGGCTGCGCGACCACCTGCGCGCCCTGAACTGAAAGGCATCCCCTCACCATGAGCCGCACAGCACTCGGCACGACCCCCCGCACCACGTCCCGTACGACCCGGCGCACCGCCCTGGTGGCGGCCCTCGGCCTGGTCACCGCCGCCGGCGCCACGGCCACCGTGTTCGGCACCTCCGCCGGCGCCGCCACCGCGGGCTGCAAGGTCGAGTACCAGATCACGAACCAGTGGAACACCGGCTTCGGCGCCAACGTCATCCTGACCAACACCGGTGACCCGGTCGCCTCCTGGACCGTCGAGTGGTCCTACGCGAACGGCCAGCAGGTCACCCAGGGCTGGAACGCCACGATCACCCAGTCCGGGGCGGCCGTGAGCGCCAAGAGCCTCTCGTACAACGGGAGCCTAGCCACGGGCGGTTCGACCTCCTTCGGCTTCAACGGTTCGCACACCGGCACCAACGCCGTACCGGCGACGTTCAAGCTCAACGGCGTCACCTGCAACGGCGCGACCGACCCGACCCAGCCGCCGACCACTCCTCCGACGACCCCGCCCACCACTCCCCCCACGACCCCGCCGACCACCCCGCCGCCGTCGGGCGGCAAGGCCGACAACCCGTACGCCGGTGCCAAGGTGTACGTGAACCCCGAGTGGTCCGCCAAGGCCGCCGCGGAGCCGGGCGGCTCCAGGATCTCGAACCAGCCCACCGGTGTCTGGCTGGACCGCACCGCCGCCATCGCGGGGACGGGCGGCTCGATGGGCCTGCGCGCCCACCTGGACGCGGCGCTGGCACAGAAGGGCAGCGGCGAGCTCGTGGTCCAGCTGGTGATCTACAACCTGCCCGGACGGGACTGCGCGGCGCTCGCCTCCAACGGCGAGCTGGGCCCGACCGAGATCGACAAGTACAAGACGCAGTACATCGACCCGATCGCCGCCATCCTCGCCGACACCAAGTACGCGGGCCTGCGCATCGTGACCACCGTGGAGATCGACTCCCTGCCGAACCTGGTCACCAACGTCACCGGGCGCCCGACCGCCACGGCCAACTGCGACGTCATGAAGGCCAACGGCAACTACGTCAAGGGCGTCGGGTACGCCCTGAACAAGCTGGGCTCGATCGCCAACGTCTACAACTACGTGGACGCGGGTCACCACGGCTGGCTCGGCTGGGACGACAACTTCGGCGCCTCCGCGGACATGTTCAAGCAGGCGGCGACCGCCGAGGGCTCCACGCTCGCCAAGGTGCACGGCTTCATCGTGAACACGGCCAACTACAGTGCGCTGAAGGAGGATTACTTCAAGATCGAGGACTCCGTCAACGGCACGTCGGTGCGCCAGTCGAAGTGGGTCGACTGGAACCGGTACACGGACGAGCTCTCCTACGCCCAGGCCATGCGGGCCAAGCTGGTCTCCCTGGGCTTCGACGCGAACCTCGGCATGCTGATCGACACCTCCCGCAACGGCTGGGGCGGCACGGCGCGGCCGACCGGACCCGGCGCGCAGACCAGCGTCGACACCTACGTCAACGGCGGCCGCTACGACCGGCGCATCCACCTCGGCAACTGGTGCAACCAGTCGGGCGCCGGCCTCGGCGAGCGGCCGCAGGCCGCGCCCGCGGCGGGCATCGACGCCTACGTGTGGATCAAGCCGCCGGGCGAGTCCGACGGGGCGAGCAAGGAGATCGCGAACGACGAGGGCAAGGGCTTCGACCGGATGTGCGACCCGACGTACACGGGCAACGCGCGCAACGGCAACAGCATGTCGGGGTCCCTCCCGGACGCGCCGCTGTCGGGCCGCTGGTTCTCGGCCCAGTTCCAGGAGCTCATGAAGAACGCCCACCCGGCGCTGTGACGCACCGCCGGTGAGCTGACCGTCCCGCTCCACCCACTCCACCCCACCCCGCCCGGCCCCGCTCACAGGCCGGAGCCGTACGGAAACCCCTGGTCTCCGTACGGCTCCGGCCGCGGCGCGCTCAGCGGGATCGGGTCCGGTGCGTGTCCCGGACGCGCCGGGCGCCAGGGAGTCGCTGAGGTGCGGGAGAGGGTCAGGGTGACTTCGGGGATGGGTCCGGGGTCACCCTGATGCCTGGTCGGATGGCGGCTGGCAGTGTGAGGATCATGACACCACCACGCATGTCACGAAGGGTCTTTGTGGGCGCCGCGCTGTCGGGAGCGGCCGCGCTGGCCACCACCGCGGTGCTGCCCATGAGCCGGGCCGTCGCCTCTCCCAGGTCTCCCGCTCCTCTTCCACCACTGGACACCGCCGCACTGCGGGCGGCGATCGAGGATCTGGAGCATCCACCGTCGACGGCAGCCCACTTGCTGGTCGGCGGCACGGCCGGCCGCTGGCGCGGCACCTCGGGCGTGGCCGACGTCACGACGCGGCGGCCGGTGACGGTGCACGACAAGTTCCGCATCGGCAGCATCACCAAGGTCTTCGTCGCCACGGTGGTGTTGCAGCTCGTGGCCGAGGGCCGGGTCGTCCTGGATGCACCGGTGCAGCACGTCCTGCCGGGGTTGCTGCCGGATCGGTTCTCGCCCGTCACCGTGGCGCATCTGCTGAACCACACCAGCGGGCTGCCGGATCACGTCGGCATCCCCGAACCGGTCACCGCAGAGGACGTCTTACGCCACCGCTTCGACCATTGGACGCCGCAGGAGTGGGTGGCGACGGTGACGCGCCTGCCGCTGAAGTTCGCCCCGGGCACTCGGCAGGAGTACCGAGGCATCCATTACGTTCTGGCCGCGATGATCATCGACGAGGTGACCGGACGCCCGTACGGAGAGGCGGTCGAAGCCCGCATCCTGCGCCCTCTGGGCCTGACCCGCACCGTCGTACCCGGCAACGATCCGCAGGTGCGCGGCCCCCACGTGCACGGATACCTGGCGTTGGCCGACGGCGGCCTGCGGGACATCACCTCCTACGACCAGTCGTCCGCCCGGGGCGAGGGCGACATGATCTCCACCGCGGGCGACCTCGACCGGATGCTCTCCGCCCTGTTCTCCGGCGAACTGCTCCGGCCGGAGCTGCTCGAGCCGATGTTCACCCTGCCACCGGACCACGTGCGCATGCTGGACGGTTCCCCGGCTCGCTACAGCAGCGGCCTTCAGCAGGCCACCGTCAACGGCGTGACCCTCTGGGGGAAGACCGGCGAGACGTACGGCTACAAGAACGCCGCGTTCTCCACGCGTGACCGGCAACGTCGCTTCGTGCTCGCCTACAACCCGACGGCCGCCCGCGGCTCCGGGGAGAGCCAGATGGTCGCCAGGGTGGCCGACCTGCTCACCCGCAGCTGAGCCCTGAGGGTCCGGGGCGGCCAGATGCCTGTCGGCCACGTCGGCCACGTCGGGCCGCAGTCACTCGCCGACGGCTGCGGCGAGGGGGAACCGGTCTCCTGGTGACCGGCCTCAGGAAGAATCCCGCACGACCAGTTCCGTCGGGAGGACCCTGCGCGCCGCCTCCTCTTTCGCCCCCGGCGTTGCCGAGCCGGCTCCGGAACCCTCCGCGATCTTCTGGAGCAGCAGCCGGGTCATCGTGCGGCCCATCTCCTCGATCGGCTGGCGCACGCTGGTCAGGGGCGGGTCCATCAGGCGGGCCACCGCGGAGTCGTCGACCCCGACCAGGGCCACGTCCTCGGGGATCCGGCGTCCGGCCTCGCGCAGCACCCCGCGCGCGCCGGCCGCCATCACGTCGGAGGCGGCGAAGACCGCGTCCAGGCCGGGGGCCCGCTCCAGGAGCTCGCGCATCGCCAGCCGGCCGCCCTCCTCGGTGAAGTCGGCGGTCGCCACGAGGGACTCGTCGGGCTGGATCCCGGCCTCGGCGAGCCCCGCGCGGTAGCCGCCCAGACGCGCCCGTGCCACGTACATGTCCAGCGGTCCGCTGATGGTGGCGATCCTGCCCCGGCCTCGTCCCACCAGGTGGGCGACGGCGGCCCGTCCCGCGCCGATGTTGTCGGAGTCCACGTAGGCGACGGGTTCGGCCTCGGAGCGCCGCCCGTTCATGACCACCGGCAGGCCCAGCTGCGCGATACGGTCCGGCAGCGGGTCGTCGCCGTGGACGGACGCCAGCAGCACGCCGTCGACCCGCTGGGCGGCCAGGTAGTCCTCGAAGCGCCGGCGCTCGGCCTCGGTCCGGACCAGGGTGAGCAGCAACTGCTTGTCGGCTGAGGCCAGTTCGGCGCTGACCCCGCGGATCAGGTCGAGGAAGTACGGCTCGGAGAAGAGCCTGGCCTCGGTCTCCGGAATGACGAGGGCGACCGCATCGGTCCGGCTGCCGGCCAGCGCCCTGGCCGCCTGATTGGGTACGTACCCCAGCTCGGCCACGGCGCGGGCTACGGCTTGCCGGGCCTGCTCGCTCACCCGCGGCGAGCCGTTGATCACCCGGGAGACGGTGCCCCGGCCGACTCCGGCCAGGGCCGCGACCTCTTCCAGGGTGGGCCTGCCGTTCTGCCGTCCGCTCACGATGCTCGAACTCCCCTCGTGCGCCCTCGCGCTCCGGGCCGGTGCGTGCCGGGCCGGAGCACGGCTGATCAGGTAAGAAGCGGATCCCGCCCCCCGTCTCACGCGGAACACGTTACGCCGCCCCGGCGCACGGAAGGTCCAAATGGGAGCGCTCCCACACTACTCATGATCCCGCCGTGCCGCCACGTCCGCGTTCACAACCCGACGAGGCCGCATCGCGAAGCGGGGCCCCCGACGCACCGGACGCCCTCCCGTCACGAATTCGCGTTCATGTCTTGACACCCGCACCCGCCAAGCAGCAACCTTCCGGCAACGACGTGGGAGCGCTCCCACTCCTGGATGCGAGAACGACCTTCACATCAGGTCCGGGCCGGACCCTCGCCGAGCCGCGAACAGCCCGCCGGACCCCCTGGCGCACAACGAGCACCACCTTGGACGAGGAGAGTGGAATGCGCACTTCCAGCAGCAGCAGACACGGACGCGGACGCCGCACCGCGATCAACGCGGTCACCGCGATCGCCGTCGTGGCGACCGGCACGGCCCTGCTCACCGGCTGCGGCAGCGACGGCGACGGCAGCAGCAAGGGCAAGGCCGACGGTGCGGCCGGCGGCGGGCAGATCACGCTGCGGATCGGAACCTTCGGCTCGTTCGGCTACGACGACGCCACCGGGGCCAAGCTCTACGCCGAGTACGAGAAGGCCCACCCGAACATCAAGATCGAAGAGTCGAACGTCGCCGACGGCCAGAAGTACTGGGACACGCTCAAGCTGCGCCTCTCCCGCGACAGCGGCCTCGCGGACATCCAGGCCCTGGAAGTGGGCTACATCGCGGAGGCGACCGGTTCCGCCATGGCGGACAAGTGGACCGACCTCGGCAAGACGGGCGGCGCCGACCTCGGCGCGTTCCTCGACTGGAAGGTCAAGCAGGCCACCACGGCCGACGGCAAGGTCATCGGCCTCGGCACGGACATCGGCCCGATGGCCATCTGCTACAACAAGGACCTCTTCGCCCAGGCCAAGCTCCCGACCGACCGCACCGAGGTCGCCAAGCTGTGGGCGGGCGACTGGGACAAGTTCCTCCGGACCGGTGAGACGTACAAGAAGAACGCCCCTGCCGGGACCGCCTTCCACGACTCCGCCAGCGGCCTGTTCAACGCGGTGATCTCCAGCCAGCCCGTGCAGTACGCAAACACCAAGGGCGAGCTGGACTACGAGAACAGCCCCGGAGTGAAGAAGGCGTGGGACACCGCCGTGGCGGCGGCGAAGGGCGAACTGACCGCCAAGCTGCGCCAGTTCGACGAGAAGGGCACCTGGAACGCCGCCTTCAAGAACGCGAAGTTCGCCACCGTCGCCTGCCCCAGCTGGATGACGGGCATCATCAAGGACCAGGCGGGCCCGGAGAACCAGGGCAGGTGGGACATCGCCGCGCCGCCCGTGGCCGGCAACTGGGGCGGTTCGTTCCTCGCCGTGCCGAAGTCCGGCAAGCACACCAAGGAGGCCGCCGAGCTCGCCGCGTGGCTCACCGCACCCGCGCAGCACGCGAAGGTCTTCGCCGTGAACGGCAACATTCCCTCCACCAAGGACACGCTCACCTCCGCGACCGTGCAGGACGCCAAGCTGCCGTACTTCGGTGACACCCCGGTCGGCAAGATCTACTCGGAGGCCGCGGCCGGCATCACGCCCGCCCCGATCAGCCGCTGGGACGGCCAGGTGAAGACCTTTCTCACCGACAACGGCATCCTCGACATCGAGCAGCGCGGCACCGATCCGGTGAAGGCCTGGGAGAACGTCAAGAAGCTGGTCGACGACAAGATCGAGAAGTAGCGGGGAGCGCGCGCGGCCCGTCGCCGCCCACGGGCGGCGGGCCACCGCCGTCCGCACCGCGCGTACGCGTCACCACCCCGTACGCACCACCCCGTACGCACCACCCCGCACGCACCTCCGTACGCACCGACCCGGAAGGACGCCCCCGTGGCCACCTCCGTACGGGCGACCAGTGGCGGCTCCCCGCCGCCCACCAGCCTGCGCAGCACGCTCTACCGCCTGGACCTGAAGGCGGTCCCCTACGTCTTCGTCGCCCCCTTCTTCCTCACCTTCGCGGCCTTCGGGCTCTTCCCCCTGATCTACACGGGCTGGCTCTCGCTCCACCGGGTCGAACTCGGCGGCAGCGCGCAGTGGAAGGGGCTGGAGAACTACAGCTCCCTGGCGACCAGCGAGTTCTTCTGGAACGCGCTGGGCAACACCTTCACCATCGGCGTGATCTCCACCGTCCCCCAGCTGCTGATGGCCCTCGGCCTCGCGCACCTGCTCAACTACCGGCTCCGCGGCCGGGGTTTCTTCCGCGTCGCGGTCCTCGCCCCGTACGCCACCTCGATCGCCGCGGCGACGCTCGTCTTCGCCCAGCTGTTCAACACCGACTACGGGCTGATCAACACCGCTCTGGGCTGGGCCGGCTTCGAACCGGTCGCCTGGGAGTCCTCCAAGTGGCCCGCGCAGATCGCGATCTCGGCGATCGTGACCTGGCGCTGGACGGGCTACAACGCACTCATCTACCTGGCGGCGATGCAGGCCGTACCGCAGGACCTCTACGAGGCCGCCGCGCTGGACGGGGCTTCGCGCCTGCGGCAGTTCCTCAGCGTCACCATCCCCTCCATCCGGCCGACGATCCTCTTCACGGTCATCGTCTCCACCATCGGTGCCACCCAGCTCTTCGGGGAGCCGATGCTCTACGGGGGCAGCGTCGGCATCAGCGGGGGCAGCGGGAACCAGTTCCAGACGCTGAGCCTGCTCATGTACGAGAAGGGCTGGGTGACCGGCGCGCTGGGCCAGGCTTCCGCCATCGCGTGGGTCATGCTGCTGCTCCTTCTGCTCATCGGCGGCCTCCAGGCCCTGATCACCCGCACGCACCACCAGCGCAAGAACAAGAAGCCGGGGAGCTGAGCTCATGGCCCGCACGCTCGATACGCCCGCCTCCACCTCGGCCTCGGCCTCCGCGCCCGTGCCCCCGGGCGGCCCCGGGCGCCCGCCCGGGGCCGCGGCCCCCGCGCCGGCGCGGCGCCGCGGCCCGTTCCGGCAGTCGGCGGGACGTCAGCACCACGCGGGACCGCTGACGTACGTCCTCCTCGGTTTCGCCGCCCTGGTCTCCCTCTTCCCGCTGTACTGGAACCTCGTCGCGGCCTCGCACACCGGCGAGCGCGTGGTCGAGGCCCCGGCTCCGCTGCTGCCCGGCCCCCGGCTCTTCGACAACCTCGCCTTCGCCTGGAACCAGGTCGACATGGGCGAGGCGCTGGTCAACACGACCGTCGTGGCCGGGCTCGTGGCCCTGTCCACCGTGCTGTTCTCCACCCTGGCCGGCTTCGCCTTCGCCAAGCTGCCCTTCAAGGGCCGGGGCGCCCTCCTGGCGCTGGTGGTGGCGACCATGACGATCCCGCCGCAGCTCAGCGTGATCCCGCTCTACCAGATCATCACGGACCTCGGCTGGGTCGATCAGCTCCAGTCGGTCGTGCTGCCCTCGCTGGTCGCCGCCTTCGGGGTGTTCTTCATGCGCCAGTACCTCATCGAGGCCCTGCCGGTGGAGCTGGTGGAGGCGGCGAGGATGGACGGGGCGCACAGTCTGCGCATCATCTGGCACGTGGTGTTCCCGGTGGCCCGGCCCGCGATGGCGGTCCTCGGGATGCTCGTCTTCGTCCAGGCCTGGAACGATTTCTTCTGGCCGTTCATCGCGCTGACCCCGGACGGGAATCCGACCCTCCAGGTCGCCCTGGCCGGCCTCGGCGCGGGCGCCCACACCGTGGACCAGGCCGTCGTACTGACCGGCGCGCTCATCTCCACACTGCCGCTGCTGCTGGTCTTCGCCGTGCTCGGCAAGCACATCGTGGGCGGCATCACCGCCGGGGCCGTCAAGAACTGACCGCCCCGTACCCTGCCCCGCCCTGCCCCGCTGTCCGCACCCCTCCATCCACACTACGTTGGGAGCGCCCTCCTATGACCGCGTCCGAGACCCGGCCGCTCACCGCCGTCCGCTCTTTCCCGTCCGGCTTCCTGTGGGGCACGGCCACCGCCGCGTACCAGATCGAGGGCGCCGCCCGGGAGGACGGCCGGACCCCGTCCATCTGGGACACCTTCTCGCACACCCCGGGCAAGGTCTTCGAAGGCCATACCGGTGACGTGGCGGTGGACCACTACCACCGCTTCCCCGAGGACGTCCGGCTGATGTCCGAACTCGGCCTGGGTGCCTACCGGTTCTCCGTGTCCTGGTCGCGCGTCCAGCCGACGGGCCGGGGCCCGGCCGTGCAGAAGGGGCTCGACTTCTACCGCAAGCTGGTGGACGAGCTGCTCTCCGCCGGTGTCACGCCCGCCCTCACCCTCTACCACTGGGACCTCCCCCAGGAATTGGAGGACGCGGGCGGCTGGCCGGAGCGCGCCACCGCCGAGCGCTTCGCCGAGTACGCGGGGCTCGTCGCCGACGCCCTCGGGGACCGGGTGAAGCACTGGATCACCCTCAACGAGCCCTGGTGCAGTGCGTTCCTCGGGTACGCCTCCGGTGTGCACGCCCCGGGCCGGACCGACCCGGTCGCCGCCCTGCGCGCGGCCCATCACCTCAACCTCGGCCACGGGCTCGCCGTGCAGGCCCTGCGCGCGGCGCTGCCCGGGGACGGCCAGGTCGCGGTCTCCCTCAACCTCCACGAGGTACGTCCCCTGACGTCCTCGGCCGCGGACCGGGAGGCGGCCCGGCGCATCGACGCCGTAGGCAACCGGATCTGGCTCGGGCCGATGCTGGAGGGTGCCTACCCCCAGGACCTGCTGGCCGACACCGCGCACCTGACCGACTGGTCCTTCGTACGGGACGGGGACACCGCCGCGGTGCACCAGCCCCTGGACCTGCTCGCCGTGAACTACTACACCCCGACGGTCGTCTCGCGGGCGGCGGAGGGCGAAGGGGTGCCGCAGGACGACGGGCACGGCGACAGTGCGCACTCGCCGTGGCCCGGCGCGGAGGGCGTGGCCTTCCACCGGGCGCCGGGTGAACGTACGGCGATGGGCTGGCCGGTCGATGCGAGCGCCCTGTACGAGCTGCTGACCCGGACCGCCGCCCGGTATCCCGGGCTGCCGCTGGTGGTCAGCGAGAACGGGGCGGCGTACGAGGACGAGGTCGGTCCGGACGGCACGGTGCACGACCCGCTCCGCGCCGCCTACATCCACGCCCACCTCGACGCCGTGCACCGGGCGATCAGCGAGGGGGTGGACGTGCGCGGGTACTTCCTGTGGTCGCTGCTCGACAACTTCGAGTGGTCGTACGGGTACGCCAAGCGGTTCGGTGCGGTCCACGTGGACTACGAGACGCTGGAGCGCACGCCCAAATCGAGTGCCCGCTGGTACGCCCGCGTGGCGCGCTCCGGTGAGCTGCACGCTCCGTCGTAGCGGGTGCACGTCCGCCGGCGCCGGGCGTCCGGGCGCCCGGGGTCAGGCCGGCGGCACGGCGGCCGGGCCCCGTAGGGAGCGGCGCATCAGCAGCCCGTAGAGGGCCGCGGACACGATGATCCCGGCGGGCAGGGAGAGGTCCACACCGCCCAGGGCCCGGGCGACGGGGCCCGTGTAGAGGGTGTCCACGCAGAGGGCGGAGGCCGCGATGCCCGCCGTCAGGGCCAGCGCGCCGGACCGGTTGACGCCCCCGGTGTACCAGAAGGGGCTGCCCGGGGTCTCGTCGGTGAGGGCGGGGCCGTCGTAGCGGCAGCGGCGGAGCAGGATGTCGGTCGCGTAGACGGCGGTACCGGGGCCCAGCACGACGACGGTCAGCTGGAGGAGGTTGCCGACCGTGTCGAGGAAGTTGGAGACGAGGAGGGCGTAGAGGGTCACGCCGACCCCGAGCGCTCCGTCGACCAGGACCCCGAGGGAGCGGCCGACGCGGACGCCGGCGGCCTGGAGGGCGAGGCCGGAGCTGTAGGCGGTCATGGCGTTGTTGGCGATCGTGCCGAGCACGATCGCCGACAGGAACACGGGCGAGAACCAGGAGGGCAGGATGCCTTCCAGTCCGGCCTGCGGTTCGGTCATGTCCACGACGGTCGCGGCGAGGGCGCCCAGGGTGCTGAGGAGGACTCCGGGCAGGAATCCGCCGAGCGCCGTCCAGCCCGCGACGGCCCACGGAGAGGTCGTGCGCGGCAGGTAGCGGGAGAAGTCCGCGCTGTTGGCGTATGAGAGCGGGCCGGACGCGATGAGGGTGACGCCCGCCGCGAGGGCGGCCCACAGGGCAATGCCGGTCAGGGGTTCTCCGGGCTGGTGGCCGAGGTCGGCGCGGGTGCACACGTAAGCGGCGACGAAGGCGAACGTGACCGTGAGGGCGATCGCGATCGGAGGGTAGAGCGTGACCATGGTGGCGTGTCCGTAGACGCCGATGGCCAGGGTGACGGCCGCGATGACCACCACGACGGCGACCTTGACTCCGCTGGTCGTCTCGATGCCCGCCTTCTCGACGAGGACGAAGGCGGCGACCGCGGCGGCGGCGAGGTTGAGGGCGATGTAACAGATGCAGAGCAGCCAGCCGTTGACGGCGATGTTCACCCGGTTGCCGCGGATGCCGTACATCGCCCGCGCGACCACCTCGCTCGGCGTCCCCGAGGCCGGCCCCGAGACGGCGAGCAGGCCGATCGGCGCCCAGAACAGGCTGCCCGCCACGATGACCGCGACGGCCTGCCACAGGCTCAGGCCCATGAGGACGAGGGCGCCGCCGACCACCATGCTCAGGTAGTTCACGTTCGCCGCCGCCCAGACGGCGAACAGCTCGCGGGCCCGGCCGTGGCGTTCCCCGTCGGGGACGTGGTCGATGCCGTGGGCCTCGATCCTGCCGGGGCGGTCCGTATCCGCGCCCGCGCCCGTGCCCTTGTCTCTGCCCCTGCCCCTGCTCGTGCCCGCGCCCTTGTCCGGATCCGTGGCTGCCATGGAGACCTCCGTCTGCGGTGTTGCCCATCTGCGTGTCATGGCGGAGGCGTTCGCGCGCTCTCTCCTGCGATCTTCACGCACCCGGGTCGCGGTGACGTACGACGACATCAGCGCTCTCGGGCGCCCCGGCCGGCCGGGGTCTCGGTCCCGGTACTCGGCCCGAACCCCTACGAGGGCCGCACGCAAGGCAGTTGTCGCTGACGGGTACGGTTTCGGCATGGACGATTACGCAACGAATTCGACATACGGCGACGCGATCCTGTCGGAGCTGATCAAGGACACCGCGCGGGTGCAGCTGGTGAAACTGGGCGGCGGCGGGCTGTCCCTGGACTCGGTGGCGCAGGACTGCGGTCGTACCGTCACCGAAGTGCGGGCCCTCTTCCCGGACCGGGACGAGCTGCTGACCGCGCTGGTCGTCGATGCCTACGACGCGTCCGGCGCCGCCATGGAACAGGCCGACGAGGCCGCCGCCGGGGTCGGCGCCACGGCGGGTGCGCGGCTGCTCGCGGTCACGCGCGCGCTGCGGCAGTGGTCCTTCGACCACCCCGCCGAGTTCACGCTGATCTACGGATCGCCCGTACCCGGTTACCACGCCCCGCAGGACACCGTCCTGCCCGCCTCGCGCACGCCCGGCGTCCTCGCCCGCATCGTGGGCGCGGCCTTGGCGGGCGGCGAACTCACCCCGCCCCGGCGAGCGGTGCCCGGGCCGCCGCTGCTGCTGCCGGCTGCCGTGGAGGCCTTCGGCGGCTTGCCCCCGGAGCCGTTCCCGGACGTCATCGAGCGCGGGATCGTGCTGTGGAGCAGCCTGATCGGACTTCTCGTGTTCCAGGTCTTCAGCCGCACCCACGACAGCGTCCGGGACGAGGCCGCCTTCTTCGACTACGCCATCGCCGTGGCGGCCGAGGGCATCGGACTCGTGGTCCCCCTGGACGGGGACGCCTCCTGACGACCGGGGTCCTCGACCAGGGATTTCGCGAGCGGGTTACCGTATCCCTTCATTCGAGGGGGAACACCGATGTCGCATCACAGTGGGTGGGAAAACCACCCGGGTCAGCCCGTGCCGCCGCAGTGGGGAGGTGGCTGGATGCCGCCTCCCGCACCACAGCCGGGCGTCATACCGCTGCGCCCGCTCGCCACGGGCGAGGTGCTGGGCGGGGCCTTCGGGACGTTCCGGCGCTACTGGAAGCCCCTGATCGGCGTCATGGCCGCGGTGCAGGGGATAGCGATCCTGCTCGTGACCGCGGCCTTGGCCCTCACTGTCGTCGTCGCCTACGACCGGTTCGGCGCCGTCTTCGACCTCGCCCCGGGAGAAAGCCCAGAGGGCTCGGACGTGGCGGCCCTCTTCCTGTCCTTCGTACCGGCGGGCGTGGTCCTGCTCCTCGTGATGACGGTGGCCGCCGGGATGTCCAGCGCCCTGTGCCCCGCGGTGATCCAGGAGGCGGTGCTCGGGCGTCCCGCGACCTTCGGCTCGATGTGGCGCCGCAGCTGCTCCCGGCTGCCGTCGGTGCTCGGCACCGTCCTGCTCGTCTCGCTGATCGCGGGCGCACCCGCGCTCGTGCTGTACGCGATCTGCATCCCGCTGATCATCATGAACACGGACCTGGACGGCTCCGGCCCGCCGGCCGCCTTCGGAGTGCTCCTCCTGGGCTCGCTGCTGTGCGTCCCCTTCTCCGTCTGGATCATGGCCAGGTTCAGCCTGGCGCCCGCCGCGGCGGTGTGCGAGGGGCTCGGCCCCGTCGGGGCCCTGCGTCGCTCTGCGCACCTGGTGCGCGAAGGCTGGTGGAGGGTGTTCGGCATCTCGCTGCTCGGGTACGTCGTGGCATCGGCCGCGGCGTACGCCATCCAGATGCCGTTCGGCTTCGTCGGCATGTTCGGCCTCTTCCCGGTCCTGCCGGGACCGGACGGTGCCGCGGCGGAGCCGAGCCAGTTGGTCTTCGGGTTCCTGATCTACGGGGTGACCATGCTGCTCGGCATCGTCATCAGCTCGCTGTTCCAGTTCAGCTACCCGCAGCTGGTCCTCGCCCTGCTCTACGTCGACCAGCGGATGCGCAAGGAAGACCTAGCGGCGACCCTCACGGCCGCCGCACATCCGGCGCCGGCGGCGGCGCCGTAGGGGGTGTCTTGCCGATCGGGCCGGGCGCGCGGGCGCGCACCTACAATGCTCGAATGATCTTCATTGTGGTCAAATTCCCCGTCAAGTCCGAGTACGTCGAGCAGTGGCCCGAGCTGGTCGCGGAGTTCACGCAGGCCACCCGTGCCGAGCCGGGCAACCTGTGGTTCGAGTGGTCCCGCAGCCTGGAGGAGCCGGACACCTACATGCTCGTCGAGGCCTTCCAGGACGGCGCCGCGGAAGCGCACGTCACCTCGGCGCACTTCCGCAAGGCCCTGGAGACCATGCGCCCGCTGGTCACCCGGACGCCGGAGATCGTCAGCACGACCATCGAGGGCGCGACCGGCTGGAGCCCGATGGGCGAGCTCCAGATCGACTGACAACCGCCCCGCACCACCCCGCACCCCGGATCCACGCCCGGGTCTGCTCCCCTTCACGCCCCGGCCGCTCCCGGGCCCTCCCCGTGCCACGTGCCGCGGAGCGCCCCCGGGAGCGGTGCGCGTGCAACACGTTCAGCAGCCGCGTCCGATTCAGCCTTTGAGGCGACACCCCGATGGCGCAGCGGCCGTAGCGTTTCTTCCTTCATGCCGCTGAGCTGCGGCGATGACGCCGTACCCGGCCTCCGGCACACGCGTTCCCCGTCCTCTCCGCACCCGCCGTTGTCTTGACGCGCCCTACAGTCGTGCCGCTCCCCCGCGATCCCCTGAGAGACGTGCGTGACTCCCCTCCTGCCTTGCCCAGAAGACCAGTCGACACTCTGGGCCACCCCTTCCGCCCCGCCCGCGGCGGTACTGGAGGGGATCGCCGGTTACGTTCCGCCCCGGGTGGTCGCCAACTCCGGACTCCCCTCGGCATGGGGCATCGACGACGCCTGGGTGCACCGCCGCACCGGGATCCGTGAACGGCGCCGGGCCGATCCCGGCGTCTCCACCGGCGAACTCGCCCTCGAAGCCGGGCGCCGGGCGCTGGCCGTGGCGGGCGGCGCTCCCGTGGACACCGTGCTCGTGGCCACCTCCACGCCGGACCGGCCCATGCCGGCCATGGCCCCGCAGCTGGCCACCCGTCTGGGCCTGGGCGGCGCCGCCGCCTGGGACGTGAACGCCGCCTGCAGCGGCTTCCTGTACGGGCTCGCCACCGCCGCCGGCGCCCTGCTGTCCGGCTGCGCGGACCGGGTGCTCCTCGTGGCGGCCGACCTGTACTCCACGCTCCTCGACCCCGAGGACCGCTCGGCCGGCATCGTCTTCGGCGACGGGGCGGGCGCCGTCGTACTGCGCCGGGGCCGCTCCGGGGAACCGGGGAGCATCCTCGCCTTCGACCTGGGCAGCGACGGCTCGGGCGACGAGCTCATCGAGGTGCGCGGCGGCGGAGCCCGGGAGCGCTCGGCCCCGGACGGCTACGGCCCCGCCGACCGGCACTTCCGCATGCAGGGGCGCGAGGTGTTCCAGCACGCGGTGACCCGGATGACCCAGTCCTCGCAGACCGTACTGAAGCACGCGGGCTGGTCGCCCAAGGACGTGGACCGGTTCTGCGCCCACCAGGCCAACGCCCGCATCGTGAAGGCCGTCGGGGAGCGCCTGCCCGTCCCCGGTCCGCGCCGGGTGAGCAACATCGAGCGGGTCGGCAACACCGGCGCCGCGTCCATCCCCCTCGCCCTGGCCGACGCCGCCTCGCGCGGCGAACTGCACGCGGGGGAACGCGTGTTGCTCACCGCCTTCGGCGCCGGACTCACCTGGGGGTCGGCCGCCCTGCTCTGGCCCCGGCTCGACCGTGCGGTGCCCGGTATCGAACCGTCGCCCTGATCGACCGGTCAGACCGTCCTCACCACCGTGCTCACAGGGAAGTTCGAGTTCGCCCCCGAGAGCGTCCTTCCCGGCGCCACCCCGGAGAACCTCGACCGGGACACGCTCGCCCTCGGTGAGCTCGTGCCCGTGCTCCACTCCAAGCGGACCGAGCAGGACGCCCTGTGACGGGCTCCCCGCGCCCCCGCGCCGTGTCCGTCACCGGTCTGGGGCTCATCACCCCGGCCGGGGTCGACCGCGAGGACACCTGGACCGGGGTGCTCCGCGGCCGCAAGGCCTGGCGGATGGGCCGCTTCACGCAGCTCGCGGTCCTGGCGGCCCGCGATGGTGGACCCGCTGCTGTACGCCGGCATCCTCGCCGATGTGGAGGAACCGGCCACCGCGCACGTGGTTGCGGCCGAACTCGGCCTTTTCCCGCGTCCGCGGAGAACCGAACGGGTCCGAACGGCGTGATACCCCACACCACATGCATGGGCATGCACACGGACTCGGGGGAACACGGGTGGGATTTACCAGGAAGGCCAGAACGGCAGCGCTCGCCGCAGCGGTGACGGGGACTCTGCTCACGGGCACGGCGGCGGCCGGCATCACACCGGCGCTGGCCGCGGGCACCGCCGCACAGGACGGCACGGGGGGTCCGGTCGCGGACCGGGCGAAGAAGGAGACGAAGCCGCCGGCGACGGTGACCCTGATCACCGGCGACCGGGTCGTCGTCAAGGGCGACGGCAGCGTCGAACAGCTGCTGCGCGGCGCGGGCCGCGAGGGGACCTCCTTCTCGGTGCGCCGCGAGGGCGCGCGCACGTACGTCGTTCCGCAGGACGCCTTGCGCCTGGTCGCCGACGGGGTGCTCGACCGGCGGCTGTTCGACGTCGCCGGGCTGGTCAGGGACGGGTACGACGACGCGCACCGCACCACGCTGCCCCTGATCGCCGGCTACCGCCGCGACGCCTCGGGGGCCAGGACCTTCGGGGCCTCCGGCGACACGCTGGCGGCGGTGGCCCGCGACCGCCGCGAACTGCCTGCGGTGGCGGGCGAGGCGTTCAACGCGCCGAAGGCCGACGCCGCGGCCCTCTGGACGGCGGTCACCGGCCGGAAGGACGCCCGCACGCTGGGCTCCGCGCCCGAACCGCCGGTCGCGCACCTGTGGCTGGACGGCAAGGTGAGCGCCACCCTGGACAAGAGCGTGCCGCAGATAGGCGCGCCCGCCATGTGGAACGCGGGCTTCACCGGCAAGGGCGTCAAGGTCGCGGTCCTGGACACGGGGGTCGACGAGACCCACCCGGACCTCAAGGGCGTCGAAGTCCTGCAGAAGAACTTCAGCAGTTCGCCCGACTCCAAGGACCGGTACGGGCACGGTACGCACGTGGCCTCCACGATCGGCGGGTCGGGCGCGCGGTCGGGCGGCCTCTACAAGGGCGTGGCACCCGATGCGCAGCTCCTGGACGGCAAGGTCCTGGGCGACGACGGGTTCGGCTCCGACTCCGAGATCATCAGCGGCATGCAGTGGGCCGTGGACCAGGGCGCGACGGTCGTCAACATGAGCCTGGGCTATCCGGACACCCCCGGTGTCGACCCCATGGAGGAAGCGGTCGCCCGGCTCTCCGGCAAGGCGCTCTTCGTGGTGGCCGCCGGGAACGAGGGCGACAAGGCCGCCACGCTGCGCTCGCCCGGCAGCGCCGCGGCGGCGCTCACCGTCGGCGCGGTGGACAAGCAGGACCAGCTCGCGGAGTTCTCCAGCCGCGGTCCGACCGCCGACGGACTGACCAAGCCGGACATCACCGCCCCGGGCGTCGACATCACCGCCGCCTTGACCACGCAGGGCCCCAACCCCGCGCCCGACGAGGGCTACACCAGCATGTCGGGCACCTCGATGGCCACCCCGCACGTCGCGGGCGCCGCGGCCCTGGTCAAGCAGCAGCACCCGGGCTGGAGCCCGGCCAGTATCAAGGCCCTGCTGACCGCCTCGGCCACGCCCAACCCGAAGCTCAACGCCTACCAGCAGGGCGCGGGCCGGGTCGACCTGGCCCGGGCCGTAAAGGCCGTCGTCAGGGCCGATCCCGGTTCCCTCGCCTTCGGTACGCACCTGTGGCCGCACGCCGACGACCAGCCGGTGTCCAAGCCCCTCACCTACCGCAACCACAGCACCAAGCCGGTCACGCTGAAGCTGAGCACGGCCGGCACCGGCCCGACCGGCCGGCCGGCACCGGCCGGGATGTTCACCGTCAAGGACCCCCAGCTGACCGTCCCCGCCGGGGGCAGCGCGACGACCACCGTCACCGCCGACCCCCGCAAGGGCTCCGTCGACGGCGTCTTCGGCGGAACCGTGCTTGCCTCCGGGGGCGGGCAGGAGGTGCGCACCGGTCTCGTGGTCGAGCGCGAGGTGGAGTCCTACGACATCACCCTGAAGCACCTGGACGTCAAGGGCGCGAACCCGGCGACGTACTACACCACGGTCACCCCGCTCGGCGCGGGCCCGGACGCCCGCCGCGAGGTTCCCTACGACCCGAGCGGCACGGTCGTCCAGCGGCTTCCCAAGGGCGACTACCTGCTGGAGGCCGTCGTCTGGGGCCCGGACGCCACCCTGGGCTTCTTCGTCCAGCCGGTGCTGAAGGTCGCCGGGAAGGCCACGATCACCTTCGACTCCCGCAAGGCCAAGCCGTTCGCCGTCATCCCGCCGGATCCCGGCGCGAAGCTGGTGAGCGGGTACGCCGGGTTCTCCGACGATGCCGCGATGGTGTCCGACATGTGGGCCACCGACGGGACGACGAAGATCCTCACCCAGCACCTGGGCCCGGCCTCGTCCACGCTGCGGGCTCAGTACAACGGTCTCTGGAAGACCCCGGGGGCGGCGGGCAGGAACGTCGACTACCGGCTGGTCTTCAACCGGACGGGCACGTGGTTCAACGGGCTCGAGCGCAAGCTCACCCGGGCCGACGTCGCCGAGGTCAAGCTCGGTTTCGGCGCCTCGGTCACCGGGGCGAAGGCCCAGGTGACCGCGATGGCGACGGACGACCACGGGTACACCGCCGGGGTGATGGACCCGCCGGTGCAGAGCCTGCCGCTGGCGAGCACCCAGTACGTCACCACGGAGGGGGTGCGCTGGTCCTGGACGGCCTCGCAGCTGGACTCCGCGGGCGAGACGCGCATCCTCTACACGCACGACCGGGCGTCCTACAAGCCGGGCAAGCGCTACGCGCTGAACTTCAACACCGGCGTGGTCGGCCCCGACCTGGATGCCGGTGACGAACAGGGCGGCTGGCGCAACGGCGACTACCTGGACGCCAACGTCGGACTGTTCAACGACGGCAGTGGTCACGCGGGCTACTCCTTCACCACCGGGGGCTTCACCCGGCTGGAGTCCGGCGGGCGCGTCATCGTCGAGACCCCGTCCACCGGCTGGATCAGCGCCGACGTCCCGGCCGGCTCCGCCGTGTACCGGCTGACGAAGGAGGCGACCCGGTCCGCCAAGGACACCGCCACCAGCACGAAGGTCCGGGCGAGCTGGACGTTCACCTCGGCGCGTCCGGCAACCGACCAGCAGGTGAAGCTGCCGCTGTCCTCGGTGCGGCTCTCGCCGAACCTGAGCCTGGCCGGAACGGCGCCCGCGGGCGGCGCGCTGAAGGTGCCGCTGCGGATCGGCGGGCCGGCCGCCGCGCAGGGGCAGGTCGCCGCGCTGACGGTCCGGGCCTCCTTCGACGGCGGCAAGACCTGGCAGCTCCTCCCGGTGGCGACGGACGCGCAGGGGGCTCGTTCGGTGACCGTGCAGCACCCGGCGACGGCCAAGGCCGTGTCCTTCCAGGTGGATCTGCGGGACAAGGCCGGCAACACCGTACGGGAGACGATCACGAACGCCTACCTGCTCGCTCCCTGAGCCGACCGCACGACGTTCCGGCCCGGCCCCGCACCTCGCGGGTGCCGGGCCGGACCGGTGCCCGGCCGGTGCCGGGCCGGTGCCGGGCCGCGTTCGGCGCTGCGGCGCGGTGCCCCCGGGGGGCGGTTTGACCCGGTGGTGGGCCGCTCGCTTTGATTGCTCCGGTCGACACGCGTAGGTTCGTGCGCTTGTCCGTGGAACCGTGTGCGCGAGAGAGCGAGGGCTGCGCCGATCATGCCGATCACGCCGATCACGCCGATGAAGCGGATCAAGCGCATCACGGGGACCAGGCGGTCGCTGGGCCGGCAGTTCCGGTGGCTCTGGACGGCGTACGCGGTCAGCACGCTCGGCACCTGGCTCGCGTTCGACTCCTTCGCCCTGATCGCGATCCTCGCACTGCACGCCGGTCCGGCCCAGGTGTCCGCACTGGCCGCCGCGGGGCCGGCGGTCGCCGCGGTGGTGGCACTGCCACTCGGCCCCTGGGTGGAGTTCCGCCGCAAGCGGCCGGTGATGATCGCGATGGACCTGATCCGGTTCGCGGCGCTGATGAGCGTGCCGGCGGCCTACGCCCTCGGGATGCTCGGCCTCACCCAGCTCCTCGTCGTCGCGGTCCTCGTCGGTGCGGCGGACATCGCCTTCACGGCGGCCGGCGGCGCCTGCCTGAAGGCCCTCGTCCGGCCGGAGGACCTGATCGTCGCGAACGGCCGCTTCGAATCCACCACCTGGACCGCCACCATGCTCGGCCCCCCGCTCGGCGGTGTCGCGATCGCCGCGTTCGGGCCGGTGATGACGGTGGTGGGCAATGCGGTGAGCTACCTGCTCTCGGCGGCGGGGATCCGTGCGATCGGCGGCGAGGAGCCGCGCCCCGCCGCACCGGGCCCGGACCAGGGACCTCCGGCCCGGCCGCGCTTCCGCGACCTGTTCGAAGGCTGGCGGTTCATCCTGGCCGACTCCGAGCTGCGTCCCCTCCTGGCCAACACGATCCTGGTCAGCGGCCTGATCATGGCAACCGCACCCCTGCTCGCCGTCCTCATGCTCGGCCCGCTCGGCTTCGCGCCCTGGCAGTACGGCCTCGCCTTCGCCCTGCCCTGCGCCGGCGGCCTGCTCGGCTCGCGGCTGGCCCCGCGGCTCGTCGAGCGGTTCGGGCAGCACCGGGTCATGATCACCGCCGGTGTGCTGCGGGCGTGCTGGCTGCCCTGGCTGGCCCTCGTCCACTCCGGGACCGGCGGGCTGGTGCTCGTCATGGCCGTCGAGTTCGGGCTGATCACCTGCATGGGCGTGTTCAACCCGGTGTTCGCCACCCGCCGGCTCAGCCGGACCCCGCCGGACCGGGTGGCCCGCGTCCTGGCCGCGTGGTCGGTCACCAGCAAGCTGTCCATCGCCGTACTGACCGCCCTGTGGGGGCTGCTGGCCGCCTTCACGGGCCCCCGCCCCGCCCTCCTGGCCGCCGGTCTCCTGGCCATGGCCACCCCGCTCCTGCTCCCCCGGCGCGAGCGCACCCTCCGGGAAGAGGGGCGCGCGCCGGGGGGCTGAGGCCGGGCCGCGGGTCAGGAGATGGTGAGGAAGCGGGCCGTGCTCGGTACTCCCTGGGCGTCGAGGGCGAAGAGCAGGTAGGTGCCCGGCAGGACCACGCCGGGGTCGGCGGGTATGGACACCGTGTGGGTGCCGGTTCCCGTGGCCTTGGAGACGAGGGGGATCCGGCGCTGGTCGTTGTCCGTGGAGTGGGTCGCGGCTGCCGCCCGCATCAGGACGAAGGATGCCGCCGGTGTGGACGTGGAGGTGGAGAGCGTCAGGGTGGTGCCGGGCGCCGTCCTGGCGGGGGCGCCCCCGGTGATCTCGGGGCGCGGCTTCGGCGATCCGTCCGGGTTGAGCAGGTACGGCGGCGTGAAGACGGCCCCGTCGGCGTGGTTGGTGGCGCAGTCGCCGCACAGGCCTCCGCCGCCGGAGAAGACGCGTCCGTCCGGCAGCAGGTTGGCCGTGCTGTGGTAGTTGCGCGGCACGGCCATGGTGGCGAGCGGGGTGAAGACACCGGTCGCGGGGTCCCACAGTTCGGGGGTCATGACCGAGGTCGCGTCGCTGAAGGGGACCGGGTAGCTCTGTCCGCCGAAGACGATGACCTTGCCGTCGGGCAGGACCACGCTGTTGGCGAAGGCCCTGGCGTAGGCCATGTCGCCGGTCCGGGCGGTCTCGACCTGGGTGCCCGCGATGTTCACGGTGTAGGCGCGGCGCGTGGCGGGGGTGTTCTGGTAGGCGGGCGAGCCGCCGAGGGTGAGCAGTTTGCCTATGTCGTAGGCGACGGCGTTGCCCGTCATGGCGTCGCCGCTGTCGGACCGGGTGCCGGCCGGGGTGATGCTGCCCGTACCGGTGGTCGAGATCCAGTTCATCTGCTTGCTCGGGCCCAGTTGCAGCACCTTGCCGCCCGAAGTGGCGTGCAGCCACATGTGGTTATCGGCGCGATAGGGGCCGGCCGGGTCGGCCGTGGAGGCCTGGAGGGCGGGGACTGCGGGGAGTCCGCGCCAGGTTCCGGTGGCCGGGGACCAGACCTCGGCGGCCTTGTCGCCCGCGGGACCGCTCCAGGATCCGCCGAGGACGAAGGCCTCTCCGGTGGAGAGCAGCGTCATGGCCTGGTAGCCGCGCGGGATGTTCATGCTGGCCGTGGCCGACCAGGCGTCGGTGGCGGGGTCGTAGATGCTGGCCTTCTCCGCGTTGCTGCCCCCGGTGACGAGGACGCGGCCGTCGGCCAGCATGGCTATCCCGGGGCAGAACATGTCGTGCCCGGTGTTGTCGATGCGGCGCTGGGTGACCTTGCCCGTCTTCAGGTCGAGGATCGCGGTCTGGGTGTAGCCGTTGCTGCCGCCGAAGCGGTCCACGGCGTACGCGGACCAGGCCAGCAGCTTGTCCCCCGGCAGGACGGCGGTGGCCACGGGAACCAGCGGGAAGCCGGTGATCCGGCCCCAGGAACCGTGGGCGGCGGGGCTGGCCGGACCGCTCAGGCGGATCTCGGCGGCCGATGTCCACGGTCCGCGGGCGCCGGCCTCGGTGGTCACCGTCAGCCGTACGAACCGGGCGTTCTCGGTACGGGTGAAGGTGGCGGTCTTGACGTTGTCGTCGTCGCGCCAGGTGCCCGCGGCCACCGGTGCGCCGAAGGCGGTTCCGTCGGTGCTGGTGGTGACGGTGTAGGCGCCCGCCCGGCCGTTGGCGCCGTTGGTGCGGGGGTGGTAGACGAGCGCCGAGGCCGCGGCCGTGCGGTGCATGTCGATGGTGATGCTGTGCGGCAGCGGGGCCGCGGTCGCCGACCACCTGCTGTGCCAGAGGGTGGCGGTGTCACCGTCGAGGACCTGAGAGGCGCGGCCGTCCTCGCGGACCGTCTCCTCGTCGCTCGCCACCGCCGTCCACCCGGTCCGGGCCAGGTCCACGGTGGCTTCCGGGGTGCCGGGGTCGCCGAGCAGGTTGATCTCGGCGGCGGAGGTCCACGGGCCGCGGGCGCCGGCCTCGGTGAGCGCCGTCAGCCGTACGAACCGGGCTCCCTGCGGGGCGAAGCCGAGTGTTTTGGCGCTGCCGTCGTCCGCGAGGGTGCCGCCGGCGACCGGCGCCGGCCAGCTGACCCCGTCCGCGCTGAGGCTCAGGGCGTACTCGCCCACGCGCCCGTTGACCCCGTTGGTCCGGGGGGTGTAGACGAGCGCCGAGACGACGGCCGTGCGGTGCATGTCGATGGTGATGCTGTGCGGCAGCGGGGCCGCGGTCGCCGACCACCTGCTGTGCCAGAGGGTGGCGGTGTCACCGTCGAGGACCTGCGAGGCGCGGCCGTTCTCCCGCACCGTCTCCTCGTCGCTCGCCACCGCCGTCCACCCGGTCCGGTCGAGGACGGGAGCCGCCGGCTCCATGGCGTTCGCCGGTGCGATGCCGTGGTGCGGCGACTGCTTCGCCGCCTGATCGCCGAAGGGCGCGGGTGACGGCGCGGAGGCCGACCGGGGATCGGGGCCTCGGCCGGCCGCGGCCTGGCTCGCGACCCCGAACCACGGCGTGAAGCCGATCAGCAGCGCGCCGAGGCCGAATGCGATGAGCAGACGTGACCGGCGGAGCAAGCGGGGTGGGGCGGGGAAGCGCCTGGACTGCAATCTGACCTCCTGGGGCGAACCGGCATGACCCATGGAAGATAGGTCAGCCCGTCAACAACTCACCCGAAGCGGAGGAGAGTTGACGCAAAAGCGCAGCCATCGACGCGATCCGGGAGGCGGGACTTCGCGGACACGCCCCAGCGGTGAACCCGTACCGGCAAGGGGCAGCGCGCCCCGGATCGGGCCGGGCGGTCCGGTCGCGGGTCCGGACCCGCGACCTAGACCGGCACCGTGCCCGCGGCGGTGAACGGGCCGCCGTGGCCGGTGACGATCAGGTCCGCCGCGGCGGGCACCCGCAGCCGGGATCGTCTCCGAGGTCCGCGTACGGGGGCGGGCGGCTCCCTGCTCGCCTGGGCCCGCGAGCACCTCCACGAACCGCTCCCCGTCACGGAACTGGCCCGCCGGTTCACCGCCGCTACGGGCACGCCCGCCCCCGCACGCCTGGCTACGGAACCCGCACCTGAGCAGCGCCGCGGTCCTGCGCGAGCAGATCGTGCGGCGCAGGGGAGTTCCGCCCTGCTCCTTCACGAGCACGCCCTAAGGCCGCCGCCGTCGTCGCCTCCCGCCGGGACCCCGCGGCGGTGCGGCCGCCCTGTCCTATGATCGCTCCCGTGACCTCCGCACTGATCCTCATCGACCTGATGCCCCGCATCATCGACATGCCGGTCGCCCCTCACTCCGGTGAAGAAGTACTGGGCCGCTGCCTCCGGCTGGCCGAGGCCTTCAGGGCGAACGGGCGCCCGGTGGTGCTCGTACGAGTGGACCGTCCGGGGGTCGCCGAGCAGCCGCCGGGCAGCGGTTTCGCCGACGGGCTGGTGCAGCCGGGCGACGTCCGGATCGTCAAGCACACCGTCGGAGCCTTCCACGAGACGGGCCTGGACGAGCAGTTGCGCGATCTGGGTGTGGACACGCTGGTGCTCGCCGGTCTGGTCACCACGATGGGGGTCGAGTCCACGGCGCGGGCCGCGAGCGACCTCGGCTACGAGCTGGAGTTCGTGGCCGACGCCATGTCGGGTTTCGCCGCGGACGAGCACGATTTCACCGTGGAGCGGATCTTCCCCAGGTTCGGCGACGTGCACGACACGGCGCACTACGCCTGACCACGATCCCTGTGGACGACGTGAACGACACGGACGACGTGAACGACGTGAACGACGGTGACGAACAGCCCGGGCCCGCGACCGTTCGCGTGTTCATCGCCCTCGCCCCGCCCGACGACGCGAAGGACGAACTCGCGCGTGAGCTGGGTCCCGCGTACGCCGCGTACCCGCACATGCGGTGGAACCGCATCGAGGACTGGCACATCACCCTGGCGTTCCTCGGCGAACTGCCGGTCGGGGCCGTCCCGCTCCTGCGGCCGCCGCTAGCTGAGCTCGCGGCGGTGCGCGGTCCCGTACGCCTGGCCCTGCGCGGGGGCGGTCACTTCGGCGAGCGGGTGCTCTGGAGCGGGATCGACGGGGACCTCGACGGGCTGCACCGGCTCGCCGCCGATGTCCGCGCCGTGGTCAAGGAGTGCGGCATCCCCTTCGAAGACAGGCCGCTGCGACCCCACCTGACGCTGGCCCGCGCCCGCCGCAACGATGCGTCCTCCGCGGTGGAGGCCGCCGCCGGGCTCGCCGGGTTCACCGGACGGCGCTGGCGGACGGAGCGTCTGCACCTGGTCGGCAGCAACATCGGCCGCGGCCCGGGGCCGATCCACTACCGCGACATCGAGGCATGGACTCTCGGCGGCACGGAGGATCCCGGCGTCGACGGCCGCGAGGGCTGAACCCCACCGCCCCTCCCCCGCTTCACCGTTCGGCGCCTCGGACGACGAGGCCGGCGAGGCCGACAAGGCCGACGGGCGGGCCTCCTTCATTCGCGTAACGCGCACAGCACCCCGCAGAGAAACCCCTTGACGCAAAGCCGCTTAGCACTAAGCTACTTCCTAGCAATCTAATCGGGGGGAGATCGACGTGACCAAGGGCATGCGCGAAGAACGGGTGACGGGCGAACGGTCGCTGCTGCTCGGGGTGGGCATCAGCGCGATCGGGATCGGGATGTACATCCCCTTCTCGCTCGTCTTCTTCCACCACGTCACCGGCCTCTCCTTCGCCCTGGTCGGCATCGTGCTGACGGCGACCGGTCTGGCCGGGCTCGCGGTCATGCCGCTCGCGGGCTCGGCCGTCGACCGGTTCGGGGCCAGGAAGGTCAACCTGCTGCTCTACGCGGTACGGGCCCTCGGCTTCGCCCTCTACCCGTTCGCCGGGTCCCTCCCCGCCTTCGCCGCCGTCGCGCTGATCACGGCCCTCGCCGACCGCTCCTTCCCCATCGTGCAGCAGTCGCTCATCGGCGAAGTGGCCCGCGGCGGCGCCCGTGACCGGCTCCAGGCCTCCATCCGGGCCCTGCAGAACGCGGGCATGGGGGCCGGCGCCCTGATCGTCTCCGGGGTCCTGGCCCTGTGGGGCACGGAGGGGTTCACCTACACCGCCTGGGGCAACGCGGTGGCGTTCGCCCTCGCCGGACTCCTCGTCAGCCGCGTGCGGCCGGTACGGGACCACGTACCCGGCGCGGCCGGCGCGGGCGGCGCACCCCTCTCCGCCAAGCGCCCGCCCGCCGGCTACCGGATGGTGCTCGCCGACCAGCCCTTCCTGGGCCTGACCGCCGCCAACTTCCTCACCGCGCTCGGGTATTCGGCCCTGTCCGTCCTCTTCCCGCTCTACATCACCACCTGGCTGGACGGCCCCGACTCCCTCACCGGTGCGGCGTTCACCGTCAACACCGCCCTCTGCGCCGGGGTCGGCGTCCTGATCGCCGGCCGGGTACGGCGCTCCGGAGCCCGGCGCACCCGCTCCGCCGCCCTCGGGGCGCTGCTCTTCGCCGCGGCCTTCGTGGGGCAGATCGTGCTCGGCACGGTCCGGCCGGGGCAGACCGCGACGCTGGTCGCCCTGCTGGTGATCGTGGTGGTCTACACGGTCGGCGAACTGGTCCACAGCCCCTCGGGCGGCGCCCTGTCGGTGTCGGCCGCGCCCGAGTCCGTGCGCGGCCGCTACCTCGCCACCTACCAGCTGTCGTACTCCCTGGCCACGGCCCTGGCCCCGTCGCTCTTCACCGGACTGCTCGCGCTCGACGGCCGCCTGCCCTGGGCCTTCCTGACCGTCGCCGCGCTGGGCGCCGCGTTCGCGCTGACCCGACTGGAGCGCCACCTCCCGGCGGAGGCGGTGTACGCCGCGCAGCCGTCGGCGACTCCGGCTCCCTCCCCCTCTCCGGCCCCGGCCCCGGCTCCGGCCCCGGCTCCGACTCCGGCTCCGGCTCCGGCTCCGGCACGCGAACCGGCCGTCAGCGCCGGCGCCTGAGGGCCGTGGTCAGGCGGGCTGCCACAGTTCGATCCGGTTGCCCTCGGGATCGGTGACCCAGCCGAACCGGCCGACGCCGTCCATGTCCTGGGTCTCCTGCGCCACGTCCGCCCCCTTGGCGCGCAACTGCGCGAGCATCGCGTCCAGGTCGCGGACCCGGAAGTTCAGCATGGTCTGCTGGGCGGGGGAACCGAAGTAGTCGGTCCCGGACTCGAACGGCGCGAACACGGTCGGCCCGGCAGCCTGGCGCCACAGCCCGTGCTCGTCCGAGTCCAGCCCCAGGCAGTCCCGGTACCACGCGGCCAGGGCCGCCGGATCTGCGGCCCGCACGAAATATCCACCGATTCCCAGCACACGTTCCATACCCGCGATCCTGCCAGGCAGCCGTCGCGATCCCTTGCCGAGCGCGCCGACTCACTCCCGCCCGGGTCCGGCCGTCAGGGTGGTGTGGAAGCGGTAGCGGTCGGCGCGGTAGACGATGCGGTTGCATTCGCAGGGGCGGCCGTGCTGGTCGTAGGTGAGCTGTTCGATGTGCAGTACGGGCGCCCCCTCGGGCAGGTCCAGCAGGGGGGCCTCGTCCGGGGGGACGAGGGAGGAGTGGACGGTGTAGCTCGCGCGGGTGGGGACGATGCCTCGTGCGGTGAGCTCCGTGTACAGCGAGGCCGTGGTGTAGTCGGGCTCGCCGATGCCCGGGGCGCGCTCGGCCGGGACGAGCGTGACGGAGTGGCACATCACCACGTCGTCGAAGAGCCGCACCCGGTCCAGCTCGAAGATCAGCGCCCCGGGCAGCACCTGGAGGGTGTCCGCCTCCTCGAAGTCCGCCGGGCGCAGCCCGGCGGCGAACACCCGCGCGGTCGGCGTGAAACCGAGCCGGCGGCCGTACTCCTTGAGCCCGCCGATGAGCTCGGAGGTGTGGTCGAAGGCGGGGAGCGCTCCGGAGCCGGCGCCGGCCGCGACGTGCCAGCCCGCCCGCTGCGCCGAACCGACCTTCCCCTCCTCCTGGAGCGCGTGCAGTGCTTTGCGGAGCGTGACCCGGCTGACGCCGAGGCGCTCGCAGAGGTGGCGCTCGGAGGGGAGGCGCATGCCGGGGGCGAGGGCGCCGGCGGCGAGGGCTTCGGCGATCGCGTCGCGCGCCTGTACGTGGACGGGCCGCGATCCGTCCCGGAGGACGGGCCGCAGGTCGAGAGGCTGATTCACCGCTCCAGTATTCACCGGCGCGCCCGTCTCCGTACCAGGAATGGACCAGAAGGACGAGCCCCATCCGGGCCGGTTCGGGCTACGGGCCTGGGATGACGGGACCTTCGGCCGGGTTCCCGTCCTCCAGGGTGGTCTAGTTTTGGTCTATATCTGGTCCATGAAAAACAGGAAGAAGCACACGGAATGAGCAGCCGACGGGGCTTCGGGATCGTCAAGGGCATGCAGGAGATCGGCCGGAGCCTGCAACTCCCGCTCGCGGCGCTGCCGGCCGCCGGGATCATGGTCCGCCTGGGCCAGCCGGACGTGTTCGGCTCGGACGGCCTGGGCTGGACCAAGGCGGCCGAGGTCTTCGGCCTCGCCGGCAACGCGCTGCTGGGTGCGCTCCCCCTGCTGTTCTGCGTGGGCGTGGCCATCGGGTACGCGAAGGAGGCGGACGGCTCGACCGCGTTCGCCGCCCTCGCCGGCCACCTGGTCTTCGGCAAGGTCCTGGAGGCGTTCCCGGACCAGGTCACCGACAAGCCGACCGATCCGGGCGTCCTCGGCGGCATCGTCATCGGACTGATCACCGCCGTGCTGTGGCAGCGGTACCACCGCACCCGGCTCCCCGACTGGCTCGGCTTCTTCAGCGGACGCCGCCTGGTCCCGGTCCTCATGGCGTTCGCCGGCCTCGCGATGGCGGTCGCCTTCGGTCTGCTGTGGGCGCCGGTCGGCAACGGCCTGAACGCCTTCGCCGCCTGGTTGTCCTCCCACGGCGCGGTCGGCTCCGGCATCTTCGGCTTCATCAACCGGATGCTGGTCCCGATCGGCATGCACATGCTGCTGAACACCTACGGCTGGTTCCAGTTCGGCTCCTTCACCGGCCCCCAGGGCCAGGAGGTGCACGGGGACATCGCCCGCTTCCTCGCCGGCGATCCCTCGGCCGGGATGTGGATGACCGGTTTCTTCCCGATCATGATGTTCGCCCTGCCCGCCGCCGGGCTCGCCATCGCCCACTGCGCGCGGCCGGAACGCCGCAAGGCCGTCACCGGAATGATGGTCTCGATCGGCCTCACCGCGATGATCACCGGCGTGAGCGAGCCGCTGGAGTTCTCGTTCATGTTCATCGCACCGGTCCTCTACGGGATCCACGCGCTGCTGACCGGCCTGTCGATGTTCGTGACCATGGCCCTGGGTGTGAAGGCGGGCTTCACCTTCTCCGCGGGCCTCTTCGACTACACGCTGAACTGGTCGCACGCCACCAGGCCCTGGCTGATCATCCCGATCGGCCTCTGCTTCGCGGCGGTCTACTACGTGGTCTTCCGCTTCGTGATCACGAAGTTCGACCTGCCGACCCCGGGCCGCGAGCCCGAGGAGGAGATCACGGAGGAGGCGGAGACCGAGGCCGCGACCGGCGATGGGGCGGCGGCCGAGCGCGCGGACGCGTCCGGGAGGCGGCCGTGAGCGACCAGGTGCGCCGGATCAGTCTGGCGACGGGCAAGCTGACCGCCGCTTCCCGGCGCCACCACATCGTGGAGACGGCGTGCCGGGAGGGCTACGTCTCCCTGGAGCGGCTCGTCCGCGAACTGGACGTCAGCGCGATGACCATCCACCGCGACCTGCGGCTCCTCGACTCGCGGGGCGAGGTGCGCCGGGTCCGCGGCGGCGCGGTCGCCCCCCGGATGACCACGGCCCCGTGACGCAGCAGAACGCCGCCCGCGGTCCCCAGCGGGACCACGGGCGGCGCATCACGTCCTGCGGCCGGCAACCGGCGGCCGGCACTCGGCGGCGACTAGTCGGTGCCGAACTCCATCGCGGCGCGGTCCAGCAGCTCGTCGTCGCCGGAGACCTCGCCGCGCGAGGCGATCGCCTCGGCGCCGCCCTCGGGCATGGCGCCGATCAGGCCGGAGCCGGGCGCCTCGACGGCGCCGATCAGCGCGGGGTGCGTGCTCCCGACGATGCCGAGGCCGGCGTACTGCTCCAGCTTCGCGCGGGAGTCGGCGATGTCGAGGTTGCGCATCGTGAGCTGGCCGATGCGGTCCACCGGGCCGAACGCCGAGTCCTCGGTGCGCTCCATGGAGAGCTTGTCCGGGTGGTAGCTGAACGCCGGGCCCGTGGTGTTCATGATCGAGTAGTCCTCGCCGCGGCGCAGGCGCAGCGTCACCTCACCGGTGATCGCCGTACCGACCCAGCGCTGCAGGGATTCGCGGATCATCAGCGCCTGCGGGTCCAGCCAGCGGCCTTCGTACATGAGGCGGCCGAGGCGGCGGCCCTCGTTGTGGTACTGGGCGACCGTGTCCTCGTTGTGGATCGCGTTGACGAGGCGCTCGTACGCGGCGTGCAGCAGGGCCAGGCCCGGAGCCTCGTAGATCCCGCGGCTCTTGGCCTCGATGATCCGGTTCTCGATCTGGTCCGACATGCCCAGGCCGTGGCGGCCGCCGATGGCGTTGGCCTCCATGACCAGGTCGACGGCGGAGGCGAACTCCTTGCCGTTGATCGTGACCGGGCGGCCCTGCTCGAAGCCGATGGTCACGTCCTCGGTGGCGATCTCGACCGAGGGGTCCCAGAACCGGACGCCCATGATCGGGTCGACGGTCTCCACACCGGTGTCGAGGTGCTCCAGGGTCTTCGCCTCGTGCGTGGCGCCCCAGATGTTGGCGTCGGTGGAGTAGGCCTTCTCGGTGCTGTCGCGGTAGGGCAGCTCGTGGGCGAGCAGCCACTCCGACATTTCCTTGCGGCCGCCGAGCTCGGTCACGAAGTCCGCGTCGAGCCACGGCTTGTAGATGCGCAGGTGCGGGTTGGCGAGCAGGCCGTAGCGGTAGAACCGCTCGATGTCATTGCCCTTGAAGGTCGACCCGTCGCCCCAGATCTGGACGTCGTCCTCCAGCATCGCGCGCACCAGCAGCGTGCCGGTGACGGCGCGGCCGAGCGGCGTGGTGTTGAAGTAGGCGCGGCCGCCCGAGCGGATGTGGAACGCGCCGCAGGCGAGAGCGGCCAGGCCCTCCTCCACGAGCGCCGCACGGCAGTCGACCAGGCGCGCGATCTCGGCGCCGTACGCCGTGGCACGCGTGGGCACCGACGCGATGTCGGGCTCGTCGTACTGGCCGATGTCGGCGGTGTAGGTGCAGGGGACGGCACCCTTGTCGCGCATCCAGGCGACGGCGACGGAGGTGTCGAGCCCTCCGGAGAAGGCGATACCGACGCGCTCGCCGGTGGGCAGGGAGGTGAGAACCTTTGACATGGGATGAGTATGCGCGATGATGCATGATCATGCAAAATCCGGGTCGGGAAGTTTCGCGGCGAGTCCGGCGCGTCCGGCGGGACCCCCGTGGGGCCGCCCCGCCGGGCCGCGGCACGGGCTTGGTGAAGCGCAGGTCCGGAGGCGGCTCAGCCGGCCGGCGGGGCGAAGGGCCCACCGGCGGCGAAGGCGTGGCGGGCGAAGTTCTCGGCGATGCGCACGTGGCCCGCCGGGTCGGGGTGGAGGTCGTCCGGCAGCGGCAGCTCGGCGTGGTCCGCAGCGCCGTAGAGCTCGCGGCCGTCGAGGTAGTGCAGGTGCGGGTCCCCGGCCGCCCGCTGCGCGACGATCCCGGCGAGCGCCTCGCGGATGACATTGAGCGTGAGCCGTCCGGCGGCCCGTTCGGCCGGGTCGCCCAGTGCCTTGAACCGCAGGGTCCCCGTGCTGAAGTCCGTGGTGAGGGGCCCGGGGGTGTCCTCCTGGATCGGGCACAGGAGGGGTGACACGACGAGGAGCGGGGTCACCGGATGGCCCTCGCGGAGGGTGTCGAGGAAGCCGTGGACCGCGGGGGTGAAGGCGCGCAGCCGCATCAGGTCCAGGTTGGCGAGGTTGATCCCGATCTTGATGCTGATCAGGTCGGCGGGGGTGTCGCGCATCGCGCGGGCGGTGAAGGGGTCCAGCAGGGCGCTGCCGGAGAACCCCATGTTGACCAGGTCCACCACACCCCGCATCGCGGCCAGGGCCGGCCAGGTGCCGGTGGGGCGCTCCGCGTTCGAGCCGTGGCTGATGGAGCTGCCGTGGTGCAGCCACACCCTGCGCCCGCTGTCCGGGGCGGGGGTGACGGGGGCGTCGGTGCGCAGGGCGATCAGTTCGGTGATCTCGGTATGGGGCAGCCAGATCTCGACGTCCTTGTCCCGCGCGGGCAGATCCGCGAAGCGGGCGGTGCCGGGCGGGCCCTCTTCGACTTCGACCGCCTGGGTGGCCAGGTCGAGGGTGCGGACCCGGCCGCCCGGCACGGTGGCCCGGGCGGTGAGCACGCCGTCGACGACGAGGTCGTACGCGCCGTCCGGCGAGGCCGGGAAGCCCCGGTAGGCCCGCTTCGTGGGCAGGGCGTCCAGTTCGATGACGGTGGCGCGGGTACGGAAGGCCAGGCGCACGCCGGACGGGCGGGCCTCGGCCGTGGCCAGCTGGTCGTCGGGGATCTGCAGGCGGGCCCGGGCGGGCAGCCGGTGGGGCAGCAGTCCGTGCGCGGTGCGTTCCACGTCGACGGCGCCGCGCAGGAGGTCCGGGGTGACCGGCGTGGTGACGGACGGGGTGGCAGGTGTGTTCATCGGTTCGGCCTCGCGATCGGGGGACAGCGGTCCCGGGGTGCGCGCGTGCCCGCGCGCGGGTGTGCGGGGACCGGTCGGGCTTCAGCCCCGCAGGTGCGTGGGGGGCCTCTGACACCTCGGCCCCGCGGGTGCATGGGGGGCGCTCAGGCCGTCGGCCAGTTGCGCAGCATCACGTCGAGGGAGTCCACCATCCGGTCCCAGGACTCCTGCGGGTCCACGGCCGTGTGGCTGAAGCCGCCGCCCAGCTCCAGGCTGACGTAGCCGTGGAAGACGCTGCCGAGCATCCGTACGGCGTGCGTCTGTTCCGGTTCCGCCAGGTCGTAGCCGCGCAGGAGCGCCCGCGTCATCTGGGCGTGCCGGACGCCCGCGCTGGCGGCGGCCGTCTCCGGGTCCAGCCGGAACCGGGCTGCGTCGTAGCGGCCGGGGTGCTCCCGGGCGTAGTCCCGGTAGGCGTCCGCGAAGGCCGCGAGGGCGTCCTTGCCGGCCCGCCCGGCCAGGGCGGCCGCGACCCGGTCGGCCAGTTCCTCCAGGGCGAGGAGGGCGATCCGGGTCTTGAGGTCCCGGGAGTTCTTCAGGTGCGAGTAGAGGCTCGCGACCTTGACGTCGAACCGCCGGGCGAGCGCCGAGACGGTCACCTGCTCGAAGCCGACCTCGTCGGCCAGTTCCGCGCCCGCCCGGGTCAGCCGCTCGGTGGTCAGTCCTGCTCGAACCATCATGTGCCTCCTAGCTGGCGACAGCCATTATGCATTTGCCTAAAACCTTTAGGCAAATTAGCCTGCCGCTCATGAAGCCGTTGACCGAGCAAGAGATCCGTACCGCCTTCGTGAACTGCACCAAGGGCGAGGCAAAGCGCCTGTCCGTACCCCGCGACCTGGCCGAGCGGCCCTGGGCCGACCTGGACTTCCTCGGCTGGTGGGACCCCAAGGCCCCCGAGCGCGCCTACCTCGTCACCGAGCTCGACGGCCGCACGGTCGCCGTCGCGCTGCGCTCCTCCGGCGCCGCTCCCTCCCAGGCGCGGCGCAGCATGTGCTCGCTGTGCCTGACCACCCACACCGGGGGCGTCGCGCTGATGGTCGCGCCGAAGGCGGGCAAGGAGGGGCAGCAGGGCAACACCGTGGGCGCCTACATCTGCGGGGACCTCGCCTGCTCGCTCTACCTGCGGGGCAAGAAGAACGCGGGCCCGGACGGCCGGCTCCACGAGTCGCTGACCCTGGAGGAGAAGATCGAGCGGACGGTCGCGAACCTCGCCGCGTTCCTCGCCAACGTCACGGGCGAGGGCCGCACCACGGCCGCCGGCGAGGCCTCGGCCGCGACGGCGACGAGCGCCTGACGCGCCCCTCCCCTACTCCGTACGAGCCCTCTTCGGTGCCCGTTCGGCCCCATGGGCCGAGTTCATGATCATCGGGCTGCCCGGAAATCGTTTTGATGCTGCCATCCGGCCGAAGGCGATCTGGGAGGGCTGCGTGACGCGCATGCTGTCATCGACACACCGTGGAGGATTCCGACTCCGGCTCCGGCGACGGGGCAGGACGTGGCGGGTGGCCGGGGCGGTGGCCGGGGTGGTCTTCGTGGTCGCCGCCGCGCCGCAGTCGGCGTCGCGCTCCGCCGACGGGCCGCAGGCGGGCGGCGAGCCCGCCGGCTCCGTCGAGCTGCTGGTCGGCCGGGTGCTGGCCGACGGGGGCCGGCGGTGCGCGATGGACGCGTTCCGGGCGGAACGGTGCGGCGGACTGGAGCAGCAGCTGGTCCGGGCCACCGCCAGCGGAGCCGGTTCGATGGTGCGCGATCCCTCGTCCCGCGGCGCGGCCCGGCCGGCCGCCCGTACGGTCGTCCTGCCCACCGACGCGGCCGGCCCCCTGGAGATCGCCCTCGCCGGACCGGGCCTGCTCACCTACGTCACCGTCCACGATGGCCACGGCCGCTACGTGGGCGGCGCCATGGGCGCCCGGGGCCACCACTGGGGCAACACCGAGCCGCTGCGCGCCGGTGAGACCTACACCGTCCGGGTCGGCGCCCAGGACGCGGCGGGCACCCCGGTCGGGGTCACCATGGCGTTCCGGACCGCGGCGGCGGCGCAGGACGAGCGGCTCACCGCCGAGTTCGGGCCCCGGCCCGGGACGTACGGCGCGGGGCAGATCGTGACGGCCTCCCTGAGCCGCCCCGTTCCCGCCGGCGACCCGGCCGCGCGGGCCCGGCTGGAGCGGGCCCTGCAGGTCACCTCGGAACCGGCGGTCGAGGGGGCCTGGCACTGGGTCGACGACTCGACCCTGCACTACCGGCCCCGCACCTACTGGCCCGCCCACGCGGTGGTGCACGTGGTCAGCGGTCTCGACGGGGTCGAGGTCGGGGAACACGAGTACGGCGGCCCCTCGGAGGACCTGCGCTTCACCGTCGGGGACCGGATCGAGGCGCTCACCGACGCCGCCGCGCACGAGATGACCGTACGCCGCAACGGCCGGACCGTCCGGACCATCCCGGTGACCACCGGCAAGGAGGGATTCCTGACGCGCAGCGGCATCAAGGTCGTGCTCGGCAAGGAGCGGAAGGTGCGCATGCGCGGGGACACCGTGGGCATCAAGCGCGGCACGAGCGAGTTCTACGACCTGCCCGTCTTCTACGCGACCCGCGTGACGTGGAGCGGGGAGTACGTGCACGCCGCGCCCTGGTCCGTCGACGCGCAGGGCGAGGAGAACGTCAGCCACGGCTGCACCGGCATGAGCACGGCCGACGCGGCCTGGTTCTTCGACACGGTGCGGGAGGGCGACGTGGTGTCGGTGGTCAACAGCGGCGGTGAGCCGATGGCCCCGTTCGCCAACGGCTTCGGCGACTGGAACCTCACCTGGGACGCCTGGCTGGCCGGCAGCGCCCTGGGCGGCGCCACCGACGCCCCGCTCGCATCCGCCTCGGCGACCACGTCGGCGCACACACCGTCCCGCCTCCTCCCCCTCACCTGACCGCCCGCTGCCGGCGGGAGCAGCCTTCAGGCCCCGGAGCCCTTTGGGGCCGTGGTTCAGGGGCCCGGGCGGTGGGTTGCGTCGTAGGCCGTGAGGGCGGCCGCCAGGTGGCGGGCCGAGGTGGGGTCGGTGGCGTCGTGGCCGGTGAGGAGGCGGATGCGGCCCAGGCGGTAGGTCAGGGTGTTGCGGTGGACGGTGAGGGCTTCGGCGGCCTCCGCGCGGCGGTAGCCGGCCGCGATGAACTCCCGGAGCGTGGCGATCAGATGGGGCTGGTCGTCCAGGGGGGCCAGGACGCGGGCCAGGGCGTCGCGGGCGGGGCCGGGCTGTACGAGCTGGTATTCGACGGCCAGGTCGGACAGTCGGTAGAGGCCCGGCGGGCGCCCCAGGTCCTCGGCCAGGGCGAGGACTTCGGAGGCCTCGGTCTGGGCCTGCGGGATCGCTCCGTGGTCCTCGGCGACGGCGGCGGCCGCCGTGCACCGGAGCTCGGCCGCGGTGTCGAGGCGGGTGAGCAGGCGCCGGGTCGCGCCGTCCGGGCCGAGCGGGACCAGCAGCACGCCGCCTTCGCCCTTGAAGGTGGCCAGCACCTCGGGGTTGCCGTCCAGTTCGGAGCGCAGGGCGCGCAGCATCCGGTTCGTCGCGCCGCCGGGCGCCTCGGGCAGGCGCAGGACGACCACCTCGTACCGTTCGGCGAGGGTGCGCCCATACCGTTCGGCCGCGCGCCGCGCCGGGCGGCCCGCCAGCAGGACTCCGGCGAGGTTGCGGCCGTGTTCGCGCTGCTCCCAGTCGAGGTCGGCCTGTTCGCGCAGGTAGGCCTCGGCGACCTTGGGCATGACCTCGCCGAGGAACGCCAGCAGGCTCGTGACCAGGGCGTACGGGTCCGCGACGGGGTCCGGGCCGGTCGCGGCGAGCTCCCAGGCCCGCCGGGCGCCGAGCGGGTAGACGCGTAGCACCGCCTCCAGGGGGACCCCGTCGCGGGCCCGCTCCGCGCCCCAGGCGACGGGGGCCGCCAGCTCCGCCTCGGTGGGCGCCCGGCCTTCGGCGACGGTGGTGAAGAACAGCTTCAGCACGGCTTCGGTGTTCGCGACGAGGTCCCCGCCGAGGACGCTGTCGGGCAGCAGCCGGTAGGCGGGAATGGCGGCGGTCAGCCGGGCGACGGTCTCGGCCGCCATCTCCGGTATCCGGGGCAGCAGCGCGGCGGCGAGCTCCGGCGCTGCCGCCGCCTCCCCGCCCGGGGCGGTGTCCGGTGTCACGTCCGAGGTCCCGCTCGAGGTCACGCCCGCGTCGTCCATCCCCGCATTGTCACCGTGCACAAACGCGGGAGGAAGCATTCTGCGCGTACCGCCAGGGGACAGCGGCGGCGCGCCGGAGCATTCTGTGCAGTCCGACCAGTGCATGACCCCCCGTCAGGAGATGTCGTATGGTCCGCCGTACCCGTGCGTCGCGCACCCGCACCCTGCTCGCCAGGGCCGCCCTCCCGCTGGCCCTCATGCTCGGCGCCGCCTTCCCGGCGCACGCCGCCACCGAGGGCGCCACCGGAGGCGGGGTCAACGACTTCTCCTGCCGGCCCAGCGCCGCGCACCCCGAGCCCGTGGTGCTCCTCCACGGCACCTTCGCCACCTGGTACGAGGACCTCAACTTCCTCCAGCTCGACCTGGCCGCCCGCGGCTACTGCACCTTCGCCCTGACCTACGGCGCCTACGACGGCTTCCCGCTGGTCGGCGGCCTCAAGCCGGTGGCCGTCTCGAACGTGGAGATCAAGGAGTACGTAGAGAAGGTGCGCGGCGCGACCGGCGCGGCCAAGGTGTCCGTCGTCGGCCACTCCGAGGGCGGGCTCCAGGCCCTCTACCTCGCCAAGATGCAGGGCATCCAGCCCCACATCAAGGCGGTCGTGGCCATCGCTCCCCCGACCCACGGCACGAACGCCGCCGGGCTGCTGGACCTGGGCGACAAGCTGATCGGCCGGGAGACCCTGGAGAAGATCGTGACCACGATCGGCATCCCGGTGCTCGCCGACGAGGTGCCCGGGGGGCCCGCGATCCTGGCGCTCAACGACGGTCCGTTGGCCCAGCCCGGAATCGCGTACACCGTCATCACCTCGCGCTACGACGAGCTGGTGACCCCGACCGAGACGGCGTTCGTCCGCGAGCCGGGGGTCAAGAACCAGTACGTGCAGGACTTCTGCCCCCTCGACCCGGTGGGCCACATCGGCGAGGCCTACGACCTCAACGTCTGGCACATGGTCCGCAACGCCCTCGACCCGCGCCGCGCCACCCCGATCCTGGTCTGCGCGGTCGGCTCGCCGGGCTAGTCGCCGGGGGCCGGGGGTGTCGTCACGCCCGCCCTAGGGAAGCGGTCCGCCCCGGGCCGTGAGCCACAGGGAGTACCACTCCTCGTGGCCGAGGTCCGGGACGCGCAGCGAGGCGTCGCGGCAGGCCCGGATGCGCTCGGGGCGGCCGGTGCCGATGACGGGGGCGATCCGGGCCGGGTGGCGTTGCAGCCACCACAGCAGGATCGCCTCCGGCGTCGTGTCCTTCGCCTTGGCCAGGGCGCGCAGGTGCTCGGCGGTCGCATGCTCCCCCACGCTGGACTCCCGCCCGGTGAAGCGTCCCTGGGCCAGGGCCCCGTAGGCCTGGAGGCGGACTCCGTTCGCCGTGCAGTACTCGACGGTGCCGGCCGGGAAGCCCACGGCCGCCGCGGGCGGGGTGTTCACGAGGACCCCGTCCTCGAGCCAGTCCCGCCGGTGCAGGCTCATCTCCAGCTGGTTGGCGACGAGCGGGACGTCGAGGTGGCGTTGCAGGTGGGCGCACTGGGCGGCGTTCATGTTGGAGACGCCGAACTGCCGTACGAGGCCCTGGCGGTGCAGCGAGGACAGCGCCTCGGCGATGTCCGCCGGGTCGGCCAGGGGGTCGGGCCGGTGCAGGAGCAGGACGTCGATGACGTCGGTGCGCAGCCGTGTGAGGCTCTCCTCCACGCGGCGCAGGATGCTCGCGCCCCGCAGGTCGTAGATGCCGGGGCGGTCGCCTTCGGCGAGCCGGATGCCGCACTTGGTCTGCAGCGTGATGCGCTCGCGCAGACCGGGGGTGCGGGCCAGCACCTCGCCGAAGACGGCTTCCGCCTTTCCGTGCCGGTAGATGTCGGCGTGGTCGAACATCGTGATGCCGCTGTCGAGGGCGGCCTCGATGGCCGCCTCGGCCTCGTCGATGTCCTCGGCCCCGTACGGGCCGGGCTCCCAGCTCCCGCCGAGAGCCATGCAGCCGTAGATCAGCCGGGTGTCGCCTGTCACTGGTGCCGTGATCGCCATGCGGCCACCCTACGAGGCGGACGCCTTCCACAGAACCCGCTTCCCGTCCACGATCACCAGCTCGCCGGAGCGGCGCAGGAGCAGGCGGGCGCCGGGGTGGCCACCGGTTCCGCTGGACCAGACCGTGGCGCCGCCGGCGTCGCGCACGAGCAGTTCGCCGTCCTTGAGCACGGCGTCGTGGCCGGCGCCGCCCGTGTACGTGCGCCAGGTGCGGGTGCCCTTGGTGTCGAGCAGGGTCAGGTCGCCCGAGGAGTCGAGGGTCAGCCGGGCCTTCCCCGCGTCGAGGACGTCGCCGGGGTGCAGGACGGAGGCGGCGTGGAACTCGATGGAGTCGTCGAGCTCCCCCTTCGCCAGGGCGCGCAGGACGGGGAGGGAGGGGCTGAAGGCGTAGACGGAGCCCTCGGTGCGCACGAACCGGCTGAAGGAGAGGGTGTTGGCCCGGCTGCCGGTGCCGTCCGCCGAGGGGGTTTCGAAGGCGATGGGCGAGTCGGGGCCCAGCACCGGGTCGCAGCCGGTGCGGGGGTTGCGGCCGGCCGGGAAGTCCGGCTCGTTCACCCACTTGCGCATCACCAGCTCGAACTGCCCCACCAGGTCCGACTGGTGGCATACGAAGACCAGCCCGCGCGGGCTCTGCGGGCCGTGCTCCTCGCCCAGCTCGGGCTTGTAGACGGGGCCGTACGGGATTCCGCGCCGCATCAGGCGCCGCGCGTCGAGCTCCGCCTGGGCCACGGGGGGCCGTCCCGGGGTGAGGACGAGGCCGCCGCGCGGGTTCCCCTTGCGGATGTGCGCGAACAGCGGCATCCGCCAGCCCTGCGGGTCCTGGCTGTAGTCCAGTCCGGCGTCGGGATGCTTGCCCGGCACGGGCAGTTCCTCCGCCGCGGGGCACAGGGCCACGGGCATGCCGCCCGGCCAGCGGCCCATCAGGCGGGCTCCGAGCCACTCCCGGCCGGCGTCGGCGGGAGCTGCTCCGGCGCGCTGGAGTTCGGCCAGGCGCAGCGCGACCTGGGTCCACCAGCCGGGCACGTCCTGCGCGAGACGGCGCACCACCTGGAAGGCGCCGCCGGTGGCCCAGGCGGGCAGGCCGGTGGGGCGCTTGTTCACACGCTCGGGGCCGACGACGAACTCGCCGGCCGGGATCAGCCTGGTTCCGGGCTTGCCGAGCACGCCGGTCGGGTCGGCCGGATCGGGCTCGTCGAAGCCCCGTACGCCGGGCTGGCTGATGCAGTCGAGGAACCCGAAGTGCTCGTGCCCGCGCAGCGCGCCCGGCAGGGTCGCCCCGTCCTGGCGGAACAGCACCGTCCCGTCGGCCCCGGCCGCGGCCGCGCGGTGTTCGGCGACGGCGACGGCGAGCCGCTCGGGCTGGTCGGCGGCGAGCGTGAGGACGGCGTGCACCGCCGGGCCGGACTCCTCGGAGCCGAACAGCCAGGACTCCGGGGCGCTCGTGCCGGTGTCGCCGAGCTGCTGCGCGCGGGCGGCGCAGCCCTGGGTGAAGGCCTCGGCGCTGGAGCCGGGCGGGGCGGCGGGGAAGGGCTCCTTGCCGGCCAGCAGGCGCAGACCGGGATGGGTCAGGCCGAGCCCGGTCCACAGGGTGGCCATGGAGACGGGGTCGATGCCGCCGCTGCGCCGGCGGGCCCTGCTGAACGCCCGGTTGAAGCGGGCCACTTCCTCGGTGGTGGAGATCGAGGGCAGCAGGTCGGTCAGCCAGCGCCGGGCCTTCTCGGTATCGCCGAAGTGGAGGAACAGGAAACAGGCATGGTCCTTGCGGAACCCGGCGAGGATGTCGCCCTGCGAGTCCCGGTCGGTGCGCAGCGGGAGGGCGGCGGGGTCGGTGTCCCGCCGGGCAGGCCCCGTGGCCGCTCCCGCGGCCGGTCCCGCGGCCGGGAGGACCGGCGCCTCGGCGGCCCGGGCCGTGGAGGCGAGGCCTGCGGTCAGACCGGCGGCGGCGAGGGCCGCGGCCTGGACCACGGTCCTGCGGGCGGGTCCGGTGTGGGGGCAGCCCGGGGGCGGCGACGGGGCGAGGGCCATCGGCTTGCTCCAAGTGGCGAAGGGGCGGGGGGGATCGGAACCGGGGGTGGCGGAACCGGGGTTCTCGGAGCCAGGAGGCATCGGAACCAGGGACGGGAAGAGAGAAGAGAAGGGAGAAAGCGGCAAACAGGGACACGGCCCGGTTCAGCGCGGCGGCGTCGCGGGCGATCCGGAGTCGGGCTCGATCCGCAGTTCCACGTGGCGCCGGACGGTCCCGGCCGCGTGCGCGGCGGTGGACGCCGGCCGGGCGGCCCGCTCGCCCCGGTCGGGGGTGCGCGTGGCGGCCGCGAGGCGGGTGGGACGGCCGCACGGGCCGGCGGGCGCCGTACCGGGTGCGGGCCGGGCACGCCTACCGAGGCCGGAGGGCTCGTGGATCTCGATGGTGCCGTTCATCCCGTCGGCGAAGTCGGCGCCGTGGGCGCGCTGCTGGAGTGCGTCCCCGGTGACCCCGGCCCGGAAGGGGTGGCCGGAGCTGCGTGCGCGGCTGCGGAGTCCGAGGCGCGGGCGTGGGCGCAGTCGTAGGCGTAGGGGTGGTCGCGTCGGCGGACCAGCCGGGCGCCGTACCCGCAGAGACCGCCGGGCGCAACGATGCCGAGGACCCCGCACACGGCTTGGGGGCGGCCGGTCAGAACGGGGGCGGCCATCGTGAGGACGGCCGTACCGATCTTGGTGACCACCTTGATGGCCGGCCGTCGGTCCTGGACGTCCGCCACCCGGGCCCGGCGCCGCGCGAGCAGCCGGCCGGCCGGGTCCCGGGCTTCGTCGACGGCCTTCGGCCGGGTCTGCGCGGGGACCTTGGCGCTCAGCGCGCTGCATGAGACGGAGAGAACGGCGGCGACAGCCATGGGGCCGGGAACTCCTCAGTGCGGGGGCCGACGGACAGCGCACGCTGCCGGTGATCAACACACTCGGTGATCAACGCCGTGCGCGCGCGCCGGGGCCACCGATGGGGTGACGGATCCCTGGCGAACCGTCACCCGGACGCACCAGAACCGGGACTGTCGCCCCGTCCGGGCGGCGCGGGGGCGCCGCAGCGCGGGCCGCGGGGGCCCAATGGCGTAGCCACGGAGCAGGACGGAGGGCCTGGGTGGGGGGGCAGGCACGACACAGGGCAACGTGCCCGAGCGGTGCTCCGCCGAGAGGCACGGGACGCCAGGGCGCAAGGCCGTGCGTCCCACGCGCGGAGCCGCCCAAGAGCAACAGGACGGCAGAGCCGTGACGGCCAAAGGCGAAGCCCCCGATGGAACTCACGGCGGCACGCCCCGGGGCCTGCGGGCGGAGCCCGGACAGAGTCGCAAGGCGACAACCCGCAGGGCCGCAGGGCCCGCGCGCGGAGCCCCCGGCAAAGCCACCCGGCGACACGCCGTGAGGCCGTGAGGCCGTGAGGCCGTGAGGCCGTGAGGCCGTGAGGCCCACGCTCGGAGCCACGCAAGGCGGCACGGCACAGGGCCGTGGGGCGCGGGTGACGGGTGCGCGAATGACGCAAGAGCCGCAGGGCGGCCCAGCCCAGATCCGCGGGAGTCACGGAAGAGGCACAGGTCGACGCGCCGGGCGGGGCGAGCACGCGACGGCGCCGTCGACCGTCCGCCCCCGCGGTGAGCGCCTGGTGGCGGGCCGGTACGGGGCAGCCGACCAAACCTCGCAAGCGGAACAGGGGCGACACGGCACGGAGCCGTGAGGCCCACGCGCGGAAGGACGCAAGAGCCGCAGGGCGGCACACCCAGAGCCGCGGGAGTCACGTACGAGCCGCAGAGCGGCGCGCCAGGCGGGTGTGCATGCGCCCGCGCCGTCGGCGGTCAGCCCTCCGGGGTGAGGGTCCGGCGGTAGGTCAGGCCGGGGTTGTCGTTCAGGACGGTCTCCCCCGTCACCGTGAACCCGGTTCGCCGGAGGACCGCCGCCGAGGCCGGGTTGTCCAGGGCCGCGGACGCGGTGAGGACACCGAGGCCGTACTCCGTGGCGGCGAGCCGGCAGACCTCCCTGACGGCGGCGGTGGCCGTGCCGCGGCCCGCCGACCGTTCGCCGATGCGGTAGCCGAGGTCGGCGGCGCCGTCCGCGAGGTCGACCAGGTTGACGCGTCCGATCAGTTCCCCGGCGGCGTCCAGCACCACGTGGAAGCGGCACGCACCCGTGTCCTGCTCCGCGAGCAGGGCGCGGTGACGGGCCGGGTAGTCCGCGAAGAACGCGTCCCCGCGATCCGGTACGGAGCGGGCGAAGTACGCCCGGTTGTCCCGCTCGAAGGCCAGCAGGGCCTCTTCGTGATCGGCCCGCAGGCGTTCGATGCGCAGCATCCCGGGAGGATATACGTGCTGCTCGGACGAGCGCCGCGGATTTTCGGGGCGCCTCCGGGGGAAGGTCGCGACGGGGCGGTGGGGGCCGAAATCCCCGCTCCCCGTCCGGAAGTTGTGCGAGCGTAGGACGGTCAAGCCCCGTCCGGGGGACGGGCGACGGGGACGACGGCCGAACCAGGGGTGGGGAATGAAGGCAGGGACACTCACGACGAGCATCGCGGCGGCCGTGATCGTGACGGCGGGACTCAGCGGCTGCACGACCGGGGACTCCGTCGGCGAGAAGGCGGCGGACTCGGCGGAGACGCTGGTCGCCACGCTCGCGAAGGCCTCCGACGAGGCCGCCGAGGCGGGCTCGGCCGAGGTCGTGATGAACGTGACGACGCCCGACACGGGCGGCAAGCCGGTGGAGATGAAGGGCACCTACTCCTGGGGCAACGGCCTCGCGCTCGAGGCCGAGATGCCCGCCGAGTCCCTCCGGATGCAGGAACTCGTCGCCGACGGCACGATCACGTACCGGCTCGTCCAGGGGGCGTACTACTACGGCATCGATCCGGCGCCGAGCGGCCCCCTCAAGGGCAAGACCTGGCTGAAGGTCGAGGCCTCGGCCGTGCTCGGCGAGCAGGGGGCCGCCGGGATGAACGCGGGCAACGGCGACCCGACGGCCGGGCTGAAATCCCTCAAGTGGGCCAGCGGCGTCACCAAGGTCGGCCGGGAGGACGTCAACGGCAAGGACTCCGTCCACTACCGCGCCACGGTTCCGGTGGACAAACTGGGCGATGCCAAGGCGATGTTCGGCGCGGTGGGCGGGAGCGGTGCGACCGAGCTCGTCTCGGACGTCTGGGTCGACGACAAGGGCATGCCCACCCGGCTGAACCAGACCGTGGGCGACGTCACCGTCAACCTGGACTTCCTGTCCTTCGGCGTCACGAAGGACATCGCGATCCCGCCGGCCGCCGACACGGCCGATGTCACCGAGGACGTCAAGAAGGGGCGCGCCGCACAGGGCTGACGGACGGGGCCGCATCGCCTGCGTGCCACCCGGACACGCGGTGCGAGGTGCGCGGTGCGCGGTGCACGGTGTGTACCGAACCGGTCCGGTTCCTACACTGGCCCCGCACGCACCGCACCGTCCCCACCCCACGCCACCGCACCCCACCGCCCCGCAGGTACGAAGGACTCCCCCATGGAAGCCGACACGGCGAACGCCACCGACGCCTACGGCATCCCGGTCATCCCCGCAGCCTCCGACGCCGTCCGGCGCAAGCGCCGGGCGATCGTCGACGCGGCCGCCGCGGAGTTCCTCGCCGAGGGGTTCGCGGCTGCGTCCATGGACGCGATCACCAGCCGCGCCGGGGTTTCAAAGGCGACGCTCTACAAGCATTTCGGCACGAAGGAGCGGCTGTTCCTCGCCGTCGTCGGCGGCATCCTGCGCGAGACCTACGCCGGCCTCGAACCGGACGGCTCCGCCCTCGTGGAGGCCGCCGATCTGCGCGCCGCCCTGATCGCTCTCACCGGCGACTGGGCCGCGCTCCTGCTGCGCCCCGAGGTCATGGCCCTGCGCCGCCTGGTGATCGGCGAGATCGACCGCTTCCCCCAGCTCGGCCGGCTCTGGTACCGGGTCACCTACGACACGTACAACGGGCCCCTGGTCGAGGCGTTCACCGAACTCGCCCGGCGCGGAAGGCTGCGCCTCCCGGACCCCGAGCTCGCCGTCCGGCAGCTCGTCGCCGCCACCGCCGGCGTCCCGCAACTGGTGCACACCTTCGCACCCGGCACCGGGACCGGCGCGGCGGAGCTGACCCGTGTCGTCACCTCGGGGGTGGACCTCTTCCTGGCCGGCTACGCCGCTCCGTAGCCGCGCCCGCACGGGACCCCGCTCCGTAAACGGAGCCACGGAGCGGGGCGGGGCGCGCGGGTCAGCGGTCCTGTGAGAGCCCGTACAGCTCGGCGAACGTGCCGCCGAGGGCGGTCAGTTCGGCGAAGGTGCCGGTCTCGATGACCCGGCCCTTGTCGAGGACGATGATCCGGTCGGCGAGGCGGCAGTTCTCCATGCGGTGCGTGACGATCATGGTGATCCGGTCCTCCTTCATCTCCTGCAGGCCGGTGAAGATCCGGTGCTCCCCCCGGGCGTCCATCGCCGAGGTGGGCTCGTCCATGATCAGCAGCCGGGGCCTGCGGTGGAAGGCGCGGGCGCACGCCAGTCGCTGCCACTGGCCCCCGGAGAGCTCGTGGCCGCCCCACAGGGAGCGGGCCAGGAGCGTGTCCAGGCCGTTCGGACAGCCGCGTACGGCCCCGCTCATGCCGACCGCGTCGAGGGCGGCCCACACGGCGTCATCGCCCCCCGCGCCGGGCTGGCCGAGGGTGACGTTGTCGCGCACCGTGAACGGCCACTGCGCGTAGGACTGGGCGACCAGCCCGACGTGGGTCCACAGGGTCCGCTGGTCGTGCGCGCGGGTCGGGGTGCCGTCCCAGTACGCCTCCCCGTCGCTCGGGACCGTGAGGCCGGTCAGCAGGCGGATGAGGGTGGACTTCCCGGCGCCGTTCTCGCCGACGACGGCGATGATCTCGCCGCGGGACAGGGACAGGCTCACCGGCCCGAGCGCCGGGGTGTCCTTGCCCGGGTAGGTGTACGAGGCGTTCTCCAGGCTGACCTTCTCCGGCGGACCCGCCTCCGCTGTGCCCCGGGTGACGGCCAGTTCGCGGGCCTGCTCCAGGAAGAGCCGGTAGTCCTCGAGGTAGAGGGCGTGTTGGAACATGGCGGCGCCGTAGACCACGAGACTGGACAGGGCGGAGGCGGATGTCCGCATCGCGACGATGGCGGTGCCGGCCGCCGCCAGGGCCATGGAGCCGGACAGGACCAGGGCGCCGAGCGCGGCCCATGTTCCGAGCTGGAAGAGGCCGCCGAGAGCCGCGGCGAGGAGCGAGACCCGCAGGTACCGCGGGGCGGAGCCGACGAGTTTGGCGTCGATGCGGGCGCAGACGGCGGCGTACCAGTCGTGTGCGTGGGGGCGCATGGAATTGCAGCGCAGCTCGTCGCCGAGCTTGTGCGTGGTGAGGTACCAGCGCATCATCCCGCGGATGTTGCGGGAGGCGATCGTCTCGTTGTGGAGGGCGTGGTCCAGGCGGGCGGCGATGACGGCGCCCACGCCGCGCGGTACGACGGAGAGCAGGAGGAGCGGCATCAGAACGGGGTGCACGACGGCGAGGACCCCGGCCACCGCCACCAGGTTGACCAGGCCGTTGGTGAAGGCCATCGCGTCCTTGACGAGCATGGAGGACCGGGCCGCGCCGATCTCGGCGGCCTCCGAGCGGTCGGAGAACGCGGGCTCGTCGTAGGCGGAGACCTCCACGTCCATGTGGGCGTCGACCATCTCCAGGTCGGCCGTCGTGGACAGGCGCGGGGTCAGGCGGCGGGCCGCGCCGCCGGCGACGATCTGGGCGGTCGTGCCCGTTCCGGCCGCCACGGCGGCGACGGCCAGCGGCCGGGCGGCGTCCACGATGCGCTCGGCCGCGCCGCCGCCGGTCAGGAGCGGGCCCATCGCTTCGGCGACGGCCCCCAGCGACACGGCCGTGCAGACGCCGGCGAGGATCTGCCCCGCCAGCAGGAGGGTCGCGGAGGCGGGGTCGATGCGCCAGGCCATCCGGGCGGTCTGCGCGAGGGCGGCGGGCAGCCGCGCGGCCATGTCCCGGAGCGAGAGCTGCTCCATGGCCTCCTGGTGCGCGCCCCAGGCGAACGTGAACTCGGGTGGGCCGGAGGGCGCCGGACCGTGGGGTGCCGCCGGTTTGTCCTGGGTGCTCCGTGCCGTCTTCTCAGCCACGTGCAGCTCCTTCACGTCGTCGTCGAACAGCGGCGGTTCCCGTCGGACGGCGCCGCTCCGCGGCATGGCGGAGCGGGGCCGCGGTGCGTCCCGGGGAACCGGTTGAGAGGTCGAGTGAGGGAGTACATCCGAGCCCGGGACGCGGAGTAACCAGAACCGGCCTTCGTCGCAGGGCGGTGGGAACGGGCGCGCGAGGCCGCGGGGGCCGGGGGTCCGGAGCGGGCACGGGGGCCAGAACGGCCTGATCCCGCCGGAGCGCGGGGGACATGCCTTGCACGCCCCCGGCTCACGCCGTCAGGGGCCCAGCGGCAGGGTGGCGACCAGCCGGGCGCCCTTCGGGGAGTCCCGGACGGTGAGGGTTCCTCCGAGCCGCAGGGCGATGTCACGGGCGATGGCCAGGCCCAGGCCGGTGCCGCCCTCGTCGCGGGCGCGGGCGTCGTCGAGCCGGGTGAAGCGTTCGAAGACCCGTTCGCGGTCGGCGGGCGCGATGCCGGCTCCGTCGTCGGTCACTTCGAGGACGGCCTCCCCCCGGGCCTCGTCCAGCCGCAGGACGAGGCCGACGTGCTGCTCGGCGTGACGGCCGGCGTTGTCCAGCAGGTTGGTGACGAGCCGCGACAGCCAGATGGTGCTGCCGCGGACCGCGATCCCAGGGGCGACGTCCGCCCGGACGGCGACCCGCGCGCCCCGGCGCGTACGGGCCGCTTCGCGGACCACCTCCGTGAGGTCGACGGCGGCGGCCGGCGGTGGTTCCGAGGTGTCGAGGCGGGCCAGCAGGAGCAGGTCGGCCGCCAGGTCCTGGAGCCGTACGGTGTCCTCCAGCGCGCCGCTGACCAGCTCGCCCCACAGCTCGGGATCCGGGTGGGCCTGCGCGACCTCCAGCTGGGTGCGCAGCACCGTGATCGGGCTGCGCAGTTCGTGCGAGGCGTCCGCGATGAAGCGGCGCTGGCGTATGCCGGCCGCTTCCAGCCGGTCCAGGGTGGCGTTCATGGTGACGGCGAGCCGGGCCACCTCGTCGCGGGTGGGCGGCACGGGCACCCGGCGGTGGAGTTCGCGGTCGCCTATCTCGGCGACCTCGGCGCGGATCGCCTCGACGGGGCGCAGGGCCCAGCCGGTGACCCGCCAGGTGATCAGGGCGACGACCAGGACGAGCAGCGGGACCACGACGGCCAGCACCGTCATGATGGTCTCGTCGGCGGTGTCGGCGTCCCGGAGCGAGGTCCCGGCGTAGACGGTGACCAGCCCGTTCGCGGTGACGGTGGTGACCTGGACGACGCGTTGGCGGTGTTCCTGGCGGACCCGGCCGCCCTTCCAGGTACCGCGGACCGTGCCCGGTGCGTCGGGCGGTTCCGGGACGAGGGCGGGGCGGCCGCTGAGGTTGGGGCTGGACGCGAGCACGCGGCCCTGCGCGTCCACGACCTGGAGGAAGTCCGTGCCGCGGCCCGGCGGCGGTACGGGCTCCAGCCGGCCGGTTGCCGCCATCGCGGCCACCTTGACGGCCTGGCGCTCGGCGTCGGCCTGGGCGCTCATGGTCAGGTTGGTCTCCAGGGCCCCGAGCAGGGCGAAGGAGGCGATGCCGAGGGCCAGGGCCACCACCGCGGACGCACCGAGGGTGGCCTGGGCGCGGACGGAGCGCGGACGGAGCCGGGACAGGGCCCTGCGCAGCCGGTACGGGAGCACGCGCGGGCGGCGCCGGACCTCGCGGGGGCCGTCCCCGTCCCCGTCCCCGTCCCCGTCCTCGTACGGTGCGTTCGGCTCGTACGGCTGCTTCGGCCCCTTCGGCTGGTACGGCTCGTACGGCTCGTACGGCTCAGCCACCGTCGGCCGCCAGCCGGTATCCGGCGCCCCGGACGGTCTCCACCGCGGCCCGGCCGAAGGGCGCGTCTATCTTCCGGCGCAGGGCGCTGACGTGGACCTCGACGACGTTGAGGTCGCCTTCGTAGGCGGCGTCCCAGACGTGGTCGAGGATGTCCCGCTTGGGCACGACCTCGCCCGCACGGCGTGCCAGGTGCAGCAGGACGGCGAACTCGCGCGCGGTCAGCCGGGCTTCGACGCCGCCGCGGGTGCAGCGCTGCCGGGCCGGGTCCACGAGCAGGTCGCCGAACTCCATGACCTGCGGGCTGCGGCGGCCGGTGCGCCGGATCAGGGCCCGCAGGCGGGCCACGAGGACCACGTAGGAGAAGGGCTTGGAGAGGAAGTCGTCGGCTCCGGTGTCCAGTGCCTCGGCCTCGTCGTACTCGCCGTCCTTGGCGGTGAGCATGAGGATGCCCGACTCGCAGCCGGCCGCGCGCAGCCGGGCGCAGACCCGGTAGCCGTTGAGGCCGGGCAGCATGATGTCGAGCACGATGGCGTCGTAGTCGTGTTCGCCGGCCATCCACAGGCCTTGCGGGCCGTCGTGTGCCGTGTCCACGGTGAAGCCCTCGGCCCGCAGACCACGTTGCAGGGCGGCGGCCAGCCGCCGCTCGTCCTCGACCACCAGTACGCGCATGGGGCAAGGTTCTCAGGTCGCGCCGCCGGCTTGCTGAAGGGTTCTTCAGCTCGCTTCAGCGGGGCTTCAGCATCCTGCTCGCAGGATCGGCCGAGCCGGGCACGTCGCCCGGAGAACGCGAGGAGTGTCCAGATGACTCAGTCCAGTCCGCAGCCGCCCGAGTTCCCCCCGGCCGCTGCTCCCGTCGAGGGTGGCGCCGAGGGTGGCGGCGACCCGGCCGGCAAGGCGTCGGGGCGCGGCGCCCGGACCGCCCGCCGCTTCACCCGGTTCGCCCGTGAGGGCCGGGGACGCTGGGTGGCGCTCGGGCTCGTGGTGGTGGCGTCCGCCGGAGCGGGGGCGGCGGCGGTCGCGGTGACGGATCACGAGCACGACATCCGCCGTACGCGTGCGGAGCGGATGTGGGACCGGTTCGACGTGGAACGGGAGGGGGGCGGCGCGATGACGGCTCCGCTGCCCGCTCGCCCCGGGAAGCCGGGCGAGCCCGGCAAGCCCGGCCTGCGGGGCGGCCAGAAGGGCGAGCGCGGCGTCTTCCCGCCGGACGGTCAGGGGCGGCCCGCGCTCTCCGGCGACGAGGAGGGGTCCGCCGTGGACGGGCCCGGCCGGGCCCCCGTACCGCTGCCGGCGCTGCCGGCGGCCCAGGCGCTGGAGAAGGCGGAGGCCGCCGTGCCCGGCGGCAAGGCCGAGGCGCTGTGCGTGATCGCCCAGGAGGGCGGCGGAAGCGCCTGGCGCGTTGTGGTCCTCGGCTCCGACGGGGTCCGGCACGCCGTGACCCTGGCCGGCGCCGACGGCGCGGTCACGAGCAACACCGTCGCGGGGAAGGGTGCCGGAGCCTCCCGCTGACCGGGCACGGGCGGCGCCCGCCCGGTGTCCCGTACCGCAGCGCAGACGGCGGTACGGGACGGCGGACGCGCGGACGGACGGAAGGGCGGGCGCGCGGACGGCCCGCCCGGCCGGCCGGGCGCAGGCGGATCCCCGGCCGGCCCCAGGCGGCCCTGTCAGGAGGAAAGGCCCAGCAGCCGGGCCGCCGTCTCCCGCATCTCGATCTTGCGGATCTTGCCCGTCACCGTCATGGGGAACTCCTCCACGACGTGGACGTAGCGCGGGATCTTGAAGTGGGCCAGCCGGCCCTCGCAGTACGCGCGTACGGCCTCCGCGGTCAGCGGCTCGGCGCCCTCGCGCATCCGCACCCACGCCATGAGCTCCTCCCCGTACTTCGGGTCGGGCACGCCGATCACCTGGACGTCCATGACGTCGGGGTGGGCGTGCAGGAACTCCTCGATCTCGCGCGGGTACAGGTTCTCGCCGCCGCGGATCACCATGTCCTTGATCCGGCCGGTGATGCTCAGGTACCCGTCCGCGTCCATGACGGCGAGGTCTCCGGTGTGCATCCAGCGGGCCGCGTCGACGGCCTCGGCGGTGCGCTCGGGCTGGTCCCAGTAGCCGAGCATCACGGAGTAGCCCCGGGTGCACAGTTCGCCCGGTTCGCCGCGGGGGACGGTCCGGCCGGTGGCCGGGTCGACCACCTTGACCTCCAGGTGCGGCCCGACCCGGCCCACCGTCGAGACGCGGCGCTCCACGGAGTCGTCCACGCGGGTCTGGGTGGAGACCGGCGAGGTCTCCGTCATCCCGTAGCAGATGGACACCTCGCGCATGCCCATCCGGTCGATGACCTCCTTCATCACCTCGACCGGGCAGGGCGACCCCGCCATGATGCCGGTGCGCAGGCTGGAGAGGTCGTAGGTCTCGAAGTCCGGGTGGGCCAGCTCGGCGATGAACATGGTGGGCACCCCGTAGAGCGAGGTACAGGCCTCCGCCTGGACGGCGGCCAGGGTGGCCCCCGGGTCGAAGGCGGGCGCGGGGATGATCATGGCGGCGCCGTGGCTGGTGCAGGCGAGGTTCCCCATGACCATGCCGAAGCAGTGGTAGAAGGGCACCGGGATGCAGACCCGGTCCTGCTCGGTGTAGTGACACAACTCGCCGACGAAGTAGGCGTTGTTGAGGATGTTGTGGTGCGAGAGGGTCGCGCCCTTGGGGAAGCCGGTGGTTCCGGAGGTGTATTGAATGTTGACCGGGTCGTCCGGGCTCAGCACGGCCTGGGCGCGCAGCAGTTCGGCCCGGTCGGCGCGACGGCCTCGTTCCCGGAGGGAGTTCCAGAGCGGGCCGTCGAGCAGGGCGGTGAACTCCAGGTCCGGACAGCCCGGCCCGACCTCCTCGATCATGGCCGCGTAGTCGGAGGTCTTGAACCGCTCCGCCGCGACCAGCAGCCGGATCCCGGACTGGCGCAGGACGTACTCCAGCTCGTGGGAGCGGTAGGCCGGGTTCACGGTGACGAGGACCGCGCCGATGCGGGCCGTGGCGTACTGCACCATCGTCCACTCGGGGCAGTTGGGGGCCCAGATCCCGACCCGGTCCCCCTTGACGATCCCGAGGTCCAGCAGGCCGAGCGCGAGGGCGTCCACGTCCGCGGCGAACTCCGCGTACGTCCAGTGGCGCCCGGAGGCCATGTCGACGAGGGCGTCGCGGCCGGGGAACCTTCGGACGGCGCGGTCCAGGTTCTCGCCGATGGTGTCGCCCAGCAGCGGCACCTCGCTGGTCCCGGACGCGTAACTCGGCTCGACGGACGACGCCGACGCGGACGACGTGGACGAGGCGAACTGCTCGGACGGCTCGGACGGCTCGGACGGCACATGGACCCCCAGGACTCGGTGGCGGGCGCGCGCCGGGGCCCCATTGCTCCGGCGCCCCCTCATGATCCACGCGGCCCGCGGCCGGGGCCAGCCCCCGAGGGAGCGCGGTACCGGGCCCGCCGACGGGGCGGGCGGGTGACCGGAGGCCTCGCTCCAGGTCACCCGCCCGGGTGCTCCGTACGTCTGCGCCCTACGCCCTGCGCCCTACGCCGGCAGGGTCAGCAGGACCAGGGGGCTGGTCGTCGGCTGCGGCGATCCCCCGGCGGGCTCCAGCGTCAGGCCGACCGCCGTGGCCGTGCCGAGGTCGCCGTCCAGTACGGCCGCCCCGTCGCCGGTGAGGAAGCCGGCCGGGTGCATCGTGCCCCCGTCGGCCAGCCACAGCTGGTACGTGCGGCCCTCCCCGGCGGCCGGCAGCCGGTCGGTGAGGAACACGGCCCGGTCCCGCGCGGCGGAGGTGACCACCGTGGCGGCGGCTCCGCCGCTGGTGCGGCCGTGGACGCTACGGGCGTCCGGGGCGGTGACCACGGCCCGCAGCTCCTGGCTGCGCGCCTCGGCCTGCCGGGCCTCCTGCCGGGCCCGGTCCGCCTGCCCGTTCTCGTGGAGCGCGGCGCCGCCGAAGAGGGCGGCCCCGACGAGCGAAGCGGCGACGACGAAGGCTCCGGTCTTGCGCGGCAGCCGGTCCAGGAAGCCGGCCGCGCGGCGGACGCCGACCCTCGGGGGCAGCTGGCGGACGGACTCGATGCGGGCGAGCACGTCCGCCTTCATCTGCGGCGGTGGCACGAGGGACACCGCCACGGCCAGCCTGCCCGCCGTGGCGGAGAACTCCGCGACGTCTCCGGAGCACGGCGCGCAGCGGGCCAGGTGCCGGGAGAAGGCCTCCTGTTCACCCGGGCCGAGCGCGTCCAGTACGTAGGCCGCGGTGAGGGTGTGCAGTTCTTCGTCGTGCTTCACGTGGTCACCCCCATGCAGTCGCGCAGGCGGATCAGTCCGTCGCGCATCCGGGTCTTGATCGTGGGAAGAGGAGTCTGGAGTGTCTCGGCGACCTCACGGTAGGTCAGCCCCTGGTAATAGGCGAGGGTGACGGCCTGGCGCTGGAGCTCGGTCAGCCGCCGCAGGCAGCGTTTGACCTGGTCGCGTTCCAGCCGGGTCTCCACCTGCTCGCTCACCTCGTCGAAGGGCCGTTCCTGGTCGCGCACGCCCACATCGTGCTCGCGGGTGGCCGAGGCCTGGGCGGAGCGGACCCGGTCGACGGCGCGGCGGTGGGCGATCGTGGCCACCCAGGCCATGACGCTGCCCTGGTCGGGGCGGTAGCGGGCGGCCTGGCGCCACACGTCGATCATCACCTCCTGCGCGACCTCTTCCGACTGTGCGCGGTCGCGCACCACCTTGACGGCGATGCCGAAGACGGTTCCGGCCACGGCGTCGTAGAGCGCGGAGAAGGCGTCCTGGTCGCCCTGGGCGACGCGCGCCATCAGCTCCGCGAGTTCGGCCGCGACCGATCCGGGTCCGTTGCCCTGTCCGGGGCCGGTGCCCGGGCCCGGGCCGGGGAAGCGCAGCTTCTCGGGGTTCACCTGTGCGGCCCCCGTGTACGGCCGGGCCCGGGCGGGCACGCCGGTGCCGCGAGTGGTTCTCGCCGGTCCATCCATCGCATGAACGATCCTTCGTGGCAGGCGCACCTGTTCCCCGTCCGCCGGGGCCTCGGTGCGCGCCGGGTCCTTGCTGTCTCACCTTGTCTTCGGAGCGGGCCCGTGCGCGGATTGGTCGGCACATGTGCGGAAGTGCATCCGTTCGGGGGAACCGGCTCCCCTGGACCAAACCGCGCCGGTGCTCCGGACCGAAGGAGGGTCGCGGGCCCGTTCCAGGGGCCGTCGTGCGGCAGGTCACGGAGCCGATGGGCCCCGGGATCCGCCGCCGCACAGCCAGCAAGGAGATCTGTCGTGTCGCGTGTCCTCAAGACTGCCGCACTCGCCCTCGCCTCGGGCGCCCTTCTCGTCGGCGGGGCCTCGGTGGCCTCGGCCGACGCCGGAGCCCAGGGCCTCGCCGCCTACTCCCCGGGAGTCGGCTCGGGCAACCTGATCCAGATCCCCATCCACATCCCGATCAACGCGTGCGGCAACTCGATCAACGTGATCGGGCTGCTCAACCCCGCGTTCGGCAACACCTGCGTCAACGGCTGACCCAGGCCCCGGACCGCAGACTCCGGCCCGCCGCCCGCAACGGGGCGGCGGCGGGCCGGTGGTCCTCCGGACCGGCGGGGAGTGGATCACCGCTCCTGAGCGCCGCCGGGTCCGGAGGACCCGCGCGGGCGGTGGCCGTCGGCGCCGCCGCCCGCGCGTTGGGCCGCAGGGGAATTCCGGTCCCAGGACCCCGCCCCGGGACCCTCCGCAGAACGGTCAACACACCCACGGGTCTTCACTTGATCGGATGACCGACCCATCCGGGAGCGATCCCGCGCCGAAGGAGGGTCGTGAGCATCAACCGAAGGACAGTCGAGTGCGGCGCCCCCGCCGCAGCGAGCGGCCTCCCGCCGGGTCGCACCGCACCGGCCGACACCCCGACTAATCCCGGTTCCAGCCCACTTCACACACTTTCCCTTCTTTTCCCTATGCACCGCACCCTCCTCTGGAGCACACCATGAGCACCCTTCGTTTCCGCCGCACCGCCCTCGCCGTCGCCACGGCAGCCGTACTGCCCTTCGCGCTGGCCGCCTGCTCCGACTCCGGCTCCGGCAAGGACTCGGCCTCCGGTGCGGCCGCCGAGGCGAGTGCGGACGCCTCCTCCCCCGCCGCGGACGCCTCGGCCCCGATGACGGCGGACGGACCCTTCGGCGCCGCCTGCGCCGGTGTCCCCAAGGAGGGTGCGGGCAGCTTCGACGGGATGGCCAAGGACCCGGTCGCGACCGCCGCCTCCAACAACCCGGCGCTATCCACCCTGGTGGCCGCCGTCAAGCAGGCCGGGCTCGTCGACACCCTCAACAACGCGAAGGACATCACGGTGTTCGCGCCGACCAACGACGCCTTCGCCAAGATCCCGAAGGCCGACCTCGACAAGGTCCTCGCCGACAAGGCCACCCTGACCAAGATCCTCACGTACCACGTCGTCGGCCAGAAGGTGACCCCGAAGCAGCTGGAGAACGGCTCCTTCACCACGCTGGAGACCGGGAAGGTGACCACGGCCGGCTCGGGCGAGTCCTACAAGGTCAACGGCACGTCCAACGTGGTCTGCGGCAACGTCCCGACCGCCAACGCCACCGTGTACATCGTCGACACCGTGCTCATGCCCAAGTAGCCGTGGCTTCGGACCGGTGACCCGCAGGGACACCGGTCGTTGTAGAAGCGGTCAGCGAAGTGGCCCCCGGAGTCCCGGACCCGTCCTCAGGGTCCGGGACTCCATGCCGTGTTCACCGGCCCCTCACCTGGTCGGCACACGGGGCGGCGGATTGGACAAGTGGCCGATGTTACTAACACCATGGCCCCGCAAGTTCGCGGCTGCGCAGGGGGGCAATCCGCTCGTTCCACGTCCCTCCGCACGGGCCGCTCGTCCCCGCCACACCCCTGGAGAGACTTCGCCATGAGCTTCGGCGACCCGAACAACCCCTACGGCCAGCAGCAGCCCCCGCAGGGTCAGCCCGGCTACCCCCAGGGCCAGCCCGGCTACGGCTACCCGCAGCAGGCGCCGCAGGGTGTCCCCCCGCAGTACGGGTACCCGCAGCAGCCCGCCGGCGGCGTCCCCCCGCAGCAGCCGTACGGCGCGTACCCGCCGGCCGGCATGCCGCCCATGCCCGGCACCGGAATGCCGCCGCTGGCGCACTGGGGCCTGCGCGTCGGCGCGACCCTCCTCGACGGTCTGATCATCGCGGGCCCGATGTACGCCCTCATGTTCATCGGCGTCGCGATGAGCGACGGCTCCAGCAACTCCGCCGTCGGCATCCTCGTCACCCTCGGCTACCTCTACGCCCTCGGCATGGGCATCTTCCAGCTCTACAAGGAAGGTGCGACGGGCCAGTCGATCGGCAAGAAGATCGTCGGGATCAGCGTGCGCCGCGAGGCCGACGGCAACGTCCTCGGTTTCGGCATGGCCTTCGTCCGCAAGCTGGCGCACTTCCTCGACGGCATCGCCTGCTACATCGGCTACCTGTGGCCGCTGTGGGACGCCAAGAAGCAGACCTTCGCCGACAAGGTGTGCAGCACCGTCGTCATCGTGGTTCCCAAGGGCTGACCCGCCCTGCCGTCGGGGCCCGTCCGGATTCCGGGCGGGCCCCGACGCGTTCACGCTACGGCTTGGGAAGCGTGCAGCCGGGGCGGTTCAGGTCGATCGCGTTGCCGGGGCCCACGCAGGGGACGATGATGTACGTCTGCTGCGCGTAGTTGATGCCCTGCCGAACCGTGACCGTGCCGCTCTCGGACACCTCGCACGGGTTGTTGAGCGTGCAGGAACCGCCGTCCTCGTTGCCCGTGTTGTTCACGGCGACCACCTTGCCCGTCGCCGTGTCGATCACCGGGGAGCCGGAGGTGCCACCGATGGTGTTGCAGGCCGAGGTGTAGCGCAGGGAGTCCTTCCAGGTCCACTCGCCCTCCTTGAGGCGGTAGACGAACCCGTCGGCGTTGCAGCTGTACGTTCGCTTCCAGTACCCGGACACCACCTTGATCGCGGTGCCCTGCACCGGGTGGGCATCGTTCAGAGTCAGCGCGCTGATCCCGTACTGGCTGCTGATCTGCGCGTAGGTCTTGGTCAGCTGGTAGATCGAGATGTCCGTGTCGGTCATCGTGGCGTACGAGATCTTGCTCGCGCGCAGCGTCGCGACCTTGGATCCCGAGGCGTTGAGCAGCGAGAAGGAGCGGCTGGACGCCTTGTCCTTGACGACCTGACCGGCTCCCGGCATGCCGGACTCCAGACAGTGGCCGTTGGACAGGACGAGCGCCGGGTCGGACGGCAGCGAGTTCGGTACGCGGACCACGGACCCGGAACAGTTGCTGAGCGCGACCGTACCGGCGAAGTTGACCGCGACGGCCCGGGTGGCCGTGTCCCGGGGTGCCTGGGCCACGGCCGGCGAGGCCGCCGCTCCGGTGAGGAGCAGGGCGAACGCGGCGCCGGCGAGAGGCTTGTTCATGTGGGGGTTCCCCTCTGGGTGACAATGCGACCGAAGATCCTTCGGTTGTCATGCGCATTGTTGGGAGCGGTGGCTCAACTCACAAGAGGGCATGGGTAGTTCAGGCTCTTCGGGCGAACGGCCGTAATCGCACTTGCGGCGCCGGCTCCGCGACCGATAGGCGGACGGCGGCCCGGAGGGTTTCCCCGCGCCCTCCCTTGACGACCCCGGAGCCGGAGAGCACAGTGACCACCGGCAAGTCTTGAGAGCGCTCTCAAAACTCTCCGGTCCCTGCCTCCGCGCTCCCCCCACTCCCCCCGCTTCCCCCCACACCGCCTCAGAGAGGGCACCCATGCGCCTGACATCCGGCAGGAGACGACCGTCCGCCCGGCGGCGGTCCGCCATCGCCGCACTGAGCACCCTGGCCGTGGCGGCCGCGGCCGCCGCGGTCGTCACCCTGCCCGCCAACGCCGTCGCGCCGCCGGTTCCGACGGGCTGGTCCCAGGTCTTCCTGGACGAGTTCGACGGGGCGTCCGGATCCGGGGTGAACACGGCCGACTGGCAGTACACGACCGGTACGAGCTACCCCGGCGGCCCGGCCAACTTCGGCACCGGCGAGGTCGAGACGATGACCGCGAGCACCGCCAACGTCTCCCTCGACGGTGCGGGGAACCTCCGCATCACCCCGAGGCGCGACTCCGCGGGCAACTGGACCTCCGGGCGGATCGAGACCAAGCGCTCCGACTTCCGGCCCCCGGCGGGCGGGAAGCTGCGCACGGAGGCCCGTATCCGGATGCCCGACGTCACCGGCGCCGCCGCCAAGGGGTACTGGCCGGCGTTCTGGATGCTGGGCGCGCCCTACCGCGGCAACTGGTGGAACTGGCCGGGCATCGGCGAGCTCGACATCCTGGAGAACGTCCAGGGCATCAACAACCTCTGGGCCACGATGCACTGCGGCACGAGCTCCGGCGGCCCGTGCAACGAGAAGTCGGGCATCGGCGGCCAGCGCGTCTGCACCGGCACCACCTGCCAGGGCGGCTTCCACACCTACGCGGTGGAGTGGGACCGCTCCACCGCGGTGGAGGAGATGCGCTTCTCCCTCGACGGGGTCGGCTTCCACACCGTGCGCGCCAGTCAGATGGACGCCGCCACCTGGACCAATGCGACCGACCACGGCTACTTCATCATCCTGAACGTGGCCATGGGCGGGGAGTTCCCGGCAGCTTTCGGCGGCGGCCCCGACGCGGGAACCCAGCCCGGCTACTCCATGGTGGTCGACTACGTCTCCGTCCTGCAGTCCACAGGCGGCACGGCCCCGCCGACCACTCCGCCCACGACCCCGCCCACCACCCCGCCCCCGTCCGGGAACCGCGACGCCTACGCCGCCATCCAGGCCGAGTCCCACGACAGCCAGGCCGGCACGGCCAAGGAGACGACCACGGACGCCGGGGGCGGCCAGGACCTCACCACGATCGGCAACGGCGACTGGGCGCAGTACAAGGGCGTCGACTTCGGGTCGGCGGCCGCGACCCAGTTCCACGGGCGGGTGGCCAGTGGGGCGGCCGGCGGGGTGAGCGGGCTCGTCGAGGTCCGGCTCGACAGCCGGACGAACGCGCCGATCGGCAGCTTCGCCGTGGCCGGCACGGGGGGCTGGCAGAGCTGGAAGACCGTACCGGCGAACATCTCGGGGGTCACCGGCACGCACGACGTGTACCTGACCTTCACCAGCGGCCAGCCGGCCGACTACGTGAACCTCAACTGGTTCGACTTCGGGCACTGAAGGGACCGGGGAGCACATCCATGCCACCCTGACGCCGCCGCCCCCGGACACCACCGCCGGGAGCGCTCTCAGCGTTCCCGGCGGTACGGGTTACCCTGCTGTCCGACAGGGCCGGGGCCTCCACACCCCGGGCCGCCGCCCCGGACCCGCACGAGGAGCGCCGATGGCCGAACAGGGTCCCGCCGGCCGGCCCACGCTGGAAGCGGTGGCGGCACGTGCCGGGGTGTCCAGAGCCACCGCGTCCCGGGTCGTCAACGGCGGCGACGGAGTGCGCGCGCACCTGATCGACAAGGTCCGCGCCGCCGTCGTGGACCTCGGCTACGTGCCCAACCACGCGGCCCGCACACTGGTCACCCGGCGCACCGGCGCGGTCGCCGTGATCATCGCCGAGCCGGAGATCCGGATCTTCTCCGACCCCTTCTTCTCCCGCCAGGTCCGCGGCATCAGCAAGGAGCTGACCGCGCACGACACCCAGCTGGTGCTGCTCCTGGTCGAGGACCGCGGGGATTACGACCGCATCGAGCGGTACCTGGCGGGCGGTCACGTCGACGGCGCGCTCGCGTTCTCGCTGCACACCGACGACCCGCTGCCCGCGATCACGCACCGCATCGGCATGCCCACCGTCTACGGCGGCCGGCCCGGCTGGACCGGGCAGGCCGATGGGGCCGCGCCGTACGGCCCGCTGTCGTACGTCGACGCCGACAACCGCGGGGGCGCGCGCGAGGCCGTACGGTACCTGCTGTCCCGGGGGCGGCGGCAGATCGCGCACATCGCCGGACCGCTGGACCAGACGTCGGCGACCGACCGGCTCGACGGGTACCGGGACGTCCTGCTCGACGCGGATCCGGCGCTGGTCGCCGAGGGGGACTTCACCGCGGCGGGCGGAGCCCTGGCGATGGCCGAACTGCTGGAGCGCTGCCCGGATCTCGACGCGGTGTTCGCCGCGAACGACCTGATGGCGACGGGCGCGCTGGGCGTGCTGCGCGAGCGGGGCCGGTCCGTGCCGGGGGACGTGGCGCTGGTCGGCTTCGACGATGCCGAGCTGGTCGCGGAGGGCGCCGATCCGCCGTTGACGACGGTGCGCCAGGACATCGAGGGCATGGGACGGCTGATGGTCCGGCTCCTCCTGCGGTCCCTGGATCCGGCGCACGCAGCGCACCGGGTGCCGGGTTCCGTGATCACCCCGACCTCGCTGGTGCTGCGCGGCTCCGCCTAGACCGTCTCCTTCGGAACTGCCGCCCCGGGGCCCAACTCCCCTGCGCGCAGAGGGGAACCGGCGATTCCCGGCCGTCCGCCGCAGGGCTCTTGACTGGGCGCCCGTGTGGGGTGCACGCTCCAGTCGCGCTTTGAGAGCGCTCTCAGAACCGAGCCGAATCCGCCCCACCGCAGGAGGCCGCACCATGCCCATCTCCCGAGCCGCCCGAAGAGCACCCCTGCGCCTCGGCGCACTCGCCCTCGCCGGGGCCCTGCTCACGGCCGCCTGCGGTTCCGGCTCCGACGCGGGTTCCGGCGCATCCGGGGCCCCGGGCGGCGGCGGTCGGGTCACGCTCACCGTGGACCTGTTCGGGGCCTTCGGGTACCAGGAGGCCGGGCTCTACGCCGAGTACGAGCAGCTCCACCCCAACGTCAAGATCAAGCAGACCGACACCGAGGACGAGCAGGACTACTGGAAGTCGCTCCAGACCAGGCTGGCCGGCGGGGGCGGCCTGGCCGACGTCCAGGCCCTGGAGGTGGGACGCATAGCCTCGGTGACGCAGAAGCAGGCCGACAAGTTCGCCGACCTCAAGGAGTACGGGGCGGCCTCGCTCCAGGGGGAGTTCGCCACCGCCAAGTGGGCCGCGGCGACGACGAAGGAAGGCAAGGTCCTCGGTCTCGGCACCGATGTCGGCCCCGAGGCCATGTGCTACCGCAGCGACCTGTTCAAGGCGGCCGGACTGCCCACCGACCGTGCGGAACTCGCCACCCGGTGGGCCACCTGGGACGGCTACCTGGAGCTCGGCCGGCAGTACAAGGCCAAGGCCCCATCCGGCAGCGCCTGGCTGGACAGCGTCGCCAGCCTGAACTCGGTCATGGTCGGCCAGGCGAAGGAGAGGTACTACGACGCCTCGGGTGCGCTGATCTACGAGAACGGCTCCGCGGTGAAGTCCGCCTGGGACGCCTCGGTCAGGGCCGCGGCGGACGGACTCAGCGCCAAGCTGGACCAGTGGTCACCACCGTGGAACCAGGCCTTCTCCTCCGGCTCCTTCGCCACGATGCCCTGCCCCGCCTGGATGCTCGGCTACATCAAGGGCCAGGCCGGCGAGGCGGGCAAGGGCAAGTGGGACGTGGCGAAACTGCCCGGCGGCGCCGGCAACTGGGGCGGCTCCTACCTCGCCGTGCCGCGGGCCGCGCAGCACAAGAAGGAGGCCTACGAGCTGGTGAAGTGGCTGACCGCGCCCGAGCAGCAGACCAAGCTCTTCCGCAAGCAGGGCAACTTCCCCTCGGCCGTGAAGGCCATCGGGCAGATCGCGGACGCCAAGGACCCGTACTTCTCGGACGCCCCCATCGGGCAGATCTTCGGCGAAGCGGCCGAGCAGGCCCCGGTCCAGGTGCTCGGCGTGTACGACAAGGACATCGCGGACCAGATCACCAACGCGCTGAGCGAGGTGGAGCGCAAGGGCACACCGCCGGAGGCGGCCTGGTCGAACGCGAAGAAGGCCGTCAAGAACGCCCTGGGCTGAGCCGTGACCCGTACCTCCCGCAGGGGCGCGGCCCCGTACGCCTTCATCGCCCCCTTCTTCGCGCTCTTCGCCGCCTTCGGCCTGTTCCCGCTCCTCTACACGGCGTACGTCTCCGTCTACCGCGTCGAGCTGCAGGACCCGGGCCGGATGGAGTGGCGCGGCCTGGACAACTACACCGCCCTGTTCGGCGATCCGTTCTTCTGGACGGCCCTGCGCAACACCGTCACCATCGGCGCCCTGTCCACCGTGCCGCAGCTGCTGATCGCGCTCGGCCTGGCCCACCTCCTCAACTACCGGCTGCGGGCCCGGACCTTCTTCCGCACCGCACTGCTGCTGCCGTACGCCACCTCGGTGGCCGCGGCTTCGTTGATCTTCGCGCAGCTCTTCGGACGGGACTTCGGACTCGTCAACACCGTGCTGGACGCGGTCGGCCTGCACCCCGTGGACTGGCAGACCGGGACGGCCGCCTCGCAGATCGCCGTCTCGTCCATAGTGGTGTGGCGCTGGACCGGCTACAACACGCTGATCTACCTGGCGGGGATGCAGTCCATCGCGGCCGAACTGTACGAGGCGGCCGAGGTCGACGGGGCGTCCACGTGGCGGCAGTTCCTGCACGTGACCCTGCCGGGGCTGCGGCCCACCATCGTCTTCACGGTGGTGGTCTCCACCATCGGCGCCACCCAGCTCTTCGGGGAGCCGCTGCTCTTCGAGGGCTCCGTGTCGGGGGGCATCTCGCACCAGTACCAGACCCTGGGGCTCTACATGTACGAGCAGGGCTGGGGCTTCTTCCACCTGGGCCGGGCGGCGGCCATCGCCTGGGTGATGTTCCTGCTGATCGTGGCGCTGGTCGGGGCCAACGCCCTGCTCGTGCGCCGCCGTTCCGTCAAGGAGGCCGGCCGGTGAGCTCCTCCCCCGTCGCCCGCCACGGCGGCCGGCTGACCTACGCGGTGCTGGTCGTCGCGGTCCTGGTGTCCGCGTTCCCGCTGTACTGGACCCTGGTCGCGGCGAGCCGCTCCAACGCCGACATGGCCCGTCCCGTGCCCTCGCTGCTTCCCGGTCCCAGGCTCGCGGCCAACTTCCAGGCGGTCCTGGACGAGGCGGACATCGGCACGGCGCTCCTCAACTCGCTGATCGTGTCGAGCGCGATCACCGTGGGCACCGTGCTCTGTTCCACGCTCGCCGGCTTCGCCTTCGCCAAGCTCCGGTTCCGGGGGCGCGGCGCGCTGCTGGGCGCCGTGGTCGCGTCGATGATGATCCCGCCGCAGCTGGGCGTGATCCCGCTGTTCATGCTGATCGTGAAGCTGCACTGGGTGAACGAGCTCCAGGCCGTGGTGCTGCCCGGGCTGGTCTCCGCCTTCGGGGTGTTCTTCATGCGGCAGTTCCTCGCGCAGTCCCTGCCCGACGAGCTGATCGAGGCGGCCCGGGTCGACGGGGCCTCGTACGCCCGGATCTTCTGGTCGATCGTGGTGCCGGTGGCCCGGCCGGCCATGGCGGTGCTCGGTCTGCTGACCTTCATGACGGCCTGGAACGACTTCTTCTGGCCGGTGGTGGCGCTGTCCTCGCAGGAGCCGACGGTGCAGGTGGCGCTGCGCCAGCTCGGCGGCGGGTACGTGCACGACCAGTCCGTGATCATGGCGGGCACGCTGCTCGGGACCCTGCCCGTGCTGCTGGTCTTCGGTCTGCTGGGGCGGCAGATCGTGGGCGGCGTCATGCAGGGCGCGGTCAAGGGCTGAGGCCCGCTCGCCTCCCCTCACCTCCCTTCCCTCCCTCATCCCTCCAGGAGTGCCTTCATGACCACTGTCGACGCCTCCCCCTCCGCCGGGGCCGCGCTCCTCTTTCCCCCCGGGTTCCGGTGGGGCACGGCGACGGCCGCCTACCAGATCGAGGGCGCGGCCGGGCTGGACGGGCGGGGTCCCTCGATCTGGGACACCTTCAGCCACACCCCGGGCAAGGTGCTGGGCGGCGACACGGGGGACACGGCCGCCGACCACTACCACCGGATGGCCGAGGACGTGGGCCTGATGAGCCGGCTCGGCGTGAGCGACTACCGCTTCTCGGTGGCCTGGCCGAGGGTGCAGCCCACCGGCCGGGGCCCCGCCGCGCAACGCGGGCTCGACTTCTACCGGCGGCTGGTGGACGCACTGCTGGAGGCGGGGATCCGGCCCGTGGCCACGCTCTACCACTGGGACCTCCCACAGGAACTGGAGGACCGCGGCGGCTGGCCGGAGCGCGGCACGGCGGAGCGGTTCGCAGAGTACGCGGGCCTCGTCGCGCAGGCGCTCGGGGACCGGGTGGCGAGCTGGACCACCCTCAACGAACCCTGGTGCGCGGCCTTCCTCGGCTACGCGGCGGGGGTGCACGCGCCCGGCCGCATCGAGCCGGCCGCCGCCCTGAGGGCCGCCCACCACCTCAATCTGGCCCACGGGCTGGGCGTACGGGCGCTGCGCGCGCAGCTGCCCCGGTCGGCGGAGGTCTCGCTGACGCTCAATCTGCACGCGGTGCGGCCGCTGACGGACGCGGCCCCCGACCGGGACGCGGCGCGCCGCATCGACGCGGTGGGGAACCGGATCTTCCTCGACCCGGTGTTCCACGGGCGGCTGCCGCCGGACCTCGTCGGCGATACGGCGGCGCTCACGGACTGGTCGTTCGTGCGCGACGGCGATCTGGCGGCGGCCCGCGAGCCGCTCGACTGGCTGGGGGTGAACTACTACTCCCCCACCGTGGTCGCGGCCGCCGGCCCGGGCGAACCCGCCGCGGAGCGGGCTCCGTCCCCCTGGCCCGGGGCGGAGGGACGCGTACGGTTCCTGCCCGCGCCCGGTCCCCGTACGGAGATGGACTGGCCGGTGGATCCGGACGGGCTGTACGAGCTGCTGGCGCGGCTGCGCGAGGAGCTGCCCGGGGTTCCGCTGGTGATCACGGAGAACGGTGCGGCGTACGCCGACCGGGTGGGCCCGGACGGGGAGGTCGCCGATCCGCAGCGGATCGCCTACCTGCGCCGCCATCTGGAGTCGGTGCACCGTGCGATCGCGGACGGGGCGGACGTGCGCGGCTACTTCGTGTGGTCGCTGCTGGACAACTTCGAGTGGGCGTACGGCTACGGCAAGCGGTTCGGGATCGTGCACGTGGACTTCGCCACGCAGCGGCGCACGCCGAAGGACAGCGCGCGCTGGTACGCGGACGTCATCGCCCAGGGCGGCCTGGCGCCCTGAGGGACGGTGGCACGGTGGCGGGCGCACGGTGGCGGGCCCCGCACCCGGGTGGGTGCGGGGCCCGAGGCCTGCCGGTCGCGCGGGTCGCTCCGTACGGCTAGCCCGTACGGGAGGCGCCCGGACGTTCCCAGCGGTAGAACTCCTGGGCCATGGCGTCCTTCGGGCTGCGCCAGGTCTCCGGGTCGTGCGGGCTGACGTAGGCGGTGAGCCGGTCGCTGAGGTCCCGGAACTCGGGGTGGCCGGTCACTTCGGCGATGGCCGGACCGGGGGGCCGGTCGGACTCGATGAAGTGCATGTACACGTCGCCGAACTGGAAGAGACTGCGGCGGGTGACCCCGACGAGGTGCGGAAGCTCGCCCGCGTCCGAGGCCGCGAAGAGCTCGGCGATGTCGGGGGCGGACTGCGGCGCCATGCGGGCCACGATGAGAGCGCGGTGCATCCGGTGTGCTGCCTTTCGTCTCAGACGCGGCTGGCCGCGGGCGTGCGGCTCTCGCGTTCGCGCTGTTCGATCTTCTCCCTGATCAGTTCCAGCTGGACCTTGGAGTTCCGGTTGATGTTCGCGGTCATCCACTCGTCGTCGACGGGTGCCTGCGGCTTCATCGCGAAGTCCTGGGTCCACACCATCCGGGTGCCGCCCGGAACCTCGAAGTACTGCCAGTGGATGTCCATGTGCTCGAACGGGCCGGTCTCGACCCGGCGGGCGCGCACGGTGCGGCTGACGGGGTCGGGCGTGCGTTCGGAGACCCAGCTCCACACGGTGCCGTTCTCGTCGGGGTGCATCGTCAGGCGGAAGCGGGTGGTGGGTCCGTCCTGCTCCAGGATCTCCAGCGAGGCGTACTCGCTGAACAGCCCGGGCCAGCTGGGGAGATCGTTGGTCATCTCCCAGACGGTCTCCATGGGCGCCTTGACGACGATCTCGTTCTGGGTGTGCCCTGCCATGTCACGCTCCGGTCATGAGGCTGGTGTTGACGAGGTCGAGGAATTCCTTGGGGGTCTTGCAGCGGTCCGCGTCGGTGGGCAGGGCCCGGCCGCGCTGGTTCTCCAGCAGGCCGACGATGCCGAGCAGGCCCAGCGAGTCGAGGCCGTAGTCGTCGAACAGGGAGTCCGGGCGGTTCTTCATGTCGGCCGGGTCCACGGTGATGCCGGCCCCGGACTTCATCAGGGCGGCCAGCTCCTCGACGGTCAGTCGTTCGGACATGAGCTGCTCCTTCTGTCTCTAGGAGGGGATCTTGATGACGAGCGCGGCGTTGGAGCCCATCAGGCCCCGGCTCAGGACGAGCGCGGTGCGCAGCTGCGCCGGGCGGGCGCTGCCGGTCACCACGTCGAGGTCGTGGCACACGTCGAACACGTTCGGCGTGGGCGGGACGATGCCGTGCTCCAGGGCGAGCACCGCGGCGGCGGTGTCGAGGGCCGGGGCGGCGCAGTAGGCCCGGCCCGTCCCGGTCTTGGGTGCCGTGACCGGCACCCTGCGCCCGTGTGCTCCGAGGGCGGAGACGATCGCGGCCGCCTCGGCCCGGTCGGCTTCCGGGGTGCCGAGGGCGTCGGCGAAGACCACGTCGACCTCCTCGGGGGCGCAGCCCGCCTCCCGCAGGGCGCCCTTGATCGCGTGGGCCAGGCCCTCGGCGGAGGCGTCGGCCCGGTCGGGGTGGTGCGGGCCGGTGAAGGTCGCCGCGTGCCCGGCCAGCAGGGCCCGTACGGAGGCGCCCCGGCTGCGGGCCGCCCGCTCCTCCTCGACCAGGAACATCGCGCCGCCCTCGGCGGGTACGAAGCCGCAGGCCTTGTCGGTGAAGGGCCGGTAGGCCCGGTCCGGGTCGTCGTGGGTGCTCAGTGCCTCGTAGCCGAGCTGGCAGACGATGGAGTACGGGGCCAGGGGCGCCTCGGTGGCTCCGACCAGCATGGCCTTGCTGCCCTGGTGGATGGCCCGGGCGGCGTGCGCGAAGGCGTCGAGTCCGCCCGCCTCGTCGGCGGCGACGACCCCGCAGGGGCCCTTGAGGCCCCGGCGGATGGAGATCTGCCCGGTGCTGGCCGCGTAGAACCAGGCGATCGACTGGTAGGGGCCGACGTAGCGCGGTCCCTGGCCCCAGAGGTGCTGCAGCTCGCGCTGGCCGAACTCGCCGCCGCCGGATCCGGCGGCGGTGACCACGCCGACGGAGAAGGGGTCGTCCTCGTAGTCGGCCCGGCCGAGCCGGCCGTCCTCCAGGGCGAGGTCGGCCGCGGCGAGGGCGTGGTGGGTGTAGCGGTCGGTCTGGACGAGGTAGCGCTCCTCGACCATGGAGGCCGGGTCGAAGCCCCGTACCTCGCCCGCCACGCGCAGCGGGAGGTGTTCGCAGCCCTCCCGGGTGACGCGGCCCAGGACCGAGGCACCGGATTCGGTGGCCTTCCAGAAGGCCTCGGCGCCGATGCCGTTGGGTGCGACGACTCCGATGCCCGTGATGACCGTACGGACGCTCACGAGACCACCTCCTCCTTGCGCTCGTCGGGGCGGGTCATGACGACCGCGGACTGGAAGCCGCCGAAGCCGCTGCCGACGGAGAGCACGTTGCGCAGGGTGCGCTCGCGGGCGACGCGCGGGACGTAGTCCAGGTCGCATTCGGGGTCGGGGGTCTCGTAGTTGGCCGTGGGCGGGACGACCTGGTGGGTCATCGCCAGGACGCAGGCGGCCAGTTCGATCGCCCCGATGGCGCCGAGCGAGTGCCCCACCATGGACTTGATGGAGGTCATCGGCGTCTTGTAGGCGTGGTCTCCCAGGACCTTCTTGACCGCCGCGGTCTCGTGGCGGTCGTTCTGCTTGGTTCCGGAGCCGTGCGCGTTGACGTAGTCGATCTCGCGGGCGTCGGTACGGGCCTGGGCGAGGGCGGTTTCGATGGCGCGGGCCATCTCCAGGCCCTCGGTGGTCAGTCCCGTCATGTGGTGGGCGTTGCCGAAGGTGGCGTAGCCGCCGATCTCGCAGTAGACGGTGGCGCCGCGCGCACGGGCGTGTTCCAGCTCTTCGAGGACGAGGACGGCGCCGCCCTCGCCGAGGACGAATCCGTCACGGTCGGCGTCGAAGGGCCGGGAGGCGTGGGCGGGGTCGTCGTTGTTGGGCGAGGTGGCCTTGATGGCGTCGAAGCAGGCCACGGTGATCGGCGAGACGGGCGAGTCGGAGGCGCCGGCGATGCAGACGTCCATCTTGCCCTCGGCGATGGAGTGGAAGGCGTAGCCGATGGCGTCGAGTCCGGAGGTGCAGCCGGTGGAGACGGTCTGCACCGGGCCGCGCGCTCCCGTCTTCTCCGCGACGGCGGAGGCGAGGGTGGCCGGGGTGAAGGCACGGTGCAGGTGGGGCCCGGCGAGCCGGTGGTCCACGTCCCACCAGTTTCCCGACTGGCTGACGGCCACGTAGTCGTGCTCCAGGCGGGTGGTGCCGCCCACGGCGGTGCCGAGGGAGACTCCGGTGCGCCAGGCCTGGTCGCTGGTGAGGTCGAGTCCTGCGTCGCGCACCGCCTCGGCGGCGGCGACCAGCGCGAACTGGATGTACCGGTCCGCGCGGGCCGCCTCCTCGGTGCCGAGGCCGTGTGCGGCGGGATCGAAGTCGACCTCCGCGGCTATCCGGGAGCGGAAGCCGGTCGGGTCGAAGAGGGTGATGCCGCGGGTCGCCGTACGTCCGTTGGAGAGCAGCTCCCAGAAGGCGGGAGCGCCGATCCCACCGGGGGCGACGACGCCGACCCCGGTGACGGCCACGCGCCGGCGGGTCACGAGACCGCTCCCGCGCGGTCCGGCGGCCGCTCCCATGCGGAGCCCTCCGGGTGGACGGCCTCCTCCGTGTCCACGTGCCCGAGCTTGGGGTCCGGGGCGAGCGGTCCGAGGTGGAAGACCATGCGGGCCTCGGTGCCGCCGACGTTGCGGAACCGGTGGCGCACGTTCATCGGGACCAGGAGTCCCTGGTCGGTGAGGAGCGGGTGGGCCTCGCCGTCGAGGTCGACCTCCAGCTCGCCGGCCACCACGTACACGAACTCCTCGGAGTACGGGTGGTAGTGCTCGGCGATGTGCTCGCCCGGCGCCATGACGGCCAGTCCCATGAAGCCGCTGGTGCAGCCCACCGAGGTCGGTGTGAGGACGGCCCTCAGGTCGCCGCCGCGCCGCGTGTTCGGCTGCGTCTCGCTGAGGTCCACGATGTGCGGTGGGCGTTGTCTGGTCATGGCGGGGGTTCCTCCTGGCAGTGGGGAGCCTGGACGGGGCTGGTGGGTGGGGTGGGGGTCCGGGATGCCGCTCGGGGTCAGCTCTCGGCGGGGGCCCGGCGGTCGGTGATCAGGCTCATGGTGTGACGGACCGCGGTGGCGGCGGACCCGTCCGGCCCCTCGACGGGGCCGGCCATCAGGCGGGCGAGGACGGCCGCGTTGCGCGGTCCCTTGACGCCGAAGGCCGTTTCCAGCCCGGCACCGTGCGGGCTGCGCACGTCGATGAGGCGTACGACGGTGTCGTCGCGCTGGAAGATGCTGCTGCTCACGGTCGGGGCGTCGGCCCGGTGGGCGGCTTCCTCGTCCTGCCGGGCGAGGAACCGGGCCAGCGCCGGTCCGCAGCCGGGCTTGGCCGGGTAGAACAGCGCGTGGCGCCGTACGTCGGAGCGGTCGGCGGCGCCGGCCTCCCGCGCGGCGACGTGGTGGACGGCGGGGAGCGCGGCCCGCATGAAGAACATCCGGGCGGACTCGGGGTCGCCGAGGTCGCGGTCCTGTTCCAGGTAGGGGTTGATGGCCTCTTCGACGGCTCGTACCTCGGGCTGCTCGGAGACGTGCCGCAGGGCCGCCATCAGGTCGCCGCGGACCTCCACCGTACGGACGACCCGGTTGCCGTGCATGAACAGCGAGGTCCGCAGCAGCCGGGTGTGCCCGTCCACCTTCGCCTCCGGGGAGGCGTAGCTGGAGAGGAGCGCGGCGACCTCCTTCTCGCTGCCGGGCTTGACCGTGAAGGTCAGGGCGTGGCGCACGACGCCGGCGCCGAGCCGGGGCGCTTCCTGGAGCCGGGCGCCGGTGGGCCGCTGCGCGTCCTGGTAGCCGCGGCCGGTCTCGCGCAGGACGGTGTACTTGAGCGGACGCATGGCGCGGGCGCAGGCACCGAGCGGTCGCACCTGTTCGGCGTGGTGCTCGCTGTTGACCCAGGCGAGGTACTGCGGGGCGCTCTCCCACTCGCTGGTGATGAGCCACTGCGAGGGGTTCTCGAAGGACTGGCAGAGCTGGTCGCTGATGTGGCCCGGTTCGGACGCGATGTCGTGGCGCAGCTGCTCGTAGGCCTCGAAGAACCGCTGCTGGGCTCCTTCGTGGAGGTCCATCAGCAGGACGACCCTGAGCATGGATCCGTCGAAGGCGGACTGTGACACCCGTTCGGACAGGGTGGTCGTCATCTGCTCACTCCTTCGTGAGGCCCCGGGGGAGGGCGGGGGTGTTCATCGCGGGCGGACCCTCGTCCGCCATCGGCGGTGACCGCCCTGACCGGCGGCCGTCGCGGGGACGGCAGGCCGGTGTGTCTTCGGGGGAACCGCTGTCGCTCATCGTCATCCGGGTGCGGACGTACCGCTACATCTCCGGATCAAGCGGGTGACAACCGGCGTATCTCCTGGGCTTGGGCGGCGATCGGGGGCATAAAAGAGTGCACTTCCCCCACACAGAATTCAGGAGCTCGCAGCTGATGGAAGACACGGCAGATGTTCGCGTACCGGTTCTCGTCGTGGGCGGCTCCCTCGTGGGTCTGTCCACCTCGCTGTTCCTGAGCCGCCACGGCATCAGGCACCTGGTAGTGGAGAAGCACGCCGGTACCTCCGACCACCCGCGCGGGCGCGGCATCAACGCCCGGACCATGGAGTTGTTCCGGGTGGCCGGGGTGGAGGGCGCCATCCGCCAGGCGGCGTCCGCGCTGGAGAACAACAACGGCATCCTGCAGACGCAGTCCCTGCTCGGCGGCGACCACAACTGGCTGGTCAAGGCGATCGACCCGGCCGGCGCGCTGAGCAAGTTCAGCCCCAGCGCCTGGTGCGTGTGCAGCCAGAACAACATCGAGCCGATCCTCGCCGCGCAGAGCCGCGCCCAGGGCGCCGACGTGCGCTTCTCGACCGAGCTGATGAGCTTCGACCAGGACGAGACCGGGGTGAACGCGCTGGTCAAGGACCGGGAGACCGGTGAGCACATCACCGTGCGCGCCGACTTCCTGATCGCGGCGGACGGCCCGCGCAGCCCCGTGCGCGAGCAGTTGCGCATCCCCCAGACCGGGGCGGGCGAGCTGTTCCACAACGTCAGCGTGACCTTCCGCTCGCGCCAGCTCGTCGAGGTGCTGGGCGATCTGCGGTTCATCGTCTGCTACCTGATGAAGCCGGGTGCGGACGGGGCCCTGCTGCCGGTGGACAACGAGACCCAGTGGGTCTTCCACCTCCCGTGGCACCCGGACCAGGGCGAGACCCTGGAGGACTTCACCGAGGAGCGGTGCGCGGAGCAGATCAGGGCCGCGATCGGCGTACCCGGCCTGGACGTGGAGATCAGCGGCAAGGCACCGTGGCACGCCGCCGAACGGATCGCGGAGCGGTACTCGTCCGGCCGGGTGTTCCTTGCCGGGGACGCGGCCCACGAGATGTCCCCCACCGGTGCCTTCGGTTCCAACACCGGCATCCAGGACGCGCACAACCTGGCGTGGAAGATCGCCGCGGTGCTGGGCGGGTCCGCGGGCCTCGGCCTGCTGGAGACCTACCAGGCCGAGCGTCATCCGGTGGCCCTGGCGACCGCGGCGCGCGCCTCGGCCCGTTCGGCCGAGCACAGCCACCCGGGGTACGCGCCGCCGCCAACCATGGGCGGCGGACCGGGCAGCGGGGTCATGACGACCGCGATGGCGTACGCGTACCCGAGCGGGGCCTTCGTCGGCGGCTCTCCGGACCGGCCGGTCATCCCGGAGGGGATGCGCATGAAGGGCGACCCGGGCACCCGGGCCCCGCACATGTGGCTGAAGCGGGCCGACGGCGAGCGGGTGTCGACGCTGGACCTGTACGAGCGCTCGTTCGTGCTGCTCTGCGGGGCGGGCTCGCCGTGGCGCGAGGCGGCCGGGCGGGTGGCCGAGCGGCTGTCCGCGAAGCTGGACGCCTACTCCATCGGCTCCGCCCAGGGCGCGGACCTGGTCCAGGAGGACGGCGCCGACTGGACCGAGGTGCACGAGCTGTCGGAAGCCGGAGCCCTGCTGGTGCGCCCCGACGGGTTCGTCGCGTGGCGCTGCGAGGGGGCGGCGGCCGACCCCGAGGCCGCGCTGACCGAGGCGCTCTCCACGGTGCTGCGCCGGGCCTGAACGGCCCGTACGCCGGGTGGTCCCCCTGCCGCCGGCCCGTAAGCGGGCCGGGGGCAGGGGCGTTCACGGGCGCCGGCGGACCGTGCCGGCGGACTCGTGCCGGTCCGCGTCAGCCGCAGGCCCAGCAGCCCGCCCAGCAGCCGGAGCCGTGGTGCGGGGGGCGCCGGCGGCGGGCGGTCCCGGCGGAGGCCGTTCCCGCCCCGGGGGCCGTTCCCGCTCCGGGCGCCGTGTCCGCGCAGGCGGAGTTGCGGCGGGCGAAGCAGGCGACGACCACCGCGATCGCGGCGAGTTCCTCGGGGGCCGCCACGCCCTTCTCCACGCGGATCAGGCTGGTGATCGGGGCCATCTGGGCTATCGGAGCGTCCTTCAGCATCGGCTCGGCCTCTCGCACAGGCGGATAGCGGGACCCCCCTCGCGGAGTCCAAGGACTCCGGACGCTGCCGACGCTAGCGGGGCGCGACACGCCCGGCACGCCGGGCAGTTGCACGAAAGCCCAGGTCGCAGCCGCGCCGACCGGGTGACACCGGGGTGCGCGCGGGCGCACGGTGATTGGGCCGTCGGAGTGGCGGGGCTCCGGAAATCCCGGTGCGTCCGGCTGAGGGGGCCGCCTAGGCTGAGGGGATGAGCACCCGCACCTTCCGCATCACCGTCCGGGGGTCCTTCGACGGACTCACCGAAGAGCAGCGCACGGCCCTCCTCGCGGACGCGGCCCGGCACGACATGCTGACGGCCGAGTTCACCGCCGAGGGGCACCTCACGTACGACGTGGCGGCCCGGCCCTTCTTCACCTTCCGCTTCCTGGCCGAGGGCGAGGCGGAGGAGGACATCCTGGACGCGACCGCGCACGCCGAGCTCGCCGCGGAGACCTGGCTGACGGAGCACGGGTACGGCTTCAAGCGGATGAGCTCGCAGGCCCAGGACCTCACGCTGGCCCCCTTGAGCAAGCGGCAGCGGCAGGCGGCCGCGCGGGGCGACTCCTGAGCGGGAGCACCCTCGCGCGGCCGCCGGTGGGGCGGGCGCCGGGCCGGATCGGTGGGCCGGGCACCGTCAGCGGGCCGGGCCGGGTCAGCGGGCCGGGCACTTCTTCCAGGCGAAGTGGTACACGCTGTTGATGCTGCCGTCGGTGGAGTCGAGGGCCATGTAGCTGGTCTTCGACGCGTCCGAGGTGCCGACCTCGGCGCGCAGTTCGGTGTTGATGTTGAAGTTGCGCAGTTCGCCGCAGGGGGCGAAGACCAGGGCCTCGATGCCCGTGGTGTCGGAGGCCTGCCAGTTGTCTTCGAGCCTGCCCTGGAACGTGTGGGTGCGGTAGTCGGTCTGCTTCATGCCCTGGAAGTAGTAGCTGGCCTTCTGGGTGCCGACGGCGCCCTTCTGGAGGCTGCCGAAGCCCCGGTAGTCCACCTGGGCGACGGCGTAGGTGTACCCCTGCGGGACGTGGACGAGCAGGGAGAGCAGACAGTTCTTGCGGCCGTCGGTCGGCGCGCTGTTCCCGCCCGCCATGGCCAGGTACTCGCTGTAGGTGACGGTGAAGGCCGAGTTGTCCTCGGCCACGGCGACGGTGGCGCTGCCCGGCCGGCAGCCCGAGCCGTTGACCGTGGCGACGTCGACGGTCACCCGGTCCTGCGGCGCGGCGGGAGCCCCGGGGCCGCCCGCCGCTCCGGCGGCGGAGGCGGGCAGGAGGGCGAGGAGGCCGCCGGTCACGAGGACGGCGCCGAGCGCGGTGCGCAGTGTTCTGATCACCCGGCCATGGAAGCGGTCCGTACCGGGCCGCGCGGTGAACGGGTGCGCGGTCTCACTCCGATGGCCGGGCCCTTTCACCGGAGAAACGTTCGGGCAGCACCGCGGGGAGGGCCGAACGGCCCATCTGAGGAGCGCCGAGCACGTGGGACCGGCTGATTCCTCCCGGTATTTCCTATGATGAGCGCCCTACGGAACCGCCCGCGCCGAGGAGTCCCATGCGCCGCCTGCACCGGTCCGCCCTGCTCTCCGCGACCGCGGTCGTCTGCGCCCTGGTCCTGGCGACCGCGCCGCCGGCCGCCGGGGCGCCGCGCCACGACTCGGACGGCGGGACCGGAGCGAGCACGGTGACCGGCGGGAAGGGCGGGACCGGCGGAACCGAGGCCGCCGAGGCCGCCGAGGCAGCCGTGATCGGCGCCGGACATGCGCGCGCCCACGCCGAGCTCCGCCGGGCGTCCAAGGGCGCCGTGGAGTACCCGCAGTCCCGGCGCAGCGCGAGCCTGGCCTCGCTGGCGGACTCCCAGCGCAAGGCGAACGCGGCCTACGAGGCGGCGGTGTCGGGACGGTTCGCGGAGTACTTCCCCTCCCCCGACTTCGGCGTGCACGTCGCCCAGCTGCCCACCGGCAAGGTGCTGCTCTTCTCCTTCTCCCGGGTGGAGACCGACCCCACCAAGGAGACCGGCCCCACGGACCGCATCGGGCCGGCGAACGCGGGCCGTGCCTACCTGTGGGATCCGGCGAAGGGGACGGGGGCCCGGGCGTTCAAGAAGGTCACCCCGCCCGTGGTGCTGATGCCCGACGGTACGCACGCCCCGCGGCCGGCTCCGTTCTTCTGCGCCGGGCACTCCTTCCTGCCGAACGGGATGCTGGGGGTGTTCGGCGGCAACACGGGCGGCAAGGGCGGCAGCGGGGCGAAGCTGTCCTTCGTCTTCGACCCGTGGACCGAGGGCTGGTACCGCAACCGCGACATGGCGGTGGGCCGCTGGTACCCGTCGGTGGTGACCGGGGCGGACGGCCGCCAGATCATCATGTCGGGCCAGTCGGAGCGCGGTACGGGGACGCCCACGCCGGTGGTGGAGAGGTTCCCCGCGCCGGGGCAGCCCGTGCCCTGGCGCCCGTACGACATCCCGCTGGACCTCTCCGTGCAGCGGATGCGTTCCGACGCGCCCTTCCGCAACGACTACCCGCACCTGTTCTCGCTGCGCGACGGCATGATCTACGGCCTGGGGCGCGACGCCGACCAGCAGTGGCTCTTCGACCCGCGCACGGAAACCCGTACGGACCTGCCCAGACGGCCCGCCGACTTCCGGGGCTACGGCTCCGCCGTGCCGCTGCCGGCGGGGTTGCGCGGACCGGACTCGGTGCTGGTGCTGGGCGGGGATCCGCTCGACCCGAACACCTACCGGCTCTCGGGCGGCGCCTGGACCACGGAGGAACCGCGCGCCTTCGGCCGGACCCAGGACGACACGCTGATCCTGCCGGACGGCACGCTGCTGACGGTCAACGGGGCGAAGGACACCAGGGATTACGGGTTCGGGCCGTTCAACCCGAAGGCCGACCTGAAGTTCCGCCGGACGGAACTGCGGGGCGCGGACGGCCGGTGGCGGCTGGGGCCGGCCCAGCGGCTGCCGCGGGGCTACCACTCCAACGCCCTGGTGCTGCCGGACGGCCGGGTCATGGTCACCGGGGACGAGCTCCAGCAGATCGCCAACGACCCCGACATCAAGGACGGGATGGACGGCTCGATCGAGATCTACGAGCCGCCCTACCTGCACCGGGGAGCCCGGCCCGCACTGGACCGGGTCCCCGCGGGCGAGATCGCCCACGACGCGGAGTTCTCGGTCGAGAGCGGGACGGCCTCCCGGGTGCGGCGCGCGGTCCTGCTGGCGCCGAGCACCGTCACCCACGCGGTGAACACCAGCCAGCGCCACCTGGAGCTGCGGATGACCGGTGTCCGCGGCCGCACGATCGGGCTGCGGGCGCCGGCCACTGCGGCCGACGCCCCGCCCGGGTACTACATGCTGTTCCTCCTCGACGCCGGGGGCGTGCCCGGCACGGCGAAGTGGATCAAGCTCGGCAGGCGGTGAACCCGCCCGCCGCCAGTTGCCGCTTAGTACTGCAACGGTTCTTTCGTTGACGGTTGGGCAGTTTTGGCGTTGTGGTGGATATGGGGTGGGGGTCGGTACGGGCGGATGCCCGTGTGTGGTCGGCTGGGTTGTCGGAGTTGCATGAGCGGTTCGCTCACCGGTTCTCGAGGGTGGAGCCGCGGGAGTCGGCGCTGG
>NZ_JBITDL010000029.1:0-117592 GCF_044454225.1 Streptomyces sp. NPDC051563
GGCGTTGTAGTTCTGGCCGTTGTAGAAGCTCGACCCGCCGGCCGTCTTGTAAAGCAGCGACCACGCGTACTTGCGACCCTTGAACGACGGGTCGACAAACACCGGATACACGGTGTCCGCCGCATTCAGCAGCGCCGCGTCCGGCTTCAGCGAGAGGGTGCCCTCGGCGAGGGAGGCCGCCGCCACGGAAAGGTGCGCGCCTTCCGCACCCGCCAGACCCTTCAACCCCAGGGTCGGGTGGTCCTTGGCCGCTTTCGGGGCCTGCCAGGCGGGAACGTCATCCGTGGTGGCGACCTTGCCGGACGAATCCCACATCAAGGGCGACGGCGAACCGGCGACTTCCTCGTCCTTGGCATCCCGCGCCGACAGCGCACCGGACTCGCCATCCAGCTGGAACTTCAGATCGGGCGAGGCCAGGCGGTAGTTGATCTGCGCCAACAGCGGATCGGCCGCGGCCTGCTTGTCCTTCACGACCAGGAGGTGCGAGTAGCCGGCGTCCTGCGCGGTCATCACGAGGTCGATGCCGGGGCGCACGTTCTCGTACAGGGCCCGCGGGCCGTCGATGACCGGCGCGGGCAGCACGCCCGGCCAGCTCACGGCCATGTCATGACCGTCGACGTTCAACCGGACCAGCTCGGTCCACACCTGCCCCGGCTCATCCACCGTCAGCGCGGACCGCACCACACCACGCGAAGCCCGCGCGTCCGCGGCCGCCGTACCCGCACTGAAGACGACGGCCCCGTTGACGGCCTTCGCCGCGTAACCGGCCTCCGTCTTCGCCAGGTTGGTGTCGATCGGCTTCCACGCCTCGCCGACCTTCGCCCGTACCGCCGAGCTGAAGACCTGCTTCCTGAACGACCCGCCAGGCTGCGCCCAGGTCGTGGAGTTCGGACTCCGCTCCGCCGTGACCTCGACTTCCTTGCCGCTCTCCTCCGCCTGCTTGCGGGCTTCGGGAGCTGCTACCGGAGCCCCGGCCGCCTCGGCAGCAGGCTTCTCCTCCTGCCCGGTACCGTCGCGCAGCTGCACGCCGACCGGAACGGCCACCGCGAGTGCGAGCAGCGCGGCCACACCCCCCAGATTCCTGCGACGCCGGAACCACCGGGGTCTTGGCGGGGCGTCGGGTACGACCGCCGACTCCGTCTCAGAATCTGAATCGCTGACAAGCACTTTTCGGTCTCCCCCTCGGACGCACGTATTCCACTTTGCCGTTTGATGGCAAAAGTGCGCCCCGATCATGAACCATCTCCGAGGCTGAATCACCCCCCAACTTGGCCTATACCTATAAGCGTTGGGGGATCTTGGACCGATTTGACACAACATATGGATGCAGTCGAGTGATTAACGCCACTCCACCCCTGATTGCAGTGGACTTCCGGCCACCTCTCCCTCCAAGATCTGCGGGCAATTTGTCAATCCTTTGCCGTCCGGAATTCCACAATCCGGATGGCAGCGGTATGGGGGGAATACATGTCGCCGTTTGCGGCGAGTAATTTGCGCCTTCCCGGAAACGGGACGGCGCGCCGATATATGGCCCGCACCGGAGCCACGCTCTCCGTCGTGCTCCTGGCCACGCTCCTGCCTGCCCAGGCATGGGCCGCACAGCCCGGCCCGCGCTCGGGCGTCCAGCTGCCCGGTCTGCAGTCCGATATCAAGGCCAAGCTCGACAAGGTCGAAGCGGCCAAGCTGGAGGGCTGGGCCGGCGCGCCCGCCCAGCCCCCAGCCGGCTACGAGCCCTCCAAGGTCACGCCCCCGGCGGCCGGTACGGCCGACGTCGCGCTGAGCGCCGGTACCGGGACCGCTCTGGTGAAGGCGGGCACGCTGCCCGTCAGCATCGGCAAGGCCTCGCCCACCGAGAGCGACCCGGCTCCGCCCGCGCCCTCCGGTACCTGGGGGGTGTCCGTCGAGGCCCGTACGGCCACCGAAGCGGCCGGCCTGGACGGCGCGATCATCAAGGTCACGCCGCCCGACGAGGGCTCGACCCCGGTGGACGTGCAGCTGGACTACAAGCAGTTCGAGGACCTCTACGGCACCGAGTGGTCCACGCGCCTGGAGCTCAAGCAGCTCCCCGCCTGCTTCCTGACGACGCCTCTCGTTCCCGAGTGCAGCGACGCAAAGCACATCCCCAGCACCAACGACCCGGCGACGGGCACCGTCCGCGCGACCGTGGACCCGGCGACCGCCCCCGGCCAGACCATGCGGACGATGGCCGTCGGCGGCGGCGGTCCCACCGTCCTGGCCGCGACGGACTCAGCCTCCGGCGCGGGGGGCACGTACAAGGCCACCTCGCTCTCCCCGTCGGGCACCTGGACTGCGGGCGGCAGCGGCGGCGGCTTCTCCTGGAGCTACCCCCTGGGCGTCCCGGCGGCCCCGGCCGGCCCGGAGCCGAAGATCTCCCTGTCCTACGGCTCGCAGGCGGTCGACGGCAAGACCTCCGCCGCCAACGGCCAGGCGTCCTGGATCGGCGACGGCTGGGACTACCACCCGGGCTTCGTCGAGCGGCGCTACCGCTCCTGCTCGGCCGACCTCAAGAACGCGCCGAACAACGACAACAGCACGGACAAGAAGAAGAACGACCTGTGCTGGGCCGGCGACAACATGGTGATGTCGCTCGGCGGAAACACCACCGAGCTGGTCCACGACACCGCCACCGGAAACTGGATCCCCGCCAACGACGACGGCTCCAAGGTCGAGCGCCTGACCGACGCGAACGTGGCCAACGGTGCGAAGGACGGCGAGTACTGGCTCGTCACCACCCGCGACGGCACCAAGTACTACTTCGGCCGCCACGACGTGGACGGCGCAGGTACCCGGCCCGTGACCGACTCGGTCTTCAGCGTCCCCGTGTTCGGCAACCACACCGGCGAGCCCTGCCACGCGTCGTCTTTCGCCGCGTCCTCCTGCAAGCAGGCCTGGCGCTGGAACCTCGACTACGTCGAGGACATCAACGGCAACGCGATGATCATCGACTGGAAGCGCGAGGAGAACCGCTACTCCAAGAACGGCAAGACCAAGGAGAAGAACCGCGACGAGGTCGGCTACATCCGCGGCGGCTACCCCTCCCAGATCTCCTACGGCCTGCGCTCGAACAACCTCTCCGGCCCGCCGGCCGCCAAGGTCGAGTTCACCGTGGCCGAGCGCTGCAAGGTCGAGGGCACCACGAAGTGCGAGGACTCCGAGTTCACATCGAAGAACTACGAGCTCAAGCAGCCCTGGTGGGACACTCCGTCCACGCTGAACTGCACGTTCACGGATGAGACCTGCTACGTCTCCGTCCCCAGCTTCTGGACCCGCAAGCGCCTGACCGGCATCACCACCTGGGGCCAGCGCACCGAGGGCACCACCGACCTGTCCAAGGTCGACACCTGGACGCTGGACCAGTCGTTCCCCAAGCAGCGCACCGACACCCACCCGCCACTGTGGCTGGAGTCGATCACGCGCACCGGCTACGGCACGAAGAAGGACGAGGACGGGAACCAGCTCAGCGCCTCGCTGCCCCCGGTCTCCTTCCTCGCCAACGTCCAGGACATGCCCAACCGCGTCGCGAAGAGCGCGCAGGACGCCACCCCGGACTACGACCGACTTCGCGTGGAGACCATCCGCAACGAGACCGGTGGCGAGGTCTACGTCGACTACTCCGCCCCGTGCGCGGTGGGCACCACCCACCCGAAGCCCGAGGAGAACACCACTCGCTGCTTCCCCAACCACTGGTCCCCGGACGGTGAGCTGGAGACTCCGCCGCTGGAGTGGTTCAACAAGTACGTCGTCGAGAACGTCGTCGAGAAGGACCGCGTAGCACGTCAGCCCGATGTCACCACCAGCTATATCTACGAGGGCGACGCAGCCTGGGCCAAGGACGACGACGAGTTCACCAAGCCCGAACTGCGCACCTTCAACCAGTGGCGCGGCTACGCCTCGGTCGTCACCACCAAGGGCGTGACCGCCAACGCGGGCCGGCCCGACGCCACCGAGCAGTCCCAGACCCGGACCCGCTACTTCCGCGGCATGTCCGGCGACGCGGGCCGCGCGGTGATCACTGTCAAGGACTCCACCAACACCGAGACCCTCGGTGAAGACCTGCCCCAGTACCAGGGCAAGGAAGCGGAGGCGATCACCTACACCAAGGCCGGAGCCGGCGGCACGGTCGCCGCCCGCGACCTGAACTGGTACGAGTTCAAGAAGACGGGCTCCCGGCCGCGGGACGGCACCATCGACCTCCAGGCCTTCCGCGTCGACACCTCACGGATGGACCGGTACGAGGCGATCAGCGCCGGCCGCATGCGCCTGACGCGTGCGACGGACACCTTCGAGCCCACCTACGGTCTGAAGACCACCTCCCAGACCGAGGCGATGACCTCGAACGGCTCCGGCGGCTGGACGGTCGAGGAGCAGACCTGCACCGCCACCAACTACGTCCACAACACCTCCAAGTACCTGATCGGCCTGCCGCAGGCCGTCCGTGCCACGGCCGGCACCTGCGCACAGTCAGCCACCGGCGCGCTGCTGTCCAACACCCGTACCTCGTACGACGCCCTGAACGCATTCGGTACGGCCCCGGTGAAGGGCCTGCCCTTCCAGACGGACACCCAGGACGGACCGGGCACGGGCTGGATCACCACGGGGCGCTTCGAGTACGACGCCCTCGGCCGCGTGGTGAAGTCGTACGACCCCGCCGGCAACGCCGTCACCACGACGTTCACCCCCGCGACCGGACCCGCCTTCAGCCAGACGGCGACCAACGCGCTGACGCACAAGTCGACCACCAAGTTCGACCCGGCGCGCGGTCTGGTCCTGGAGGTCACCGACCAGAACAACCGGAAGATCACCTCGCAGTACGACCCCATGGGGCGTACGACCGCCGTCTGGACTCCTTCGCAGAACCCTGCGATCGACAAGGCCCGGCAGACCTTCGACTACCAGATCACCGAGCACGAGCCCCCGGCCGTGACCTCGCGCATGCTGCGGGACAACGGCACCTACGAGAGCACCATCGAGATCTACGACGGTCTGCTGCGCCCGCGTCAGACCCAGTCGGAGGCGATCGGTGGTGGTCGTCTGGTCGACGACAAGCTCTACAGCGCGAACGGCACGGTCCGCCACACCAACAACCGGTACTACGCCGAGGGGGAGCCGAACCGGGACGTCTTCGTTCCCGAAACGGTCTTCCACGTCCCCAATGCCACGGAAACGGCCTACGACGGCCTCGGGCGTCCGGTGCGCGAAACCACCCTCTACGAAGGCACCGCGCACCACTCCGACGTCAAGCTCTACGGCGGTGACTGGACCGTCGAGCGCAGCGGGATGTCCGCCGACGGCTCGGCGCCACTGCCGGGCAGCCAGGCCGTCAAGTCCTGGACCGACGCGCTGAACCGCACGACGCTCATCCAGAACTACACGGCCACCGACCTGACCACCTGGAACAACACCAGCTACGCGTACGACGTGCGCGGCAAGCTGGCCAAGGTCACGGATGCCAACAACAACAACTGGACGTATTCCTACGACGCCCGAGGTCGCACAACCGGCTCCACCGACCCGGACATGGGACCGTCGCTCTACGGCTACAACAACCTCGACCAGCAGGTCTGGGCCGAGAACGCTGCCGGCAAGAAGACGTACACCACCTACGACAAGCTCGGCCGCAAGACCGAGACCCGCGAGGACTCCGCAACCGGCCCCCTGATGGCCTCCTGGACCTTCGACACGCTCGCCGGCGGAAAGGGCAAGCCGGCGACATCCACCTCGTACGCCAATGGGACGGCGTTCAAGAACGAGATCACCGGCTACGACACCGAGTACCGCCCCACGGGCAGCAAGATCACCATTCCGGACACCCCGGCTACCCAGGGCCTGGCCGGCACGTACGCCTACTCCACCACCTACACGCCCACAGGTGCCGTCCAGTCGAGGACGCTCCCTGCCACTCCCGGTGGCCTGGCGGCCGAGAAGCTGATCACCCGATACAACGCCGACGGCCAGCCCGTCACGTTGTCCGGCCTGTCCTGGTACACGGCGGATACCACCTACAGCCCCTTCGGCGAGGTGCTGCGCACCACTTCGGGTACCGCTCCCTACCGGGTGTGGACGACCAACCTGCACGACCCCAACACCGGTCGGATCACCCAGTCGATCTCCGACCGGGAGACGGCCAACTACAACCGGCTCTCGGCGCTGTCGTACACCTACGACGTGGCGGGCAACCCGACCTCGATCACGGACACCCAGCCGGGCGGCAAGATCGACCGGCAGTGCTTCACCTACAGCCCGATGGGCCAGCTCACCAAGGCCTGGACCGGCAAGACCGAAGCGTGTAGCGGGCCTTCGCTGAACGACGTCACCGCGGGCCCGGACGGTGACGGCTACTGGCAGGACTTCGAGTTCGACGCCATCGGCAACCGCACCAAGTCGGTGAATCACAACCTCACCAACGCGGCGCTGGACCAGACGTCGACCTACACGTACGGCATCGATCCCCCCGGAGGCAGCCAGCTCCTGCTCAGGAGCCAGCCCCACACGCTCACCAAGGTGGAGAAGAAGCAGGGCACGACCCTGCTCTCCCAGTCCACCTACGAGTACGACGCCACGGGCAACACCAAGACCCGCAAGGTCGGCGCGGACACCCAGGCCCTGACCTGGGACCGCAAGAACAAGCTGACCTCGGCGAGCAGCGCCGGCATCGGCGCCGTCGCAGTCACCGGCCTGGCCGGCAAGTGCCTGGACGTGGAATCGGGCTCGGCCGCGGACGGCACTGCCGTCCAGCTGTACCCCTGCAACGAGACCCGTGCGCAGCAGTGGCGCCTGTCAGGCGACACCGTGCGTGCCCTGGACAAGTGCCTCACGGCGGACGGCCTGTACGCCCGTCTGTCGACGTGTGACGGGAGCGCCAAGCAGAAGTTCACCTACCGCACCGCCGACAAGACGCTCTACAACGCGGCGGCCAACGCCTGCCTCACCGTCCCCAACGACAACCCCGTCGACGGCAACGACCTCCACATCTTCGCCTGCGCCGCGAATGCCGCAGCCCAGCAGTGGACCTTCGCCGACAACACCACCACGTACGTCTATGACGCCGACGGCAACCGCCTCATGGAGGAGACCGGAAGCGCCCGCACCCTCTACCTCGGCGAAACCGAGGTAACGGTCAACAAGACCGGCCAGGCCGTCGACGCGGTCCGCTACTACGGCGGATCCGGTGCGCCGACCACCGTGCGCCAGACCACGGGCAGCGCCACGGGCCACCGGCTGACGGTCCTGCTGGCCGACCACCACAACACCGGCACCATCGCGGTCGAGCAGAAGGCCGGGCAGGCGGTCACCCGGCGCAAGTCCGACCCGTACGGCAACCAGCGCGGCACGATGGCCACCAACTGGCCCGGCAGCCGTACCTTCCTGGGCACCGGCAACGAGGACCACACCACGGGCCTCACCCACATAGGCGCCCGCGAATACGAGCCGACCACCGGCCGTTTCATCTCCGTCGACCCGGTCATCGACATCACCGACCCGGTGCAGATGAACGGGTACAACTACGCGAACAACAACCCCGTCGCCCAGATGGACCCGACGGGCCTCGAGAGCTGCTACGGGTACGGGTACTGCGGTGGCGGCGGCGGGACCAACGGCAAGTCCATCGAGGAGGTTCAGGCAGAAGAGGAGGTCAGCGACTGGCTCGACGAGGACCCCGCCCCCACCGTCACCGTCACCGTCGACAAGGAAGGTGACATCTGGATCAACGGTGGACGCGTCAAATCCGCCAAGGAGCTGGAGGCCCGCGCTCCGCTCAAGAAGACGTACGAAGAGCGGCTCAAGGACTGGCTCAGCTACGAGCGGTGCTTCAACATCGACTCGCAGGACTCCTTCTGCTCGGGAGCCGCGGCCCTCGGCATGTTCTCGTACGAGAGGACGCCGGCCAACGCGATCATCGGCGACTTCCTGCTCCACGTCATCGTCCCGGACGCCGCCGCCTGGGCGGGCTGCTCCGGCTTGATCATGAAGAACTGCGCGGTTGCCGCGCTCGACCTGCCCTGGCTCAAGTGGGCCAAGGCGATCAAGCTCGTCGGCGAAGCCAAGCGGATGGAAAAGGCGGTCGAGGCCGCCAGAGCCGGGACGAAGGCGGGGCGCGTTGCAGCAGCCGCCGCCGAGGAGTTCGCGAAGCTCAAGGTGATCGCCGAACGCTACGGCGGCAAGGGCGCCCAGGTCGATGCGATCTTCGGCAAGGGCAAGCTCTGGGCCAACAAGTTGGAGAACATCGAGCTCCAGAACCCCGATCAGCTGAAGAAGGTGAAGAAGACCTTCCTCAAGAGGGATGTCGAAGCCGCGCGAGACGGCTACCGAAGGGTCGAGTTCGAAAGCAAGGGCAAGAACCCGAGCGCCAAGCACAGGGCAGACTTGATGGACTACTACCTGGAAAACTGGTGACGAAAATGGGAACCATGAAGTTCGTGGTTCAGGCTGGACCGAGCACGCCGCTCACCGTCCAGCTCGAGCCGCAGAGCACCGAGTTCGAGCTCTCACCCGGTGACTACCTCACTGTCGAATGGCCGACTGAAGGGCCCGGGAAGCTGCTCGGCGGATTCACCCACGAGCCGGACCGGCTGACCCTCAGCGAACCTCCGGGCGGCTCCGCGCGCATCTGGAACTCCCGCGGTAAGGAACTCGACATTCTCGGCGGCTGAGTACGGAGGAAGGCCCCGCCCGGATCATCCGGGCGGGGCCTTCCCCATGTCTGCCTGCCTGCGGCTGGACGTCAGTCCAGCGGCCGTTTCGGTGCCGGTCGCCAGACGACCAGGGCGCTGCCCGGCTTCGGTGCCTGGTACGGGACCAGGTCGCGCCGGTACGAGGCGTGCACCTGGGCCTCGCGCTGCTGGAGCACGGCGGCGGCGCCGTCGACGGCCGAGGAGAGCTCGGCCACGCGCTGCTGGAGCGCGGCGACCTGGTTCTCCAGCTCGATGATCCGCTTGATGCCCGCCAGGTTGATGCCCTCTTCCTGGGACAGCGCCTGGACGGTGCGGAGCAGTTCGATGTCACGGGCCGAGTAGCGCCGGCCGCGCCCGGCCGTACGGCCCGGGGAGACCAGGCCGAGGCGGTCGTACTGGCGCAGGGTCTGCGGATGCAGGCCCGAGAGCTGGGCGGCCACCGAGATCACGTAGACCGGGGTCTCATCGGTGAGCTGGTAGTGGCTCCTACGGCGGCCGTCCATGTCATGCTCCCTTCGCGGACTCGAACAGCGCGGAGCGCGGGTCCTCGGACTCCGTCGCCTCGCGGTACAGCTCCAAGGCCTCGCGGGCCTTGTCGTTCAGCTCGGTCGGGACGGCGACCTCCACCGTCACGAGCAGGTCGCCGCGGGTGCCGTCCTTGCGGACCGCCCCCTTGCCGCGGGCCCGCATCGTGCGGCCGCCGGGGGTGCCCGGGGGCAGCTTCAGCGTCACCGAGGGGCCGTTCAAGGTCGGGACCTTGATGTCGGCTCCCAGCGCCGCCTCCGCGAAGGTCACCGGAACGGTCACCGTGAGGTTGTCGTCCTTGCGGCCGAAGACCGGGTGCGCGTCCACGTGCACGACGACGTACAGGTCACCGGCCGGGCCGCCGCGCTCGCCCGGGGCTCCCTTGCCGCGCAGCCGGATCCGCTGGGAGTCGGAGACCCCCGCCGGGATCCGGACCTGCATGGTCCGGGAGCTGCGGGCCCGCCCGCTGCCCTTGCAGATGTCGCAGGGGGTCTCGGCGATGAGGCCGCGGCCCTTGCAGTCCGCGCAGGGGTCGGTCAGCGAGAAGCCGCCGCCGCTGCCGCGGGAGACCTGGCCGGTGCCGACGCAGGTCGGGCACACGCGGGGCGTGCCGTTCTTGTCGCCGGTGCCCGAACAGGCCTTGCAGGGCGACTGCGAGGACATCCGGAGCGGGACCGTGGCCCCGTCCACCGCCTCCGTGAAGGAGAGGGTGACCTCCGACTCGATGTCCTGGCCGCGGCGCGGCTGGGTACGGGTGCCCGCACCCGCGCCGGCGCCGCCGCGGTTGAACAGGCCGCCGAAGACGTCGCCCAGGCCGCCGCCGCCGAAGCCGCCGGCCGGGCCGCCCTGCTGCTGGCCTCCGAAGAGGTCACCGAGGTCGAAGTTGAACGAACCGCCGCCGCCCCCGCCGGGACCGGGGCGGAAGCCGCCGTTCCCGAACAGGGCGCGGGCCTCGTCGTACTCCTTGCGCTTCTTGGCGTCGCCGAGGATGTCGTTCGCCTCGGAGATCTCCTTGAAGCGCTCCTCGGCCGAGGCGTCGCCCTTGTTGGCGTCCGGGTGGAACTCGCGGGCGAGCTTCCGGTACGCCTTCTTGATCTCGGCCTCGGTGGCGTCCTTCGGGACACCGAGGACCTTGTAGTAGTCCTTCTCGACGAAGTCCTTCGTGCTCATCCCCGGTGTCCCTCCTCTCGCGCTGCTTCTACGTGTTCAACTTCAGCCCTTGTCGGGGGCATCCGCGTCCTCGCCCGACGCGTCCACCGCGTCCGACCCGGAATCGGCCTCCGCCGCCTCGGACTTCGGTGCCGCGCCCGGCTGGGGCTCGGCCACCGCGACCCGCGCGGGACGGATCGTACGCTCGCCGATGCGGTAGCCCGGCTGCAGGATCGCCACGCAGGTGTCCTCGGTGACGTCCGGCGCGTACGAGTGCATCAGGGCCTCGTGGATCGTCGGGTCGAAGGGCTCGCCCTCCTTGCCGAACTGCTGCAGGCCCATCTTGGCCGCGGCGGTCTCCAGCGATTCGGCCACCGACTTGAAGCCGCCGACCAGCTCGCCATGTTCCCGCGCCCGGCCGATGTCGTCCAGGGTCGGGAGCAGTTCCGTCAGGAGGGACGCGACCGCGATCTCCTTGACGGCGATCCGGTCCCGCTCCACCCGGCGGCGGTAGTTCTGGTACTCCGCCTGGAGCCGCTGGAGGTCCGCGGTGCGCTCGCCGAGCGCGGTACGGGCCTGGTCCAGCTGGGCCAGGAGGGCTGTTTCCTGACCGCTCGGTGCTGCTGCGGAGTCCCCGGCCGGGGCCGCGGCCTCCTCCTTGGAGGAAGCTGCGGCCTTCGGCTCGGCGGCGTCGTCAGGCGTGCCGTCGGCGGGGACTTCGGGCTTCTCGTCGAAGCCCGGGGTCTCCTCCGACATCAGGCAGCGCCACCCTTCGGCTTCTCGTCGTCGACGATCTCGGCGTCGACGACGTCGTCGTTGGCGTCGGCCTGGCCGGCGTCACCGGTCGGCGCGCCACCGGCGGCCTGGGCACCGGCGTCGGCGTAGATCGCCTGGCCGAGCTTCTGGCTGACGGCACCGAGCTTCTCAGTCGCGGTGCGGATCTCGGCCGCGTCCTCGCCCTTGAGCTTTTCCTTCAGCTCGGCGATGGAGGCCTCGACCTCTTCCTTGACGTCGGCCGGGACCTTGTCCTCGTTGTCCTTGACGAACTTCTCCGTCTGGTAGACGAGGCTCTCGCCCTGGTTGCGGGACTCGGCCGCTTCCTTGCGGCGCAGGTCCTCGTCCGCGTACTGCTCCGCCTCCTGGCGCATGCGGTCGACCTCGTCCTTGCCGAGCGAAGAGCCGCCGGTGACGGTCATCTTCTGCTCCTTGCCCGTGCCGAGGTCCTTGGCCGTGACGTGCATGATGCCGTTCGCGTCGATGTCGAAGGAGACCTCGATCTGCGGGACGCCACGCGGAGCCGGCGGCAGGCCGGTCAGCTCGAACATGCCGAGCTTCTTGTTGTACGCCGCGATCTCGCGCTCGCCCTGGTAGACCTGGATCTGCACGGACGGCTGGTTGTCCTCGGCCGTCGTGAAGATCTCGGACCGCTTGGTCGGGATCGTGGTGTTGCGCTCGATGAGCTTGGTCATGATGCCGCCCTTGGTTTCGATACCCAGGGACAGCGGGGTCACGTCGAGGAGCAGGACGTCCTTGACCTCACCCTTGAGCACGCCCGCCTGGAGGGTCGCGCCGATGGCGACGACCTCGTCCGGGTTGACGCCCTTGTTGGCGTCCTGACCGCCGGTGAGCTCCTTGACGAGCTCGGCGACGGCCGGCATGCGGGTGGAGCCGCCGACCAGGACCACGTGGTCGATCTCGGACAGGTTGATGCCCGCGTCCTTGATGACGTTGTGGAACGGGGTCTTGCAGCGGTCGAGCAGGTCCGCGGTCAGCTGCTGGAACTGCGAGCGCGTGAGCTTCTCGTCCAGGTGCAGCGGGCCCTCGGCGGAAGCCGTGATGTAGGGCAGGTTGATCGAGGTCTCCGTGGAGGAGGACAGCTCGATCTTCGCCTTCTCGGCGGCCTCGCGCAGACGCTGGAGCGCCATCTTGTCCTTGGACAGGTCGACGCCGTGGCCGTTCTGGAACTGCTTCACCAGGTAGTCGACGACGCGCTGGTCCCAGTCGTCGCCACCGAGGTGGTTGTCACCGTTGGTGGCCTTCACCTCGACGACGCCGTCGCCGATCTCCAGGAGGGACACGTCGAAGGTGCCGCCACCGAGGTCGAAGACGAGAATGGTCTGGTCGTCCTTGTCGAGGCCGTAGGCCAGGGCGGCGGCCGTCGGCTCGTTGACAATACGCAGGACGTTCAGGCCCGCGATCTCGCCGGCCTCCTTCGTCGCCTGGCGCTCGGAGTCGTTGAAGTAGGCCGGGACGGTGATGACCGCGTCCGTGACCTTCTCGCCCAGGTACGCCTCGGCGTCGCGCTTCAGCTTCTGCAGGATGAAGGCGCTCATCTGCTGCGGGTTGAAGTCCTTGCCATCCAGGTTGATCTTCCAGTCAGTGCCCATGTGGCGCTTGACGGAGCGGATGGTCCGGTCCACGTTCGTGACCGCCTGGCGCTTGGCCACCTCGCCGACGAGGACCTCGCCGTTCTTGGCGAAGGCGACGACGGACGGCGTGGTCCTGGCGCCTTCGGCGTTGGTGATGACGGTGGGCTCTCCGCCTTCCAGAACGCTGACGACGGAGTTAGTGGTGCCCAGGTCGATGCCGACCGCACGTGCCATTTTGATTCCTCCAGCTGACTTGAGTGGAACAGACTCAAGAGTGCACCACCCCCTCCGACTGTGTCAACAGAGGTGAGTCGAGGGGACTCAACCTTTAGGCCACCCTTACGCTCAGGAGCGCCATTCGGGGCACCACGGCCGCGCGGCACCCGCGCACCACCACGGGCGTGCGGCACCGTGCTGACATGCAGAAGCTGCTCTCGCTCCCCGCTCGGCCACCGGCCCTGCCGCAGCTCCCGGCCGGGCCGCCGGCCAAGCGGGTGCTCGACCTCGCCGGAGCGGCGCTCCTGCTCGGGGTGCTCCTCGTACCGCTGCTGCTGACCGCCGGACTGCTCTACGCGACCCAGGGCGCGGGCGTCCTCGTCCGCGAGCCCGCGGCGGGCCTGGCCGGGCGGCCCTACCGGGCGTGGCGGTTCCGCGTCGGCAAGGGCCGGGCCGGGGCGGCCCTGGAACGGTGCGCGCTGGACGGACTCCCGCAGCTGCTCAACGTGGTGCGCGGCGAGATGTCGCTGGTCGGGCCGCGCCCCGGGAACGGCCCGTCGGACCGGCCCGAGCGGCTCCTCGTACGGCCCGGGATGACCGGGCTGTGGCAGGTGAGCGCGCGCTCGGACCTGCCGTGGGAGGAGATGGACCTGCTGGACCGGCACTACGTGGAGAACCACTGGCTGGGCATGGACCTGGCGATCCTCGCGCAGACGCCGCGCGCGGCCTGGCGGCACGGACGGCTCTGAGCCGGGGGCGAGCGACGCAGATCACCGCGCGCTCGGCTACATTGCGGCGTCGGGACTGGGTAACCTCAAGCCTTGACTGGATAAGTTACCGCTTAGTAAGTGCCGCCCGAGGAGCCCTCCCATGCAACTCGCCGCGATCATCGTGTCGCTGGTCCTGACCGTGGTCGGCGTCGCGCTGCTCGCCCGAGCCGTGGCGCAGATCTACCGTTTCGTGAAGCTCGGACAGCCCGTACCGGCAGGCAGCCGTACGGACGACCCGAAGTCCCGAACGATCACCCTGGTCCGGGAGTTCCTCGGCCACAGCCGGATGAACCGCTGGGGCCTCGTCGGCTTCGCTCACTGGTTCGTCGCGATCGGCTTCCTGACGCTGCCGCCCACCCTGGTGCAGGCGTACGGGCAGCTCTTCCAGGCCGACTGGACGCTGCCGGTCATCGGCGGCTTCCTGCCGTTCGAGCTCTACATCGAGTTCATCGGTCTGATGACCGTGCTCGGCATCGTCATCCTGATGGGGATCCGCCTCGCCTCGCTGCCCTCGCGGGCAGGCCGCAAGTCGCGCTTCGCCGGCTCGAAGGCCTGGCAGGCGTACTTCGTCGAGTACATCATCCTGACCATCGGCCTCGCGATCCTGTGCCTGCGCGGACTCGAAGGCGCCATCCACCACGTGGACTCGTACGAGCCCGCGTACTTCGTCTCGTACCCGCTGGTGCTCGCCTTCAAGGGCATGTCCCTCGGCGCCCTGCAGAACGCCATCTACTTCACCGCGATGATCAAGATCGGCACCTCGCTGATCTGGATGATCGTGGTCTCGCTGAACACCAACATGGGTGTGGCCTGGCACCGCTTCCTCGGCTTCCCGAACATCTGGTTCAAGCGGAACGCCGACGGCGCGGTCGCGCTGGGCGCGCTCCAGCCCATGACCAGCGGCGGCAAGGTCATCGACTTCGAAGACCCGGGCGAGGACGACGTCTTCGGCGTCTCGCAGGTCGAGCAGTTCTCGTGGAAGGGCATCCTCGACTTCTCCACGTGCACCGAGTGCGGCCGCTGCCAGTCGCAGTGCCCCGCCTGGAACACGGGCAAGCCCCTCTCCCCCAAGCTCCTGATCATGTCGCTGCGCGACCACGCGCACGCCAAGGCCCCGTACCTGCTGGCCGGCGGCGGCAAGGACATGGAGGGCAACGAGAAGGCGACGCCGGAGCAGCTGGCGAACGTGCCGGCCGCGGCCCTGGCCGAGGCCGAGCGCCCGCTGATCGGCACGGCCGAGGAGAACGGGGTCATCGACCCCGACGTCCTGTGGTCCTGCACGAGCTGCGGCGCGTGCGTCGAGCAGTGCCCGGTGGACATCGAGCACATCGACCACATCGTCGACATGCGGCGCTACCAGGTGATGATCGAGAGCGCCTTCCCGAGCGAAGCCGGGACGATGCTCAAGAACCTGGAGAAGAAGGGCAACCCCTGGGGCCTCGCGAAGAAGCAGCGCGTCGAGTGGACCAAGGAGGTGGACTTCGAGGTCCCGATCATCGGCAAGGACGCGGAGGACCTCTCCGAGTTCGACTACCTCTACTGGGTCGGCTGCGCCGGCGCGCTGGAGGACCGGGCGAAGAAGACCACGAAGGCCTTCGCCGAGCTGCTGAACATCGCGGGCGTCAAGTTCGCGATCATGGGCGGCGACGAGAAGTGCACGGGCGACTCCCCGCGCCGCCTGGGCAACGAGCCGCTCTTCCAGCAGCTCGCCCAGGAGAACGTCGCGATGCTGAACATGGCCTTCGGCGAGGACGACGAGGACCCGGAGACCAAGAAGCCGAAGTCGGCGAAGCGCATCGTCTCCACCTGCCCGCACTGCTTCAACACCATCGCGAACGAGTACCCGCAGCTGGGCGGCGAGTACGAGGTCATCCACCACACGCAGCTGCTCCAGCACCTGATCGACGAGGGCCGCCTCACGCCGGTGACCCCGGTCGACGGGCTGATCACGTACCACGACCCCTGCTACCTGGGCCGGCACAACAAGGTCTACACGCCGCCGCGCGAGATCATGTCGGCCGTACCGGGCCTGCGCCAGCAGGAGATGCACCGCCACAAGGAGCGGGGCTTCTGCTGTGGCGCGGGTGGCGCGCGGATGTGGATGGAGGAGCGGATCGGCAAGCGCATCAACAACGAGCGCGTCGACGAGGCCCTGTCCCTGAACCCGGACATCGTCTCCACCGCCTGCCCCTTCTGCCTCGTGATGCTCACCGACTCGGTGAACGGCAAGAAGAACGACGGCCAGGCGAAGGAACACGTCACGGTGGTCGACGTGGCGCAGCTGCTGCTGGACTCGGTGAAGACGCCGGAGCCGGAGCCGGTGGTCGAGGCGGAGCCGGTGGTCGAGGCGGAGCCGGTGGTCGAGGCGGAGCCGGAGGTCGAGCCGGAGCCGGAGGTCGTCGCCGAGCCTGTGGCTGAGCCCGTCGCCGAGCCCGTGGTCGCGGCGGAGCCCGTCGCCGAGCCCGTCTCGGAGCCGGAGGCCGAGGCCCCGGTGGCGGAGGCCCCGAAGGCCGAAGCGGCCGAGCCGAAGGCGGCGCAGGCCCCGGCGGAGCCGGGCACCGACGGCGCCGAGGCGAAGTAGCCCGCAGCGCGGCACGGAACAGCGGAACGGCCCGCCCCCACTGTGGGGGCGGGCCGTTCCGCTGTTCAGGGTCCGGTCCGGGGGCCGGGGTCCAGGGGTCAGGACCGGCCGGACCGGCTGCGGCGCAGCATCGCGAAGCCGAGGCCCGCGGCGCCGACCGCCGCCATGCCGCCGCCGGCGGCGAGCATCAGCGTGCCGTCGCCTTCGGCGGACACCGGCACGACACCCTCCGCACCGGCCTTCACACCGCCCTTCGGCACGACCCGCTCGACGGCCTTGTTCGCGACCTTCTCGACCTTCTCGACCGGCTTGGCGAGCGGCTTCTCGACCGGCTTGGCGACGGGCTTGGCGTCCTTCGTGCCGACCGCCTTGCCGCCCTTGCCCACCTCGTACTTCTCGATCAGCTTGCCGCTGGTGAACTCGTAGACCCAGCTGTTCCCGCCGTTCTTGCCGTCGATGACGACGAACTTCACGCGCTTCCCGTCCTGGACGAGCTTGTACGTCCAGCCGTCGTTCGTCGCGGTCGGGTGCTTCAGGTCGATCGTGCCGAGGAGGTTCCCGTTCGGCATCGAGATCTCGACGCGCTTGCCGTTCGGGCCGTCGATCAGCCGCGCGTTGCGCCCGTCGGGCATGGCGACCTGGACGACGTTCTCCTGCTTCTCCACCGGCTTCGGCTTCTCGATCGGCTTCGGCTTCTCGACCGGCTTGGTCGCGCCCTCGACCCACGAGGTGACGGTGCCGTTCGGCTGGAGGACCACGTGCAGCCCGTTGTTCTGGCCGTGGGCGGGCTTGCCGTCCTTGCTGACCAGGGTGTCCAGCTTGACCCCGCCGGAGAAGATGTCGGCCTCGAAGTGGCCGCCGCCGAAGGTGTAGACCCTGGCGATCGATCCGTCGGCCAGCTTCACGGTCGTGACGTACGCCCGGACCGTGGGCTTCACCGGCGGGGTGGTCGGCCGCGTGGTCGGGGGCGTGGTGGGAGGCGTCGTCGGGGGCGTGGTCGGCGGGACGCTCGGGTCCACCTGCGGCTGCTGCGGGTCGACCGACGGCTGCTCGGTGCCCGGCAGGACCTGCGCGTCCGGGACCGCCGGGGAGTCCGCGAAGGCGGATCCCACCGGGAGGGCGAGGACGGCGGCCGCACCGGCCACGACGGCGGCGGTACGGAGGGTGGTGCGACGGTGCGGGCTGCGCATGACGGGGGCTCTTCTCGTGCTCGTTCGGCTGCGTGGCGGTGACTACGCCTACGAAGCTACGGAGCCGGTATGTCCGTATTCCGTCGGAGATGTAACAGGCATCGGCAGACTGCCGCGCAGCCACGTAACCCGCCCCGCCCCACCCTGAGAAGGCCCTCCAGGCACCCCCTAGGGGATGTCACAGCTCAGCCGCAAAGGGGGTTTCTTGCCCCGGCCCGGCCACCCGGCCGCCCGGGAGCGGGTACTTTCGATCACGTGGCTGGATTCAGGATCGGACGCGGCCGGGACAACAACCGCACCCCGCGGCAGCAGCCGTACGGTCAGCAGCAGGCGCCCCAGGCGCCGCCGCCGTACGGCCAGCAGCCCTACGCACCCCAGCAGTGGCCGCAGCAGGCCGCTCCCGGGGGCCACGGCGAGCCCGAATACTTCGACCCGCACGGCGGTCACGCCGGCCAGGGGCAAGATCAGGGGCAAGGTCAGGGATACGGCTACGGCCGGCCCCCGGTCCAGGGAGCCGGCGGCCCGAGCGACTCACCGGGGTACACGCAGGCCTTCGCCATCGGCGAGGACCCGTACCCGTACAACCAGGGCGCGACCTACCATGCGGGCGCGGCCCAGGCCGCCGCCCCGACCGGTCCGCGGCTGCCGTGGAAGGACCTGATCCGGGGCATCGTGACCCGCCCGGGCCCGACCTTCCTGCAGATGCGCGACTACGCCGTCTGGGGGCCGGCGCTGATCGTGACCTTCCTCTACGGGCTGCTCGCGGTCTTCGGCCTCGACGACGCCCGCAAGGACGTCATCAACGCCACCCTCTCCAAGGCCGTCCCGATCGTGCTCTCCGCGGGCGTGGCCTTCGTGATCTGCGGCCTGGTCCTCGGCGCCGTCACCCACACCCTGGCCCGCCAGATGGGCGGCGACGGGGCCTGGCAGCCCACCGTGGGCCTGTCGATGCTGGTCATGAGCCTGACGGACGTACCGCGCCTGCTGTTCGCCATGTTCCTGGGCGGCGACAACATGCTGGTCCAGATCCTCGGCTGGGCCACCTGGGTGGTGGCCGGCGCGCTCTTCACCTCCCTGGTCAGCAAATCGCACGACCTGCCCTGGCCGAAGGCCCTGGGCGCCTCGGCGATCCAGCTGATCGCCCTGCTGTCGATCATCAAGCTGGGCACGATCTAGCCCACGCGCGCACGCACGACGCGTGACGAAGGGCCCGCCACACGAAACCGTGCGGCGGGCCCTTCGTCACGCGCTCGCGTCTTCACACCTGCCTGTCAGGCGTCGAGAACCTGTCCCTCGCGCCGCACGACGGGCGGCTCGACCGACCAGGGGAAGTTGACCCACTCGTCGGTCTTCTTCCACACGTACTCGCACTTCACGAGCGAGTGGGACTTCTCGTAGATCACCGCGGACCGCACCTCGGCGACGTGCCCGAGGCAGAAGTCGTGCACGAGCTTGAGCGTCTTGCCCGTGTCCGCGACGTCGTCGGCGATCAGCACCTTCTTGGCGGTGAAGTCGATCGCCTCGGGCACGGGCGCCAGCATGACCGGCATCTCCAGGGTGGTGCCCACCCCGGTGTAGAACTCCACGTTCACCAGGTGGATGTTCTTGCAGTCCAGCGCGTACGCCAGACCGCCGGCGACGAAGACCCCGCCGCGGGCGATGCTCAGGATGATGTCGGGCTCGTAGCCGTCGTCGGCGATGGTCTGCGCCAGCTCACGCACGGCCCGCCCGAACCCCTCGTAATCAAGGTTCTCGCGCACTCCGCCACTCACTGCGTCACTCATGCCTCGTGCCTCACCTGGGTCCGGTGGAAGTTCTGGAAGGACCGCGAGGCCGTCGGGCCGCGCTGGCCCTGGTACCGCGATCCGTACCGCTCGCTCCCGTACGGGAACTCCGCGGGCGAGCTGAGCCGGAACAGACACAGCTGTCCGATCTTCATACCCGGCCAGAGCTTGATCGGCAGCGTGGCGAGGTTCGACAGCTCCAGCGTCACGTGCCCCGAGAACCCGGGGTCGATGAAACCGGCGGTGGAGTGCGTCACCAGCCCGAGACGGCCAAGACTGGACTTCCCCTCCAGTCTGGAGGCGATGTCGTCGGGCAGCGAGATGACCTCGTAGGTCGAGGCGAGGACGAACTCGCCCGGGTGGAGGATGAACGCCTCGTCACCCTCCGGCTCGACCATCCGGGTCAGATCGCTCTGCTCGGTGGCGGGGTCGATGTGGGCGTAGCGGTGATTCTCGAAGACCCGGAAGAACCGGTCGAGACGTACATCGATGCTGGAGGGCTGCACCATCGACTCGTCGAAGGGGTCGATGCGAACCCGTCCGCTGTCGATCTCGGCCCGGATGTCTTTATCAGAGAGAAGCACGTCCCGAGGATACGCAGAGCGCGCGGGCCGCCCCAATCGAGGCGGATTCCCGCGCGCCGGTGTCTCCGTCTTGCGCTCTCGCGCCTACCGCTTCGGCGCCGCTCCCACGGGCACGGCATGCCGCAGCCGCGCACAGCGCGGACACCGCAGCAGCCGCCCCGGCCCGATCCGGCCGGCACCGAGGTGCTGCAGCGGGAACGAAGCGGTGCTGAACACGTGCCCTTCGGCACAACGGACGACGGTGTGCTCCATCGAGTCCCTTTCCCCAACCAGCCGTACTGCGATGAATCGCCACATTAGGGGATGAACAAGACCCACTCCAGCCGCCGCTCCGCACACACAAGGTACGCCCCAACTCCCGCCCCCACGACAGCCCGTGCACCCCGCACGCGACACCACTCCCGGGACGAATTCACCAGGGGTCGATCATGGGGTAGAGTGAGAAACGATAGCGCTCCAGGCAACTGGACCACTACGCGGATGTAGTTTAATGGTAGAACATGAGCTTCCCAAGCTTATAGCGCGAGTTCGATTCTCGTCATCCGCTCTTGCAAGAAGGCCCAGGTCAGCGACCTGGGCCTTCTTCGTTGTCTAGACCTATCCGGCCTTGCCGTGCCCTCCGCGTGCCCCAACTCGCAGGAACGCCCTGGCCGGAGGCCCTTTCGTGCGCCTTTTGCACCACGTAGGCGCAGGGTGATCTCACATGACGAGGCCCCATGCGGTGTGAACTGGGCCACACTCCGCCGTGGAGGGGTGAATTCGCGCACGCGACGGCTCGGCTGCCCGGGGTCCCCAGGCAGCCCCACGGGCGATCGGAAGCCGAACCAGGGTGGCTGCCCCTCAGGGAGTGACGACCAGGCGTCCCGTGACCTCGCCGGCGGCGAGTCGGGCCAGGGCCTCATTGACCTGCCCCAGGGGGTACTCGGCTTCCACGTGGCCGCGGATGAGGCCTGCCTCGGCCATCCGCATCACGGTGTGGGCGTCGGCGAGGGTGGCGCCGACGGAGCCGCGGATCTCGGTTTCCCGTACGACCACGTCGAGGACGTCGAGGGTCGCGGGCCTGCCGGTGTAGCCAACGAGGACGACGCGGCCCCGGGTTCCGGTCATCCGGACGGACTGGCCGGGGGTGTGCGTGTTGCCGACCGTGTCGACCACCACGTCGCAGCCCGCCCCCGCCGTCACCGCGTGGACCGCGGCGACCGGGTCGCCCGCCAGCGGGTCGATCACGGTATGGGCCCCGTAGCGGCGGGCCTGTTCCCTGCTCGGGGCGTGGGGGTCGACGGCGATGACGCGGGCTCCGTCGGCGACGGCCACCTGGACGACGGCGAGGCCGACCCCGCCCGCGCCGATGACCACGAGGGTCTCGCCGGGGGCGGTGCGGGCGACGGAGCGGACGACGCGTACGGCGGTGGTTCCCGAGCAGCCGAGGACGGCGGCCTCGGCGAAGGAGACCGTGTCCGCGATCGGGACGAGGGAGCGGGCGCCCGCCAGGTAGTACTCGCAGAGTCCGCCGTCGGAGTCGAAGCCGACCTTGGCGGCGGGGGCCGGGCAGAGGTTCTCCGAGCCTTCCACGCACCAAGTGCAGTGGCCACAGCCCTCGTAGTAGTAGGCGAGGACCCGGTCGCCCCGAGCCGCCGTGACACCTGGTCCGATCTCGGCGACCTCGCCCGCGATCTCGTGCCCCAGGACGATGGGCAGCGGCGGGGTTACGGCGGAGCCGTCGGCCAGGTGGAGATCGGTGTGGCACAGGCCGGCCGCCCTGACCCGGATCAGGACCTGGCCCGGGCCGGGGACCGGCCGGGGCCTGGCTTCGATTTCGAGGGGCTTGCCCAGGGCTCGGAGCACCGCTGCCGACATCTCACCACTGGCCATCGAGACCTCCAGAACCGTCCGCCGAGGGTTCGACGGCATCCGGCGCAAGATCGTCACATAGCCACAGTGCCGTCAATGCCGGATAGCGGCTCCGCGTAGCTGAATTGACGTTTCTCTCGACGGTGACCTGCGGTGATGCCGTGCGTCTGGATCAGCAGTTCACCCGATGGACGGACGGCATCCGAACCGCCGGGTTGAGGACCGGTTCTGCCATCCGGGTTAGCTGATTGCCTCTGAACTGCAGTTATGCCCAGTCGTCCGTGGCGATTCGGATCCTGCCGGACGGAAGGGGCCTGGGCCCGCGGCCGCTACGTTCCGACGGAGTGGATCATCGTCGTCGGCAGAGAGCGACCCCGTGGACTTCGAAACCTTTCACCATGCCTACCCGCACATGCTGCGGTCGCTGATCGAGGAGCCCGCCTACCGCAACGCTCCGCGCGGCTACTCCAGCCGCGAGCAGCTCGGCGTCCGGTTCCGGCTCGCGCGGGCGGACCAGCGGGTGCCCCTCGTCCCGGCCCGGCGGCTGAACATCGTCTTCAACTTCGCCGAGGCCCTGTGGTACTTGGCCGGCCGCGACGACCTGGACTTCATCGCGTACTACGCCCCCAGCATCCGCAAGTACTCCGCCGACGGAAGCCGGTTGACGGGAACCGCCTACGGACGAGCCCTGTTCGGGGCTTCCGAGGGCAGGCCGGACCAGTGGCCAGCCGTCGTGCAGACGCTCCGGGACGACCCGGACTCCAAGCGGGCCGTCATCCAGATCTTCCGCGGCGAGGAACTCCAGGTCCCCGGCAACCCGGACGTCTCCTGCACCCTCGGCCTGCAGTTCCTGCTGCGCGAAGGCGCGCTGCACGGCGTCGGGTTCATGCGGGCCAACGACGTCTACCGCGGCATGACCAGCGACGTCTTCTCCTTCACCTTCCTCCAGGAGATGCTCGCCCGAGAACTCGGCGTCCCCCTCGGCTCCTACGTCCACCAAGTCGGCTCCCTGCACCTCTACGACCCCGACCACGCCCGGGCCCTGGAAGTCCTCGCCGATCCGGCCGCCGACGAACCTCCGGCCCGAGACTTCCCCTCCATGCCGGAGGGCGACAACTGGCCTTACGTGCGCGAGGTCCTGGCCGTGGAGGAGCAGCTGCGCACCGGCCGCCACCGGCTCGCCGCCGATCCGCGCACCCACGGGCTGCCCGAGTACTGGACCCAGGTCCTGGTCCTCTTCGAGATCCACCGCCGCATCCGCAGCAAGGAACACGTCGGCGAGGACCAGCTGACGCTCCTGTGGCCGCTCTACCGCCGCCTGGTCGAAGAGCGCTGGCCGCGCATCTGCCCCGCACCCGCTCCCGTCCCCGTCGCCGGCTGAAAGGCCCCGCCATGACGACCAGCACCCACTGGCAGTCCACCCCGTCGATCGCCGACGGCTTCGACGCCTACGACGACCTCCCCGAGCGCCTCATCGGCTACCCGGCCGTCTTCCGCGCCCTCGGTATCGGCGCCCCCACCGTACGGACGGTCCTGGACTACGGCTGCGGTCCCGGCAAGGTGGCCGCCCGGCTCACCGGGGCCTGCGACGAGGTCCGGGTCGTGGCCGCCGACGTCTCCCCCCGGATGCTGGAGATCGCCCGGTCCCTGCGTCCGCACCCGCGGATCGACTACCGGCAGATCGACAGCGGCAAACTGACCTTCCTCGCCGACGACTCGATCGACGCGGCCATGTCCTGCTACGTCTTCATCAACGTCGGCGAAGTCCCGGTCCTGCGCGAGATCGCCGCCGAGGTTCACCGCGTCCTGCGTCCCGGCGGGCGCTACGCGGTCCTCGACACCAACCCCGCCACCACGGGTGTCCGCTTCTCCACCTTCCGCAGCGGAGAACCCGGCCGTACCTACGCTCCCGGCGAGCGCCGGCAAGTCCTCCTGGACCAGCCCGGCGGCGGCGAACCGCTGGAACTCATCGACCACCACTGGCCCCGCCAGACCTACCTCGACGTACTGACCGAGGCCGGCTTCACCGACCTCACCGTCGAGGAACCCCTCCTCACCGACCCCTCGGCCCTGCCCGGACCGAACCCGGCCGAGACCGCCCACCCGCCGTTCCACATCGTCACGGGAGTCAAGCAGTGACCACCACGACCGCAGCCCCCACCGCCACCGCCACCGTCCAGCGGACCCGCAGCGTCTTCCTCGGCGGCCCCTTCAAGGCCCTCGTCGACGCGGACGGCGCCATGAACACCGAGGCCCGCACCCGCTTCGAAACGCTCATCGAGCGCCTGGAGGCCGAGGACTACCACGTCTACAACGCCCACCGCCGCGAGTCCTGGGGCGCGAAGTTCCTCACCCCCGACGAGTGCACCCGCCTCGACTACGACGAGATCTCCGCGAGCACCGTCTTCGTCGCCTTCCCCGGCCACCCCGCCTCCCCCGGCACCCACATCGAGATCGGCTGGGCCTCCGCCCTCGGCAAGCCCATCGTGCTCCTCCTCGAAGAGGGAGTGGACTACGCCTTCCTCGTCCGCGGCCTCCACACCGTCGCCGACGTCACCTACCTCACCATCGGCGACACGGAATCCCTCGCCGAGGAAGTCATCGCCACCGTGAACCGGCTCGCCCGGAACAGCCCGGAGGCCGGAGCAGGCGTCTGACCGATCCCAGTGGCCGACGAACTGTGCCCCGGCCGCCTCTCACGACCGGGGCACAGCATTGCGTTCGGCAGGCTCGGGTCAGCCTTCCCGTACCAACTTCGGGGCCGGTGCTGTGGGCGTCCTCCCCCGAGCAGCCCGGACCCTCGCGTCGATGCCCCCGGCGACCTCCTGCTGACGTTCGTCGTCGGAGTGCTGGTAGATCATCGCGGCCTTCTCCGAGGACTGGCCGGCGCGGACCATCGTGTCCTTCAGCGTCGCGCCCGACTGCGTCGACAGAGTATGGCCCGTGTGGCGCAGGTCGTAGAAGCGGAAGTCCTTCGGCAGGCCGACCTTCGCGCGGGCCTTGGCCCACTTACGGCCGAAGGACGTGCGTCGGAACGGCGCCCCCTTCTCCCCCACGAACAGCAGCCCGCCGGGCTCCTTCTCCGCGAACCAGTCCAGGTGCCGCTTGACCTCCATGTAGAGGAAGGCCGGCAGGTGGATGGTGCGGACGCCCGCCGCCGACTTGGTGTCGCCCTCGACGCGGTGGCCGGTGTTCAGCTCCGGGGCTGCCTCCGTGATACGTACGGCCAGAGGGTCCAGGGTGACCGAGGTCCGGCGCAGGGCCGCCTGCTCCTCCGGGCGCATCGGGCCGTAGGCGCAGAAGTAGACCATCAGCCGCCAGCGCGGGCCCATGGCTTCGGCGAGGGCGTCGACCTGGGCTACGGTCGCGGTCGGGCGCTCCTTGGCCTGCTCGCTTCCCGCGCCCCTGATGCGGCACGGGTTGCGGCGGATCAGCTCGTCGTCGGCCGCCGTCTCCATGATGGCCTTCAGCAGCCGGTAGGACTTGGCGACCGTCGTGGCGCCGGTTGCGGTCAGGCGCTCGGCCCGCCAGGTCCGCACGGTCGGCGGGGTGATCTCGTCCAGGTCGAGGTCGCCGAAGCCGGGGAGGACGTGCAGGCGCAGGAGTCGGCGGTACAGCTCGTCCGTGGTGGCGGCGAGGCCCCGCTCGTCGACCCACTTGAGCGCGTACTCCTCGAAGTTGACCTTGCCCACGTCGGGGTCGGTCCAGTGGTTGCGCTGGATGTCCGCCTTGGTGAGATTAAGCCAGTCCTGCGCGTCGGTCTTCGTCGCGAAGGTCTCCGGGGCCGTGCGCCGGCTGCCGTCGGGAGCCCAGTACCGGGCCTGCCAACGGCCGGACGGGAGCTGGCGGGTGGTGCCGAATTCGCGCCGCCGCTGCGGCCTGCGGGCGGCCATCAGGCCGCCTTCCCGAAGCGGGAGCGGGCATCGCGGAGGGTGGGGACGGTACTCGCGTCGATGTACGCGGCGAGGACGCTTTCGGCAATACGGACGTGCTTGCCGAACTTTGCGTAGCCGATGCGGCGTTCCTGGATGAGGCGCCGGATGAAGCGCACGCCGGTGCCGAGGCGTTCGGCGGCCTGCTCCACGGTGAGGAAGATGTCGGGGGTGGTCACCTCCTTCGCGGTGCCGGGGCGCTGGGTGGAGGTGTGGGGTATCGCCTGGTGGCGCAAGCAGTGCTCCGGATTCTGGCCGCGGGCTGGAGCGGGGGCGGCAACCCCCAGAGCCGGGCCGGCGTGTCGTTCAGGGATGGGATGGGCGGTACTACAGCTGCGACCTGGGGGTTTGCGAGCCCAGGGCAGCGGGGTGGAGAAGGCGGCTATCCGCCGGCGGGCGGCCCGTACCGCTCCGCGTTGATCTTCATCACCTCGGCGGCGATGGCGTTGGAGACCATCGCGTCGGCCTCAGTGCTGATCTCCGGATGGTCCTTCAGGTAGGCGGAGAGTTCGTCCCGCGCCTGGGTGGCTTCGGAGCTGGCGCGCGCGGAGGCGCGGTAGGTGGCGACCACGTTGTCGATGAGCTCCATGGCCCAGCCCATCGCGGCCAGGCTCGGTGGACCGACGAAGTTGCTGAGCGGGACGCCGAAGATCTCGGCGAAGCCGATGGCCTCGTCGAGGTTGATCCGGCGCTTGCGGTTCTCGATGCGCCAGACCGCGGACGGGTTCATGTCGAAGCCCGCCTCGTTCAGCAGATCGGACAGTGCGGTAGTGCTCCAACCGCGCTTCTCCCGCTCCAGCTTGATCCGCACGGCGGCGTTCTCCTCGCCGCTGAGCAGCACCCCCTCGGGGGTGTCGCTCTCGTCGTCCGGCATCACCCCTCCTTCCTGTTGCTGCGGCGGCCACAGTTTCGCGGCATGCCAAAACCATACATCATCTTCTGCGGTTCGCATAGATCTCTGCGAACCGCATAATCTGTGGTACGATTCGATCATCCCCAGAAGACCGCAGCGATCCCCTGGAGCCCGCCATCCCGTAGCCAGACATGCAAAAAGCCCCCCGGTGGTCCAACACCGAGGGGCCCAAAGCGCAAACCTCACGCCGCCCATCCCTGAACGACTGACCTGCGAGGCCGGGATTGCCGTCCCATGTGGCCCGCACGTAGAGGAGCTTCTTGTCCAGTATGGACGACCCCGCGCCGAACCCGCCACACCTCGCCGCGACCGACATGACCGCCGTGCCGCCGTACGACTCGGACGCGGAGGCCGCGGTCTTGGGCGCCTGCATGTTCAGCGCCGACAGCATCGACGCGGTCCGCAACCTCCTTGAGGGGCCGGACTTCTACCGCCCCGCGCACGAGACTGTGTGGCGGGCGATCCTGGCCTTGCGCAGCGAGGACAAGCCGACCGACCCGATCGTGCTCGCCGACCGGCTGCGGGAGCAGGACGACCTGAATCGCATCGGAGGCGCGCCCTACCTCCACCAACTCGCGCAGGCCACACCTTCGATCGGCGGCGCGATCCACTACGCCGGGATCGTGCGGAGGAAGGCGGACCTGCGGCGCCTGCGCGCCTCCGGCATGCGCACCGTGCAGCGGACCATGGAGCCGGGCGCCGACCCCGACTCGATCCGCAGCGAGGTCGCGGCCGAGGTCCGCGCCGAGGGCGAGCGCGCCCTGGCGTCCGGACAGGGACGGCTATCCCGGTTCATAACCGACGGGTGGAGCTTCGTCACCGAATCCGGTGCCGACACCGACCCGCTGTGGGGCACCCGCGAGCAGACCGCCTGGTCCTCCGGGGAGAGCCTGATGATCGTCGGCGCTCCCGGCGTCGGCAAAACGACCCTCGCGCACCAGGTGATCTTCGCCCGCCTGGGCCTGGCCGACAGCGTCCTGGACATGCCGGTCGCACCGGGCAAGCGGGTGCTGTACCTGGCGCTGGACCGGTACAAGCAGATCGCCCGCGCCCTGGCCCGCCGCATCCAGCCCGAACACGAGACGCGGTTGCGCGACGGGCTGGCCGTCTGGCAGGGCCCGCTGCCCGCGACGCTCGACAAGGAGCCCGACCTCTTGGCCGACCTCGCCAATGCCCACGGGGCCGACACGATCGTGATCGACAGCCTGAAGGACGCGGTGAGCACCCTGGTCGACGACGCCCTCGGAGTCGCGTACAACAACGCCCGCCAACGGGCCATGCGCGAAGGGGTCGAGGTCCTGGAACTGCACCACCAGCGCAAGGCCGGCGAGGGCACACCGCGCGCCCAGAAACCCACCCTGGACCGGGTGTACGGCTCCACGCACATCGTCTCCGGCGCGGGCAGCGTCCTGTACGTGGGCGGAGAGGCCGGCGACCTCGCCGTCACGCTCCACCATCTGAAGACCCCCACCGGAGAGATCGGCCCGCTCCAGGTCATCCACGACCACGAGCGCGGCACCACCAGGGTCGACCCCGCGCTGGACCCCGTCGAGATCCTCCGCAAGCGGCCCGACGGACTGACCGTCCGCGAACTCGCCCTCATCCAGAGCGGCGAGAACAACCCCGACCGCGCCGCCACCGAGAAGGCCCGTCGCACCCTGGACCGCCTCGTAAAGACCGGACTCGCGGTCAAGGCCGAAGGCGCCGCAGGCGGCAGCGGAGGCGGCCAGCAGGCCCGCTACCGCGCCTCCGTCAGGCACATCGGCGCCGTCTCCTAGCTCCGCGGTCGGGGCCTGCGAACCGTGCACGGGGGCGTACACGCGCCCCCGGGGCACGCCCCCGCCCACACGGTTTCGCCGACGTACACGATTCACACAAACCCGCAGGTCAGACGATCACGCACGCGTACACGCCGTACACGTGCCAGAGCGTTCACGCGCGAGCCCCCCCTTTAGAAGGGGGCTCGCGTGTACGCCCCCTCCGTGAACGCCGTGATCGCCTCCGCAGAAACCCACACGGAGCACCCTTCTGAGCACCAACACCACACCCGTCTCCCACCCCCGCTCCAGCACCCAGGCTGCCGGGAAGTACGTCCTCGTCGTAGCGGGAGCATTCATCCTCGTGCTGACCGCTGCCGCGTTCTGGCTCTCGTACGCGCACCTGGCCGAGGTCGCCGGACGCCACGGCCTGGCGGTCTCCCCCATACGCCAGTGGGCCTGGCCGGCGACCCTGGACACCTTCATCGTCATCGGCGAGCTGCTCATGCTCCATGCCGGCCTTCGCCGGGAGCCGGACGGCTGGGCGATCGCGCTGACCGCTGCCGGGTCGGTGGGCTCCATCGCGCTCAACGTGGCCGGGGTCAGCGGCAGCGGGGACACCCCGGTCCCCGTCCTCGACTACGTGGTCGCCGCCGTCCCACCGACTGCTGCGCTACTCGCCTTCGGCGTCCTGATGCGTCAGGTGCACCGCCTCGTCGCAATGCCGGATCCGGGTGCCAGCAGCCCGCCCGAGGTCTCCCTCCCCGACGCCACAAGCTCTGTGGTCAACCGCGACAACCCCGTGGTGGACTCCGGAACCGCACCCCTACCGGAGTACCCCTCGGTCACTCCCGACGGCCTCCGCCACGGCGAGGACGCACCCGCGAAACAAGCGCCCGTCGACACAGTGGCGCAAGGCGTCGAGCAAGTGGCGGAATCCCGGACCCCGCCGAAGAAGCGCGCCGGTCGCAAAGCCACCGTCCCGCTCGACGAGCTCCTCGTCATCGCGCGCAACGCCCCGACCGGACGCAATGGCCGCGCCTCCAGCCGCCACATCGAGAAAGCCGTACGCGCACACGGACTGCCCATCGGCCGGGACCGCCGAGACGAACTCACCCTTCAGGTACAGGCCGAGCTCGACGAGGCAACCAGCACCACCTGAGGCATACCCGACTGGCCCCGAACCAGCCGGTCCGACCACCTCCACCACTGGAGCAGCACCCGCACATGCACGACTACGAGAAGCCCCCACTCATCGGCCAGCAGCCGACCCCCACCCCAGCAAACAGCGCAGCAAGTTGGAGGTTCGGACACTCCCCCGTCGGGGGCGCATCCGAACCGGAGCCCGCCCCGGGGGTGGCGGGTCCCGTCCCGCGCCAGGGGGCACGGGACGGGGAGGCTGCGGCCGAGGGCGGACCTCAGCCTGCCAGGCGCCGGGGCAAGCCCCGAAGCCGAGCCGACGAGCAGCGCATCGCACGAAGCGTCCGCCTCAGTGAGCCGGAGCTCGCGCTCGTCTCCGCGGGCGCGGAGGCCGTCGGCATGAGCCTGGCCGGCTTCCTCGCGCACAGCGCACTCGCCGCCGCCCGCGACCTGAACCGCACCGCTGCCGTCATCGCCACCGAGCAGGAGGTCCTCACCACCCTGTTCGCCCTGCGCCGCCAGCTCGGCATTGCGAACAACAACCTCAACCAGACGGCCAAAGCCCTGCACCTGGGCATCGCCCCCGAAGGACTCGACGACACCATCGCCGCCGTCCTCCGCGCCGTCGAGGACATCCGCCACGTCACCGCCCGCATGATCAACCCCGAAGGAATCCAAGCCGCTTGATCCCCTCCATCCACAAACAGGGCGGCGACACCGCCGGTCTGATCGCCTACCTCTTCGGCGCCGGCCGGAGCGAAGAGCACATCGACCCGCACCTGGTCGCCTCCTTCGACGGCCTCGCCCCCGACCCCGGCCGCGATCCGGGCGCCACCGAGGCTGATCTCCAGCAGCTCCTCGACGAACCCCTCCACCTCCTCCCCGCCGGCACCCGCCCGGACAAGCACGTCTGGCACGCCTCCGTCCGCGCCGCCCCCGGCGACCGCACCCTCACCGACACCGAGTGGGCCGACATTGCCCGCCGGGTCATCGTCGCCACCGGCATCGACCCGGGCGACGGCGCGGGGTGCCGCTGGGCGGCCGTCCGCCATGCCGACGACCACATCCACCTCATCGCCACTCTCGTACGCGAAGACGGCCGCAAGCCTGACCATCACCGCTCCGGGAAGCGCGCCCAGGCGGAATGCCGTCGCATCGAGGTCGACTACGACCTCTACCGCGTGGCTCCCGGCGACGGCACCGCCGCCAAGCGCCCCACCAGCGCCGAACAGCACAAGGCCAAGCGCCGGGGCCGGGACCGTACCGCCCGCGAGGAACTGCGCGAGACGGTCCGGCGAGCCGCCGCCGGCACCGCCTCGGAGACGGAGTTCTTCGACCGCCTCGCCACCGCCGGCCTCCTCATCAAGCTCCGCACCGCCCCCTCCGGCGACACCCTCGGCTACACCGTCGCCCTGCCCGAGGACCGCAACAAGGACGGGGCTCCCGTCCACTACTCCGGGTCGAAGCTCGCGCCCGACCTCTCCCTGCCCCGGCTCCGCGAACGCTGGACCGGCTCACCAACCCGGCCCACACCCGTCCAAGCGAGCCGTCCCGCGTCGGCCCGCCGTCGTGCCACCACGGCCGTCTGGCAAGCCGTCCTCCTCGTCGACCACGCCGACGACGGGACCGTGGCCGCCCAGCTCGCCGCCGCCGGCGAAGTCCTCGACGCCCTCGCGAAGACCTCGGCCGCCCACACCCGCCGCCAGCTCCGAGATGCGGCAACGGCCTTCGAGCGGGTGGCCCGCTCCCACGTCCGCACCGAACGCGGACAGGACCAGGCCCTACGCCAGGCCGCCCGCGACCTGGTCCACAGCGGTCCGGCCCTCGGTCGGGGCGAAGACGGCGCCACCACCGCGATGCTGATCGACATGGTGTTCTTCCTAGCCACGGCAGCCGCCACCTGGCATGCCAAGAAGAGCCACGCCCAGCAGGCGGTGGCCGCGCTCCAAGCCGCAGAGCATCTGCGCGCCGCCTACGAAGCCGCTGCCGCCCAGCCCATGGCGATCCTGCAGCAGCGCGGACACCTCATCCCCCGCGCCGTGGAGCACGAGCACATGGCAGCCGTACGCCTCGCGGTCCCCGACCTCGCGGACCGGATCCTGGCCGAGCCCGGCTGGCCGGCCCTGGCCGCCACCCTCGCCGACGCCAAGGCCGCCGGCCACGGCCCCGCCGCCCTGCTGACCGAGGCCACCCGCCGCAGGGAACTGGGCAGTGCCGCCTCCGTCAGCGACGTCCTCGTCTGGCGGCTCCACCGCCTCGCGCAGCTGCCCGCCGCCCCGACGGCCGTGCAGGGACGAACCGCACGAGCCCAGGGTGCCCCTGCCCCGCGCATCCCCACTCATACGGACGCCAAGGCCGCCAACGGCGACGTCCGTCGCCTCTGAACTGACCAGCCAGGGCGCCCTTATATCCGACGATCCCGGATTATCGAAGTCCCGTTTCCTCCGGAGAATTAGACGTATCGCTGCCCGGTCCGGCGCCACTCCTGTCACCGCTGACCGGGGAGATCGCGGCGCAACATAGCCGACGATCCCCGGTCAGCCAAACCGGGGATTCTCCAGACACTTAAAACATCGCCCTTCCACACTCTCCCGAGGATCACTCGCATGCCCGAAACCGTCATCCGACCCCACGTCATCGCTCTCCTCTGCGACTCGGACTTCCGATACCGACACGACACCAAGACCTGGTCCCACGTAGACGGGCGCCCCTTCACCAAGGAGGAGCAGTCCACCGCCCTGGACGCCACCCGCTACGAGTTCGAGGAGTTCGCGGCACAGCACACTCGCTACATGGAGTACCGGCGGACCCTGGAGGAAGCCCCTGAAGCACTCCAGCAGTTCCTCGCCCCGTTCATGGAGCAGCTCACCACGAAGACCCTCGGAAATGCCGTCGAGTACATGAGCGAGGACGAAAGGACCGAACTCGATCGACTGCTGGGCCTCATCATCGAGCACCCCCGCCCGTTCACCCCGTACACCTTCTGACCAATTCCACCGGGGGCCAACGCATTTCAGCGTTGGCCCCCGGTGGCATGCCCGCATGCCATACGGCTAGCCCCCGACACCGGCCCCGAGGGTGCCGGCGCCGATAGCCCCCCGCAGGACGTCGGTGATCTCTTCGGGCTTGAGGTCGATGCCGTCCAGCCCGTCCAGGGTGATCGGGATCTCCTCCAGCGCGTACTCACCTCGCCCCTCGGCGCTGAACTCGGGTCCCGTGCGGTCGGCGAAGTTCCACGTCTCGATCCGGGCAAGGTAGAAGAGTTGGCGCTCGTCGTCGGACTCCATCGTGTGCAGGAGCCGGACGATGTCGGCCTTCCCCGCGATCTCCTCGTGGATCTCACGGTGGAGAGCGGCCTCGCGGGACTCGTCGCTCGCCTCGACACCTCCGCCGGGGAGCACCCAGTACACGGGGACTCCGGGCTTGGTGCGGCGGATGACCAGCATCGTGTCGTCCTTGGTGACGAGTACGGCGCGGACTCGTTCGATCATTCCCCATTGCCTTCCTGCTCGTTGGCTGTCTTGCACCTGCGGCGTGCAGGGGTGCATCAGGAGGCGGTCGGGCCTGCCGCGGAGGTCGGGGGACGAACCCCCGTCAGTTCCTCCGCGCGTCGGCGCAGGAGTGGAGCCAGCTCCACGTACCAACCACGGCCGACGGCCTGGAGCATTTCGGCGAGGGCGACCTGTTCGCCGATCCGGCCGGCGGGGGTGTCGAGGACGTCAGCAAACTCGGTGCGGATGCGTTCGGCGACTTCGGGGACGCGGAGGCTGTTGACGTAGAGCATCGCCGGGTCGTAGCCGACGGGGACGGCGCCCCAGCGTTCCCAGTCGAGGATGACGAGCGGATGGTGGGTGAGGTTGGCCCACTGGAGGTCGGCGTGGCCGGTGACGCGCTCGGTGAGGGCCGGCGCGGGAATGCCGAGGAATTCGGGGAACACACGGTCCGCCCAGGACTGGCGGATGGTCTCGCGGGGCGGCTCGGCGCTGCTGAGGGCGTCCAGGCTCTCCCGCAGCGTGTTCCACCAGGAGTCCGGGAGCTCCGGGTCCTGTGTCAGGTCGGGGGTTTCGGGGGAGATGACGGGCTGGTCGATGTAGTCGATCAGCTCGGCCTCGAAGACGTAGTCCCCGTCCTTCCACCGGTACAGCTCGTGGAGGTGGGGGCGGGACACCTTGTCCGAGACCCGTTCCTCGGCGAGCGCGATCCCCTCGTTCCGGGTGGTGGGGGTCTTGGCGGCCTCGCCGCAGTGGACCCGTAGCCAGTGGCCGCTCTCAGTACGGGAGCCGATGGTCCGTCCGAGCCACCCCCAGGACAGCGGCCCCCTCGGCGCGGTGGCCAGGTGTGAGGAGGCGGTGGCGAGGGCGTCCTCCATGCGGGCCCTGGTGGTCTCATCCTTGGGCGAGTACATCGGTGACCCTCCTGAGCTGGTCCGGTTCGAGCGGGGAGGCGATGGCCTCCTTGGCGGCCTTCCAGTGCTGCGGCGTACTGGCGGACAGCAGTACCACGTCGAGGCTCGGGCAGGACGCCGCAGCCAGCAGGCACACGGCGGCCGGGCTGCTGCCGGGGCGAATGAAGTCGGCGAGTTCGGGTGTGGCCAGGTCCAGGAGTTCGCCGCCGTGCAGGGGCGAGGAGCCGAAGGTGAGCAGGCCGGCAGCGCGGGCCTGGACCAACTGGCCCCGCCCGTCGAGGGCGAGCGCGATCGGGCGGGCCATGACGAGACTGACCGGCTGTTGGATGGCACCGAGGTGGTGTTCACTCGATTCGGCTGCCTCCCTGGCCAGGACGAGGAGTTCGGGGACGGTGAATGCCTCGTGCTGGAAGCCGGACCAGGTGGCCACTCCGTATCCGGCGATGCGGCCCGCGGTGGCGTACTCCTCCAGTACGGAGAACACGGCACGCAACCGTGCGTGCAGCACCGCACGGTCGTCGTGAGCTTGCTCGGGGTTGTGGACGAACACGATGTCGGCGCGGCCCAGGACCCCGAGGGAGCGGTCGGTCTGCCATCTGGTGAAGCCGGGGTGGAGGCTGTGGCCGGCGGCGGCTTCGGCGGGTGTGAGGACTCCGGCCGCCACCGCGGCCTCGCCTTCCTGCCGGGTGAAGAACCCGGTCTTCGTCGCGACCATCGCGCGGGGGTGGTCGGTGATGACCGGGCCGAGTGCCTGGTGAGCCGTGGCGTAGTTGGGTGCGGTGTCCAGCCACACCAATCCGTCGGAGCACGCGGTGCGCGCCGACTCCTCGACACCGCGCACCCGGTACGTCCCTAGCCCGAGTGCGGCGGTCACCTGGTCGTCCCGATGACGGCGGCGGCCTGCCCGCCGACCAAGGCCGTGACGACCTCGGCACACTGGCCGACGGTGAGTCCGGATTCGGCGGCCAGGTCCCCGAGCCTGACCGGCTGCCCGTCGGCCAGGCGTCGCAGCAAAGGCGCGGCCGGTAGTGCGAAGGTCCACTCGCGGCCGGCGCCGGAGAAGGTCACCGCCTCGGCGTCCTGGTCCACCCGGGACCGGGGCACAGTGCTCTGCACGGTGATCCCGGGCTCGGGCGGAACGGTCGTCAGGTATGGCAGGGAAAGGCGCGGCCAGCCCGGGTGCGTGGAGTCCAGCGACCTCTCCCACCTGTCCAGAACCGCCGGATCCTCCAGGGCGGCCAGCACCTCCTTGCGTACGGCGCCCAGGTAGTCCGAACGCTCCTCGGGGGTGCTGAAGCGGGGGACGTCGGAGCGGACGGTTGCGCTGGCCCGGAGGTCGTCGCACAGCCACCCGAGGAACTCGGCACCGGTCTGCGTGGCCAGCCCGAAGGTGAGGTGGAGCGATGCGGTGCCCTGGTCGGCGCTCACCGCGTGCCACCAGCCGCGCGGCAGATAGAGCGCATCGCCGGCCGTCAGGACGACGTCCTCGATCGGCTCGCCCGTCGGGGCCTCGGGGGCTTCGACGTCCCGCCAGGCCGGGGCCTGCCGGGTGGGGCCGTAGATCTTCCACCGCTTGGAGCCTTCGAGCTGGAGGACCACGACGTCGTGGTCGTCCCAGTGGGTACCGAACCCTTCCTCGGCCGTCCAGGAGGCGTACGCGTTGGCCTGGACAGGCGTCCGAAGGAACCGTTCGAGGCCGGCGGCGGCTTCCCGGACGGACGGGTGGATCTGGTCGATCGCATCGATGACGAGGGAGGCGCCCTCGGCGAGGCGTGCGTGGAACTCGGTGGGCTGGGGCTGGTACCAGGACACCCCGCGCCGGTTCGTGCGCAAGGCGGAGTACGCGGTCGCGGGTACGGTCTCCCCGGCGCGGGAGAGCCTCATGCGGGGCGGCTCCAACCGGTGTGTGGCAACGATCTCGTTGATGTCGTCCCAGGTCAGCAGGGCGGGGACGGCCGTGTCAGCTGAGCGGATCACTGCGTGGACGCGGAAACACGTCTGGGCGAGGAACGTGTCCCCGCCCAGACGCTGCGCCCACGATGCGGAATCAATCACCGTGGGTCTCCTCGGTCGATCAGGTGTCGTTCATGTCCGACTTGCCACCGGTGTTGTCCGAAGCCTCTTCGGCGCGCGACCGCGCCGCGTTGATCCGGCGGACACCGATCAGCAGACCGCTGGCCTGCTCGGTGGGAGCGTTCTCGTTCATCCCGTACTCCTTCCTGATCCTTGATGTGGCCCGCAGGGGTTCCTGCGGGAAATCTGGGGGGATGGTGCTGCGCGTGCACCCGCGGGGTCAGGGCCCGGTATCGCCGGCGAGGGCGAGAGCGACCACCAGGACGCAGGTGGCTGCGATGTAGAGCAGGACCGCGAGCTGCTGGCGCCATCCCCGCAGGGCCCTGCGGTTCAGCCTCGCTCCAGGCTGGAGGGGTCCTTGACGATCCACTCCGAGCCTCCACCCTCGGGCCGGGCGAAGACCGCGTTCGCGTACGAGACACGGGTGGCCGGGTCTTCGTACTCGCCGATGAACTGGACGATGCCCCGCCGGTTCTCCAGCGGGTCGAAGACCGGCGTTCCTTCGCTGACCCAGCCGGGCACGGTCTGACGCTGGCGCGGACGGATCTGAGGGGCCACGGCTCTCTCCTTGGGCTCGGGCTGGCTCTTCGCTCCGGGGGACGCAGCGGGCCGCAGGTGCGACATGGGGTACGGCTTTGCGGCCCGCTGCGAGGGGGAGGCCGCCTTTCCCGGGCGGCTGTGACCAGTCAACTGCCGTACGCGTTTGGATGGATGGGCCAGAAGGCATGGCCATTCCGGGGACATGGCCAGGATTTATGGCCAGGCTGGGATCAGGGCTCTGCCGACGGTCGGGGGATGGCGATGATGACCACGAACGAGGGCGACGGCGTGGAGCCGATCGGGCCGCTGCTGCGGCGCCTGCGCATGGCCGGCGGACGCACACAGGAGGGTCTGGCGGCCGATCTCTCCGCACGGCGGGGGTATCCGCTGGAGCAGGGCGCGGTCTCCAGGTGGGAGACCCACGAGCGGCTGCCGGACCCGGCTTCACGGGCGCTGCTGGCCGCGGAGTTCGGCGTACCGGAGGAGGAGCTCCGCCGGGCCGTCGCTCTCGCCCGGCGCCTTCGCCGACAGGAACAGAAGGACCAGACCGACCAGGAGAACGAAGTGTTCGACCGCCGCGGATTCATGACGGCTTCGGCCGGCGCCGGGATCGCCGTCATACAGCCGTCTTCTCTGCTCTCGTCAGGGCGGAGGATCGGAGCAGACGTTCCAAGGCAGTTGAGTCAGCGCACTGCCCGGCTCCGGCGCCTCGACGACTTCGTGGGCGGTGGCGACACCTACCAGATGTACGTCCGCGAGCTGGCGACCACGACCCGTCTGGCCGACGAGGGGGTCTACAGCGAGGCGACCGGCAGGGGGCTGCGGGGAATCATCGCCGAACAGGCCCAACTCGCGGGCTGGGCGGCGTACGACGCAGGCCAGTACGAGGAGGCCCGCGGGCACTACATGACCGCCTTGGCCGCATCACGCACGGCCGAGGACAACTCCCTGGAAGGCAACTCGCTGGCCTTCCTCGCCTACCTGGAATGGACCGTGGGCGGCGACTCCGGGATCCGCTTCGCCACGGCCGCGTACGAGGCGCTCGGTTCGGGAACGGCACCCGTCGTACGGGCACTGCTGGCCGACCGACTGGCCTGGCAGCACGCGACCTCGGGGAACGCCCGGGAAGCGGACTACGCGCTGGGCCTCGCCGAGGAGGCGATCCACGAGCCCCGCGACGAGCCGGGCCCCGACTGGGCGTACTGGGTGGACCGCGACGAGATCGCGATCATGACGGGCAGGTGCTGGTCGGAGCTGCACCGGCCCCTGCGGGCGATCCCGGCCCTGGAGGACGCCCTGGGCCGGTACGACGACTCCCGGTCCCGCGACAAGGCGCTCTACCTGTCGTGGCTGGCGGCGGCCTACCTGGACGCCGGCGAGATCGAGCACGCGACCGCGATCACGACCCGGGTGTTCGACCTCTCCGAGGGACTCGCATCGATCAGACCGATGGGGCGGGCCCGCCTGATGGTCAAGCGACTGGAGCCCCACCGGTCCCTCGCCCCGGTCGGAGCGCTGCTGGAACGGGCCAAGGGCTAGCGGGTGGCCCTCGTGATCCAGTCCAGGTACTCGGCTCGGCCGGCGTCGATGGTGAAGGCGATGACCTCAGGCGAGTCGTAGGGATGGTTGTCCACCAGATGCTTCTCCAGCGCTTCGCGCCGATCACCGGCCGTACGGAAGGTCACCTGGAACTCGGTCCCCTCGGAGACCTTTCCGAGGTGCCGGTACGTCGTCTCGACGGGCCCGGTCACCTGCCCGGAAGCGGCCAGATGGGCCTCCACTGCAGAGCGCGACAGCTTCCGCGCGGCGTCCTGATTGTCCACGGTCGTGATCACGATCAAGAAGTCAGCCATGGGGGCACCGTACCCGTCCCCATCAGGCACCTAGGGAGGAACGAGGTGGACCGTCGGAACTTCATCGTCCAAGCCGCCCTCCAGGACATGCGCGTCCGCCTCCGCCGGTGCAGCGGAGTCCCGGAGGCCCAGAAGCTCCGCCAGCGTGCAGCCCGCGTCGCGGACTGAACCACTGCCGAGAGGCGGGACGCGCCCCGTACGCCTCTGACGTTTACTCCGGCCGGATTGCGTTCGAATCGCTTTCACGCCGTCCGACGCTCCGTCCTGGCCGGGAACCCTGTATCGCGCAGGGCGCGCTGATCACTACTTTCCGTCATGTGCGCTGATCGGCGTGCCGAGTTCGGGCCCTGTGAACGCCGACGTCATGGCGGCTCTCCTCGTTGTGGACTGTTTCAGAGGGAGTGCCCATGGCTGATACGACAACCCCCGCACCTGAGGACGACCAGAACCTGTGGCGGTCCGTCTACACCACCGACGGCGGCTGGGGTCCCGACGAGCCGTTCGCGGACCACAAGAGCATCGCGGCGCCCGCGCTCGCACGGTTCGGCGATGTCTTCGTGTGCGCGCACCGGGGCTCCCGCGAGGAGACGTCGGGCTGGCAGGCACGGACCCCGCTGCGCTGGACCTCGCACGATCCGGCGAGCAGCAAGCCGTACGCCCAGGAGCTGGCCCGGCTGACCGCCGCCGCCCGGCCCGCCGATGGCGCGGACGCGGACGGGACCGCGTTGTCCGGGGAGGTGGCGGCTCAGCTGGAGAAGGCTGCTGCGGCCTACGAGCAGTCCCGCAAGTGGACTGCTGACGCGAAGATCCCCGACCAGGTGAGCGTGGAGACGCCGGCGCTGGCCGTCTTCGACGGCAAGCTCCGCTCCGTCTACCTGGCTCCGGACCCGGACAACCCCCTGATCTCCTTGAAGAGGTACCTGATGGAGATCGAGCTGGACAGCGTCAAGGGCCAGTGGTCGAGCCCCGAGCCCGTCCTCGACGAGGAGGATCCCCTCGACTTCTCCCACCTGGGGAAGGACTTCCAGCCCCAGTACATGTTCCTGGCCGGCCCCGCACTCATCGAGTACGCGGACAGGCTGCACCTGCTGTGGGCGGACACCACGCACAAGCAGATCATCCACCTGGTCCGCGGCAAGGGCTCCGGCAGCAGCTGGGAGGTACCGCTCGGGAAAGACGGCAGGCCCTCGGCCACGCCCGCGCTCAGGCCCGACACGAGCAAGCAGTGGACGGATCTGAAGTACCCGGCGAACCTGGCTGTCGCCGTCCACGAGGGCGCCCTGCACCTCGTCTACCGCGGCGACACGGGAACGGACACGAGCGGCCGGCTCTGGCACTCCGTCTACGACGGCACTTCATGGTCCAAAGCGACCAGTACGGGGCACGACAGCCGCCGCGGAGCCGCCCTGGCCTCGTACGACGGCAAGCTCCACGCCGTCTACCCCGACGGCAGCAGCACCCACCTCGCGCACACCACCCTGGCGAACGGCAGCTGGGGCACGGCGACGTTGATCGAGGGCCACGACAGCAAGAACACCCCGGCGCTGCTCACCTTCAGGGACGGCCCCGACGGCTCCGAGGCACTGCTGATGGTGCACCGCGGCATCGACCGCTACGTGCCGCCCGTGCCGAAGCCGTACGTGCCGCAGAAGGTGACGTCCACCCACGAGACCGGCTGCAGCCGGATGACCGACTACGCGACCAATGCCTCCAGCAAGGCGAACCACCAGCTCACCGTCAGCTCGGTCACCTTCGAGGACGGCACGCGGGGTGTCACCGCGCGCCTGTCCGCCGACTTCTTCTACTTCTGGGGCCGCTTCTACTACTGGGAGACCAGCGGCACCCTCACCGGTCGGCTGAAGATCCGCAAGGCCAACGGCCACATCCACGAGCAGGGCTTCGAGGCCGATCTGAGCAGCGGAAGCTGCGACGTCACCCTCCAGTGGACCGGTTTGGAACCGGGAACGTACGAGGTCTGGATCGGCGCCGGCACCCGCAAGGTGGGGGGCTACTGGTTCGGCACCCGCGACGACCGGGACCAGCCGGGCATCTGGTCGGCCATCGAATTCCATCCCATCGGGGCCACGGTCAGCGTCCTTGCCGGATAGGTAGGGATTTCGACGCCGTGGTGGGTGGCGTGCCCCACTCACCACGGCAATTCGCGCCGCGCTGGGCCGGCTGTTCGAGTCGTGTTCAGGCCGCGCCGCTGCGGGCTGTCCTGGAACCGTGTATCGCGGGCAGCGACTCGATCACTACCGTCCGTCATGCGCGCTGTTCAGTGCGTCATCCGGGGCGTTTGGACGCCGGCGTCACGCGACCCGGATTCGGCTCACCCCCAGGGACCTTTACATGACCGAGAGCGCAGATCAGATCGACTACACGGGGATCCTCGTGGCCAGGGCCGCGTACGACCCCTCCAATGTGGAACGCCACTTCGACGCGAGTGAGTCGGAGGACGGCAACTACCCCGACCCCAACTCCGACACGCACTACATCGCCTGCGTCGCGCAGCAGCACGCCTACAGCTTCCCGATCCCCCTGGGCCCCGACGGGATCCCCTTCCTCTACGTCGCGAACAGCGGCCCGGACCCCATGCGGTCGCGCTGGGACTACGCCGAGGTCGCCGGCTGGCAGGAGACCACGCTCACCGCGGGCGGCGCACAGGTCTCGGGCAGCCCCCTGTCGGTGCGTGGTCTGACCGCCGAGGTGAAGTGGGACGGCAAGCCGGTCAACTTCGCACTGGTCGTCTTCACCGACTCGGACGGACTGGAGCTCGCCCGCGGATACACGGGGCCGAACGGCAAGGCCGTCTGCGACGGCCCAGCCTTGCCGCCCGCCGGTGACGAGCGCGATGAGCGCCTGGCCGTGCTCGCGCGGGGGTACACGGCGACGTTCCCGGGCGGTGGCTCCGGCGACATCGCCGGCTGGCAGTCGTCCACCGGGCAGGGTGCCATCGACACGGTGAGCGGCGTGCCCCGCTCCGACGACCAGAACCTGTGGCGCTCGGCGTACACGACCGCGGGCGGCTGGGGCGCGGACGGCAAGTTCGCCGCCCACAAGAGCGCCGCCGCCCCGGCGCTGGCCGCGCTGGAGGACGGCACCCTGGTCTGCGCGCACCGCGGGGCGCGCAAGGGCGACAAGGAAGTCCTGCCGCTGCGCTGGACCTCGTACAAGCCCAAGGACATCCAGCCGCTGCTCGACAAGGTCACCGATCTGAAGGCGCGCCGGACCGAGGAGCTGGCCGGGGCGGAGCTGGAGGCGCTGGAGAAGGAGATCGAGGCCGCTACGGGCCTGGTCGACGCGGCCCGCAAGTGGACGCCGGACGCGGGCATCGGCGGGCAGACGGCGTGGGAGACCCCCGCGCTCGGATACCTCGGAGGCACCCTGGACTGCGTGTACAGGACCTTCCCGGAACGGGGGCTGCCGCGCCTGTACTCGACCTCGCTGGCGACGGGTGGGGCGTGGTCCGAGCCCCGTGAACTCGACCTCAGCAGGGTGTTCCGGTACGGCCAGGAGTCGGCGAGCGCGCCCGCGTTCGCCGTCTACGAGGGCAAGCTGCACCTCGTGTTCGTCCTCGCGGACTCCGGAATGCTCGTGCACCTGGCCCGGGAGGCCGGCGGCGCACGGCCGGCGAACAGGGAGGACTGGACCCAAGCGGACTGGAACGGCTACCACCTGGAGAACGCCCAGACCGACGTCCGCTGGGAAGCCGTCAAGGATGCCGAGGGCCATCCTGTCTTCGGACCCGGCGTCGAGCGGGTGAAGGCTGACGAGAACAACTTCCTGAGCCTGGACGGGTACCCGGCGAACCTCGCGCTGGCCGAGTACGGCGGCCTGCTGCACCTGCTGTACCGCCAGAGCAAGAGCGACCAGCGGCTGTGGCACTCCACCTACGACGGCACCAAGTGGTCGAAGGGCACCGCTCTGGAGGGCCTCACCAGCCGCTTCGGCGCGGCCCTCGCCGTGTACGACGGCAAGCTCCACGCCGTCTACCCCTCACCGGACGACCTCCTGCTGCGCCACGCCGTCTACGAGGACGGCAAGTGGGGCACCGGGCAGACCATCGCCGGGCACGAGAGCAACAACACCCCCGCCCTCCTCACCTACCGTGAGGCGGGCGGCGCCGGCGAGAGCCTGATCCTGGTCCACCGCGGCATCGACACCTACGTCGCCCCCGTCCCGGTCCCGTACGTGCCACCGAAGGTCAAGGCACTGCACGAGAGCGCGTACAGCAGCAAGGGCTCGGACTACGCGGGTGGCGGCTGGACCTGGACCGGCCACCAGATCAAGCTGACCAGGGCCACCTTCGACAACGGCTCCAAGGGACTCGTCGCCCGCTGGTCGGCCGACGTCCAGTACTACTGGGGAGCCTTCTGGTACTACGACGACGGCATGCTCACCGGCGAACTGCGCCTGCGCAAGAACGGCAGCGCCGAAGTCATCCGCTCCGAATCCGTCGGCACCACCGACCTCCACGGCCTCCACGAGTCCACCGTCGTCTGGCCGGATCTGGGACCCGGCTACTACGAGGTCACCCTCTCCCGAGGCCGCAAGAACGGCGGCTACTGGGCCCGACAGCGCCAAGGCGACGGCACCGCCCGAGCTTCCGCCGAGATGGACCTCTGGGCCATCAGGGTCGGCATCAACATCCCCTCCTGAACAACGCCGACCGCGGCCGCATCCCCGACCGGACCCGGGACCGGGGTGCGGCCCCCGTACCGCCGGCAGACTCGGCGGGAGCTCCGGACCACAGCCGCACGCATGAGCTCGTCGCCACCGGCCTGTGGTCGGGGGCTTCATCGCGGAGATCGCCCGCCCCGTCTGTCTGATCGGTTGCGGGCGCAAGCCCCGACTCGGACGTCTGCCCACAACGACAACTCGCAGGAGCTCCGGGCGACTCGCGGCCCTGTGGGGCGCCAAAGCGAAGGGCGTGCCCCAACCGTGCCCTTAAGGACGGTCAACAGCGGTCAGGACCGGTTCGGGAGGCGACCCCGGAGGGCGCACGGCAGGGCGCGTTTGTGCAGGTCAGGACCCATGCGGAGGCGTTCCGCGCAGTAGATTCCCAAGCTTGTGGCGCGGGTTCGATTCCTGTCATCCGCTCAGACACGAAGCACCAGGTCAGCGACCTGGGGCTTCGTCGTTGTCTTGGCCTCTCAGGGCTCGCGTGCCGTTCGCGTGCCATGAGTCCCCTCACAGGGCGTCAGATTGAGGCCGCGCCTCCGGACCCGAGCGTGCCGGAGGCGATGGATCGCCGTAGGGCGTGGGCGATCTCCTTGGGCCTGAGGTTGATGCGGTCGAGCGCCTGCGCTGTCAGGGGGATCTCCTCCAGGGCGTATTCGCCGCGGCCCTCGGCGCTGAACTCGGGGCCGGTGCGGTCGTCGAAGAACCACGTCGTGATGCGGGCGAGGTAGAAGAGCTGGCGTTCGTCGTCGGACTCCATCGTGTGCAGGAGGCGGACGATGTCCGCCTTTCCCGCGATCTCCTCGTGGATCTCCCGGTGGAGGGCGGCCTCCCGGGAGGCGTCGCCCTCCTCGACCCCGCCGCCGGGCAGCACCCAGTACTCGGGGATCCCGGGCTTGGTGCGGCGGATGACCAGCATCGTGTCGTCCGCGGTGACGAGGACGGCTCGGACTCGTTCGATCATGTTGGGCTGTCTCCTTGGTCGTTGATGCTCAGCAAGGAAGGATGCCCGTCACTTCGGGTGGCCGGCGGTGGCGCGGAGCAGGTCGTACTGCTCGGTGGGCAGTGCGTCGCAGGAACGGTGTTGATGCTCCACGACGCTGCGTGCGTTCGGGGCCGCCGTGTCGACGGTCGCGCCCGGCTCATCGGGACCGGTGGCCGTAGCGGGCTCGGTGCGGCGTACCTTATTGCACATAGGTTGCAACTAGTGGGCGTGTGCGAAAGGGGCTCCTGTGGGCTCTCCTGTGGTGCTGGGCATCGAGTCGTCGTGTGACGAGACCGGTGCCGGGATCGTGTCCGGTGGGCGGCTGCTCGCGCACGTGGTGGCGTCGAGCATGGACGAGCACGCGCGGTTCGGCGGGGTCGTGCCGGAGATCGCCGCCCGCGCCCACCTCCAGGCCTTCAACCCGGTCGTGCGCGAGGCCCTGGACCAGGCGGGGCTGCGGATCTCGGACCTCGATGCCGTCGCGGTCACCACCGGACCGGGTCTGTCGGGCGCGCTCCAGGTGGGCCTGGCCGGGGCGAAGACCCTGGCCTACGCGGCCGGCGTCCCGCTGTACGGGGTGCACCACCTCGCCGGGCACGTCGCCGCCGACACCCTGGAGCACGGGCCGCTGCCCGATCCCTGCATGGTGCTGATCGTCTCGGGCGGCCACACCTCGCTGCTCTTCGTACGGGACCTCGTGCGCGACCCGATCCTGCACCTCGGCGACACCGTCGACGACGCCGCCGGGGAGTGCTTCGACAAGGTGGCCCGCGTCTTCGGCCTGCCCTATCCCGGCGGGCCCGCCATCGACCGGGCCGCGCGCACGGGCAACGGCTGTGCGGTGGCGTTCCCCCGCCCCCTCACCCGTCCCGGTGATGCGCCGTACGCCTTCTCCTTCTCCGGCCTCAAGACCGCCGCCGCCCGCTGGGCCGAGCAGCACCGCATCCGCGGCGAGGAGATCCCCCTCGCCGACGGCGCCGCCTCCCTCCAGGAGGCCGTGGCCGACGTACTGACCCGCAAGGCCCTGGCCGCCTGCAAGGAGTACGAGGTGCGCACCCTCGTCGTGGTGGGCGGAGTGGCCGCCAACTCCCGGGTGCGGGCCCTGGCCGAAGAGCGGTGCGCGGCCGCGGGCGTGGAGTTGCGGGTGCCGCCACTGACCCTGTGCACCGACAACGGGGCGATGATCGCCGCCGTCGGCGACCTCCTGGTCCGGGCGGGCTCGGCTCCGGCGCAGCTCGACGTCTCCATCGATCCGTCGGCCCCGCTGGAGTACGCGGCCCTGCACCCCGTCGCCCGAACCGCCGCGAGAGTCCCGTGACCGGCACGGTGGGGATTCCCGGTGGACCGCCGGCCTCCGGACCGCCGAGGGGGCGGTTCAGAAGGCGGTCAGGGCGTCGTGGGTGTTGGTGCGGTACAGGCCGACCTTCGGGTGGGTGACGCTGCCCGGCTTGGCCAGCTTGAGGCTGACGCCGTCCGCGTTCGGCATGTGCTCCTGGTCGGCCAGGATGTTGATCTCGTCGGCTACGGGGCCGTTGGCGCCCGTCGGGTCGAGGTTGACGGCCGCGTACGCGGTGGCGCCGGGGCGCACCGGGTAGGCCGGGGCGCCGCCCAGACCGCCGGGGGGAGTGGCCTGGACGCCGAGGGCGGTGCCCTTGGCGCTGAAGCCGACGGTGGGGAAGTAGTCCAGGCCGCAGGAGGTGGAGCCGTTGTTGGTCACGGTGATGATGCGGACGGTGGCCGGGGTGCCCGTCGGGGACGTGGCCTTGACGGTCAGGTTCCGTGCCGAGCAGGGGTGGGTGTAGGCGTAGGAGTCGCCGGTGGTGTCCCCCGTGCCCTTGGTGCCCGAACCGGCCTTCGCGGGGACGGCCGTGGCCGTGCCGGTTCCGGTGGCCTTGCCGGCGGACGGGGCGGCGGCGGTCTCCCCGGACGGCGTCGCGGTCCCGGGCGGGACCTGCTGGTCGGCGCTCTTGGCCGCGGCGGGGTTCGCGGTCGGTCCGCCGGCGCTGTCCGAGCCGCCGCAGGCGGTCAGGGCCAGGGCGAGGCCGGCGGTGACGGTGGCGGTGGCCAGGGCGGTGGTGCGGAGTCGGTAGGTGCGCATGGAACTCTCCCTGTGGGTGTGGGTGGGTGGGGACCCTCCCGTTGCGGCCGCCGGTCCGGTGGGCGGATTCGGCGGGCTGATGGCGCAACTGTGGGGGCGGTTTCGTTCCAGTGGCGGCCGGGCCGGGATAGTAGGAACCCTGTAACGCTCCCGGCCCCTCTGACCTGGGCGATCGGGCGAGCCTGGAACGTGCTTCCGGGATGAGGGGGAGGGTGGAATGGCCACGGAGACGGAGACCGAGCGGTTCGCGGAGCTGATGCGCGGGTTCAAGGAGCGCTCGGGGCGCAGCTACGGCACGCTCGCGAAGCGTCTGCACTCCAGCAACTCGACGCTGCACCGCTATTGCAGCGGCGCGGCGGTGCCGACGGAGTACGCCCCGGTGGAGCGGTTCGCCCGGGTCTGCGGTGCCTCGGCCGACGAACTGGTCGCGCTGCACCGGCAGTGGCTGCTGGCGCTGGTGGAACGGCGGCGGGGAGCGGCGGAGGGGCAGGCCCCGGGGACGGGGGCGGCGGACCCCGCGGCGCCGCGGAGCGGTGATGCCGCGCCGGAGGTGCCGCCTGCACCGGCAGCACCGGCTGCACCGGCCGGGTTGGTGGGGGTGGCGGACGGGGAGCCGCAGCCGGAGGCCGGGTCCGCCCCGGTGCCCACCTCCGCGTCGGCGCCGGCGGCGGAGGTACCCGCCGATGCCCCCGCCGCGCTGGTCGGGCCGGGCCGCGCCGGGGACTCCGTACCGGGGGCCCGGCGTCGTCGGCTGCTGCTCGCCGTCGCGGCCGCCGTGGCCACCGCCGCGGTGGCGGGGACCGCCGCCGCCGTCTCCGCCATGGGAGACACCGGTCACGGGGACACGCACCGCGCCGCCGCCCGGCAGTCCTCGCGCGAGCCGGTGGCGGCGGGCCCGGCCCTCCCGTCCGGCGGGTCGCCGTCGCCCACGCCCGGCGCCGGTTCCGTACCGCCGTCCGGCCCCGGACCGTCGTCCCCCTCGGCGGCGTCCGCGTCCTCCTCGCCGGCCACCGCCAAGGAGGGGGGCTCCGCCGCCGCCCCGTTCACGGTCAACGTCCTGCCCGACAACTGGGACAGCCCCTGCGACCAGTGGTTCGCCCTGGACAAGGCACCCGGCACGGTCCCCCCGCCCCCGGCCGGGCAGGCGACCGAAGGGTGGGCCCGCGCCCTGAACGCCGTCCCGGCGGGGCACTTGCGCATGCAGCTGACCGTCCAGGGCACCGAGGCCAAGGCCGCGGTCCTGCACGCGCTGTACGTCCATGTCGTGAGCGGCCGCAAGGCTCCCGGCTGGAACGCCTACACCATGGGCTCCGGGTGCGGCGGCGCGCTGGTGCCGGCGTCCTTCGCCGTGGACCTGGACAAGGCCTCCCCGAGGGCCAGGCCCGTACCCGGCAAGGAGGGCGAGCGTCCGACGGCCTCGACCGACTTCCCGTACAAGGTCTCCACCACCGACCCCCAGGTGCTGAACGTCGACGCCGCCACGCTCGGTCAGGACGTCAGCTGGTACCTGGAGCTGGCCTGGAGCAGCGGTGACCGCAAGGGCACCACCCGCATCGACGACCACGGCCGCCCGTTCCGCACGGTCGCCCTGAACCCCGGCCACGGCTACTGGTACAACGAGAACGGCAACGCCTGGCTGCCGTACACGCAATGACGGACTCCTTGCGGCCACGGCGGACACCGTGAAGGGCCGCCTGCGCAGCCGGCGGAAGGGTCAGGGAGCCGGGGTCGGGCCCGGGGCCGGGGTGGGGACCATGCGGCGCAGTCCCTTGCGGTCGTAGTAGGTGGTGGCGGCCCAGCCCAGGAGGACGGCTACCGCGATGCCCAGGGCGATCATGAGCCAGGCGCGGGTGAGGCCGGCGTCGGCGCGGGCGTCGAAGTAGAGGATCGAGCGGACGCCGCCGCTGAGTTGCCGCATGGGTTCGAAGACGGCGAGCCAGCGGTAGAAGCCGGGCAGGGCCTCCAGGGGGACGGTGGCGCCGGAGGAGGGCAGGGCCATGACGATGAAGACGAACATGCTGACCAGCTGGCCGAGGCTGCCGAAGGTGGCGTTGATCGCCTGGACTCCGAGGCCGACCGTGGCGCTGGTGGCGAAGGAGAACACCCACAGCAGCCACAGGTGCGAGGCGTCCATGCCGATCAGCGTGATGCACGTGAACATGATCAGCGTGGAGGTGAGCGCGGCCAGCGCCACCGACATCGCGGATTTCACCAGCAGGGTGCGCCGGCGGTCGATGGGTACGGTGGGCCGGCGGCTGTGCCAGGGGCCGATCTCGCCGTCCGCGTAGCCGAGGGCCACGTCCACGCCGTTGCCGATGATGTTCCCGCCCAGGAAGCCGGCCATGACCAGCAGGAGCGAGTAGTAGAAGGCCGTCAGGCCCAGTCCGCTGTGGGCGCCGAGCGGGCGGCCCGGCCGCACGTCGACGTGCAGCGGGTCGGAGAGCATCAGCTGCTCGGCCGTGGTGGCGGAGCCTTGCGGCTTGGCCGCGGCGGCCGCGGTGAGGTCCTTGCCCACCTGGGTGGAAGCCCGGTGGGCGGCGCCCTGGGCGAGGGTGGAGGCGAACCCGGAGGCCAGGCTGCCCACGCCCGGGTTGGTCAGCACCTCCAGGGTCGGCCGGACCGGATCGCTTCCGGCGGCGGTACCGAGGCTGAGGACGGCGGCCGTGAATCCCTCGGGGACGACCAGGGTGCCGTAGAGCTTGCCCGAGGCCATCTGCTCGCGCGCGGCGGCCGCGTCCAGCAGCCGCCAGGACGCCTGCGGTACGGCGGCGCGGGGGTCCGCGATGCCTTCGGTGATCGAGGCGCCCAGGTTCTGGTGCTTGCCGGCCACGTCCGCTCCGCGGTCGGCGTTGACGAGGCCGATGGGCACGTCGCGGAGGTGTCCGTTGGGGTTGGCCACGCCTCCCATGTAGAGCAGCGAGAGGCCCACGACCACCAGCGAGACCAGGATCGTGGGGAACGTCCAGATCCGCGGATTGCGCAGTACCCGCCCTGCCGTCACCCGCCCCGGGGACGTCGGCGCGCGGTCGGTATCGGGCTCGGTCATGTCTCTCCCAGGTCAGCAGCACCATTGCCCCCCGACCGCGCAACCATACGATTCGCCCTGGTTTGTCCGTTGTTACGGCACCCCGGGGCTTGGGGTCGGGCGTGGCGCGCCGATTACCTGCTCCTCGACCGCACGAAAATCTATTGCGGTCGGAGTAGACATTGGGTGGTGGTGTGGCTATGGTTTCTCTCGTAGCCCAGAGAGACAGCAGGGCCTGGCAGAGACGAACTGCCGGGCAGCAGTGCAAGTACGAATAGATGCAGTACGAGCAGATGCAGTACGAGTAGTTGCAGTTCGGCAGGGCGGTGCGGCCGTGGAGTGTCGAAGCCAGAGCAGGTGCAGGACGGCGACGGGACTGACGACCGGACCGGGCGGCCCGCAGTGATCAGGGGCGGCCGGGAGCAGTACCGCGTTGACGCGGGAGCAGTACCCGTGAATGCAGTGCGCAGTACCCCAGCAGTGAAGTCAGTGAGAGCAGCACCTCGGTGAAGGCGTCGGCTGCGGACGCGCGCACCGGGAGGTTCGGCAGTGGGGTTCCAAGCCAGAGCAGACGCACGACGGGCAACGGGGCTGGCTGCCGAAGGAAAGTGATCGCCGAGGGAAGAACGGAGGGGCAGAGCACCATCAGGATCGCCCGGGCGGAAGTCCGAGTCCGGGTACCGCAGGACATCGATAGTGAGGTGGTCTCCGGTCAAGCAACCGCGATCCCCGCACTCCCGGCAGCATCTGGGCCGGGTCGGCGGAATCACAGGGTCGGCGCAGTAACAGGGCCGACAGATGGTGTAGTAGTTCCTTCGGGGCCCTGGTGCCATAGGCACCAGGGCCCCTCCACGCGTTCCACGAGAGAGGTTCAATGACAGCAGACGACTCGTTCGGCCGTCTCGACGACGACGACTACCCCGCCTACACCATGGGCCGGGCCGCCGAAATGCTCGGCACCACGCAGGGCTTCCTCCGCGCCATCGGCGAAGCCCGCCTCATCACCCCGCTCCGCTCCGCCGGCGGCCACCGGCGCTACTCCCGCTACCAGCTGCGCATCGCCGCCCGAGCCCGCGAACTCGTCGACCAGGGCACACCCATCGAGTCGGCCTGCCGCATCGTCATCCTCGAGGACCAGCTCGAAGAAGCCCAGCGCATCCATGCCGAGTACCGCCGCGCCGCGGAAGCGTCCACACCGACGGACTCGGCCTGAGGCGAAGGCATCGTCCGCGACGGTGATCCCGCGACCGCAACACCCCGAGCAGGAACCCCGCCTCAGTGGAGCCGTCCACCCGCACCGCTGAGGCGGTGGCGGTTCAGCGGGTGGCGGTCGCGGGGTGCGGGGTGTCCGCTGCCGGGGCCGACGGGGCCGCGAGCTTGAGCAGGGGGGCCGTCATCAGGGTGGTGATCAGGGCGACCGCGGTAAGGGCAGCGAGCAGCGGGCCGTCGATGATGCCCGCCTCGTGGCCGATCTGCAGGACGACCAGCTCGGTCAGTCCGCGGGTGTTGAGCAGGATGCCCAGGGTGAACGACTCGCGCCAGGGCAGGCCCGCGTAGCGCGCGGCCAGACCCGCGCCGCCGATCTTTCCGAGGACGGCCACGGCCAGCAGGGCCGGCAGGACCAGCCCGCCGCCCGAGGAGAGGTCCAGGGCCGACAGGTCGACACCGAGGCCGAAGCCCAGGAAGAAGAAGGGCAGCAGGACGGTCTTGGAGGTGGTGGCCAGCGGCTCGGCGGCGGCGGTGGCGAACGGGTTGCCGGCCGGCCAGACCAGGCCCACGAGGAACGCGCCGATGAGCTGGTGCACGCCCAGGGCGGCGGTCAGCGCCGCGGAGGCGGCGATCGCGATGACGAGCAGGACCCGGAGGGTGGCGAGGTCGGTGCTCTCGCCCCTGCGCGCGAACCACCGGGCCGCCGCCCGGCGCACCGGCCCCAGGTAGACGGCGACGACGGCCACCACGATCAGCGCGCGTACGGCCGCGTCCCGGTCGTCCGAGCCCTGGGACAGCGCGAGGACCGCCGAAAGCGCCAGCCAGCTGCCGCCGTCACCGACGGCGGCGGCGAACAGGCTGAGCCGGCCGGGTCGGGTGCGGGAGAGGTCCAGGTCCTCCAGCATGCGGGCCAGCACCGGGAACGCCGTGATGCTGATCGCGCATCCGATGAACAGGACGAAGACGGACTGCGGCATGCCCGCGGGCGTGTAGCGGTCCGCCAGCGGCAGGGCGGCCAGGGCGCCGAGGGCGAACGGGACGAACAGGGAGGCCTGGCTGACCAGCAGGCCTTCCCGGGCCGTGCCCCGCACCCGCATCGAGCAGAGCTCCTGCCCGGCGAAGAACATGAACACCGCCAGGCCGATCTGCGCGAGCCCGGAGAACATGGGCAGCACGGCCGCCGGGAACAGCCATGCCGCCGCCTCGGGGGCGAGCGCGCCCAGGAGCGAGGGTCCCAGCGCGATGCCGGCGGCCACCTCGCCCATCACGCGCGGCTGGCCCACCCGGACGGCCAGACCGCCGGCGGCCCGGGCCAGGGCGAGGACGGCGGCCGCGGCGAGGAAGAAGTGGCCGACGGTGTCGAGAGGAAACATGCGGTTCTTCCGTTCTGCCGTTGTGCCGTTCTCAAGTTGTGCCGTTGGGCCAGGTCGGTCAGTGCCGCGGGCGGCGGCCCAGGGCGATGCCGGCGAACAGGAAGACGACGCCGAGGGTGCCGGCGATGACGGCCGCGGTGGTCTGGGCGGGCTGGTCGCTGGCGTGCATGACGGCCGTCACGACGCCCATCACGCCGCTGATGTAGCAGAAGATCGTCAGGAAGATCTTGAGGCTCGGGTTCATGGGGGGTGGGTCCAATCGGATCGGATCGGGCCGGCCGGGCGGGCGGGCCGGGTCAGTGGGGGGCGGTTCCCGTGGCGGTGAAGCCGAGCAGCATCACGTAGGCGTCCGGGTCGGTGCGGAAGCGGTTCCAGCGGTCGGCGGCCAGCGCGAACTCGCCCAGGCTCACCACCCCGGAGGCCACGAGGGGCTGAAGGCGGCCGGGTCCCAGGTGCGGGGCGAAGGCCTCGACGGGGTGGTCGTCGTTGGTGGTGGCGAACGGACGCAGGGCCACGTCCTCGCAGCCCGCGCCGCGCAGCAGCCGGGTCAGGCGGCGGCCCAGCGTCCGGTCGCCGCCCGCCAGCGTCTGGGCCCGGGCCAGCTTGCCGTGGATCCCGGCCAGTTCGGGGTACGAGGGCTCGGCCAGGCCCCAGCAGGAGGCGTCGACCTCGGTCACGGCGATCCGCCCCCCGGGCCGCAGCACGCGCAGCGCCTCGGCCAGTACGGCCTGCGGGTCGGCCAGGTGCTGGAGTACGTAGCGCAGCAGCACGAAGCCGGCCGAGTCGTCGGGGAGCGGCAGGGCCGCGCCGTCGGCGACGAGGAGTTCGGCTCCGCAGCCGGCGGCATGGGCCAGCAGGTCGCCGTCGATGTCCACGGCGGTGTGGGCGAGCCCGGGCAGCGCGGCGCGCAGCCTGCGGGTGACCGCCCCGGAGCCGGCGCCGATCTCGACGAACGGGCCGGCGTGCGCGTCCAGGCCCGCCTCGCGCAGGATGCGCAGCTCGGCGTCGAACGACAGCTCGGCCTGGGCCTCCAGCCGGGCCAGTTCGCCGGTGAGCCCGCCGGCCGTGGTGGCGGCGGGATCGTAGGAGCCGCCGACGGGGCGGGTACCGGTCACAGGGGTCGTGCCGGTCACAGGGGTCGTGGTCATCGGGGCCTCGCCGTCATCCGCATGCCGTGCTTGGGGCGCAGGGTCACCAGGGCCTCCGGCTCCACCGGGAAGCCCGGCTCCAGTTCGAGGCGGGTCGCGCGCATCAGGACGGCCAGCACCAGCGTGGCCTCGATCAGGGCCAGGTGCTGGCCGATGCAGATGCGCTCGCCCCCGCCGAAGGGCAGGTAGAGGTGGCTGGGCAGGTCGGCGTCCGCGAAGCGGTCGGGTACGTACGCATCGGGCCGGTCCCAGTAGTCGGGGTGCCGGTGCAGCACCCACTGGCTGACGCACACCAGCGTCCCGGCGGGGATCTCGTAACCGCCCACGGTGTCGGGGCCCTTGGCGCGCCGGGAGATCAGCCACACCGGCGGGTAGAGGCGCATGGCCTCCTCGATGGCGCGCCGGCAGTGCACCAGGTCGGGCAGGTCCGCCGCGGTGGGCGTGCGGTCCCCGAGGACCGCGTCGAGCTCCGCCCGGACCTTCCGCGCCTCCTGCGGATGCCGGTCGAGCAGGTACAGGGTCCACGTCAGGGCCTTGGCCGTGGTCTCGTGGCCCGCCATGACCAGGGTGAGCACCTGGTCGCGCAGTTCCTCGTCGTCCAGCTCGCCGATCATCGCGTCGAGCAGGGACGCGGACCCGTGGGCCGCGGGCTGTGCGCCGGCGAGCGACCGCCGGGAGGCGATGACGGTGCGGGAGACCATCTGGAGGAACATGCGGGCCTGTACGTATCCCTTGCGGCGCAGCGCCGTGTCCGCGGGGTCCGGGTCGGGGGTCGGTACGTAGTGCCCCATGAAGCGGTTGGCGGCGTCGACGGCGCGCCCGAAGCCCTCGCCGGCCGCGCCCAGGTCCACGCCGAGTACGGCGCGGGTGAGGATCGCCAGGGTCAGCGAGGTCAGGTGGTGTTCGACGGGGAGGGCGCTGCCGTCGCGCACGGCCGGCTCCCAGCGCGCCAGGAGGGCTTCGGTCTCCTCGGTGATGATGCGGTCGAAGGTGGCGACCTCGGTGCGCCGGAAGGCGGGGGCGCACTGCTTGCGCTGGCGGGCCCAGTCGGCTCCGTTGCTGGTCAGCAGCCCGTTGCCGAGGAGGGGGCGGAGCATCGCGTCGTCGGGGGTGCCGGCCTTGGTGTAGTTGGCGGTGTTGTCCTTCAGTACGTGCCTGGCCAGCTCGGGCCGGTGCAGCATGACCACCCGCTCGCCGTCTCCGACGTGGCTGGTGATGTCGCCGTAGCGACGGTTCATTCCGGTCACGAAGGCCAGTGGGTCGGCACGCATGAGTGCCATGTCCACAGGGGTGTCCGGCCCCGGTGGGACGGTGCCCGCCGGTGCGGTGGTGGCTGTCACGTGAACCTCCGTGGATGGCTTGATCCGATGTACGTACGCCCTCTACGCAATCCGGTCCCGCGCTACGTACCGACTGTCGGCAATTCCGTAATCACCGTGGTCATTACCCCGGTTCCGCTCCCGGCAGGCGCCGTACGGCGTCCCGCGTGAGAGCATGCCTACGCACGTAGGGCAACGGGCCTGCATGCGCGGGTGGTTGGGTCACAGTAACTCCCCGGAAGAATAGGCTCAATGCTTATTGAGAGCGGCCGGATACTCATCGGCCGGGGGCCTTCGGATTACGTTGCATTGCGTCTTGGCCGGGCGGTTCCACCGTGTGAATCTTGTGTTGTCGCCGACACAAAGACCGCTTCGAATCCGCAGCAATCGCATGGAATGGAGAGTCCACATGGCACTCGACCCGCAGCAGCGCGCTGAGTTCGTGAACTCCTACACCCGGGTTCTCATCAGCGCCTGGTCCGACGAGGCGTTCTCCGCCAAGCTCGCCAACGAGCCGCGGACCGCGCTCGCCGAAGCCGGCCTCGAACTCCCCGCCGATGCCGAGGTCGTCATCGTCACCCAGGCCCCCGACGGCCACGAGCAGGGCAACCTGGACGTGCAGGTCGACCTGTGGGAGACGGGTCTGGCGACCGGTCGCTACGAGTTCCACATCCCCGCGACCCCGACGGTCGACGCTGTCGAGCTCAGCGAGGGCGACCTGTCCGACGTCGCCGCCGGTGTGCTCGACGCCTGCAACTACTGCTGCTGCCCCTGCTGCTGCTGCACCTGAGCAGCACGGGCGCTCGCATCCATTCCCCCTTCGCTGGAGCGTCACATGCCCTCTGCGCCGCCGGCACATCCCGTTTCCGTACGCGGACTTTCCAAGCGCTACGGTGACGTCCAAGCCGTTCGCGACCTCAGCCTCGATATTCATCGCGGCGAAGTCTTCGCACTGCTCGGACCCAATGGCGCCGGCAAGACCACGACCGTCGACATTCTGACGGGAGTACAGAGACGCACCGGTGGAGACGTGCGGGTCCTCGGCCGTGATCCGGCCGAGGACCCGCGGGAATGGCGGGCGAGAATAGGCGTGGTACCGCAGACGGCGGGCGCCTATTCCGATCTGACCGTAAAAGAAGTCGTCACGCATTTCGCCGCCATGTACCCGGCCCCGCTGCCGGTCGGCGAGGTGCTGGGCATGGTGGGGCTCGGCTCGCTCCAGTCCCGCCAGGCCTCCGCGCTGTCCGGCGGCCAGCAGCGCCGGCTGGACGTCGCGGTCGGCGTCGTCGGCGATCCCGAACTGATCTTCCTGGACGAGCCGACCACCGGACTGGACCCGGTGGCCCGCCGCGAGGCGTGGGAACTCGTCCGGTACTTCGCCGACCGCGGCCGTACGACCGTCCTGACCACGCACTACCTCGACGAGGCGGAGGAACTGGCCCAGCGGGCCGGCGTCGTGGTGGGCGGCCGGCTCGTCGAGTACGGGCCGCTGGCCTCCTTCGGCGGCCGCGACCAGACCCCCTCCACCATCTCGTTCCGCCGGGGCGAAGCCCTGGCCGGCGTCGCACTGCCCGCGCTGCCGCCGGGCACGGAGGTCATGCCGTCCGGTCCGGGGACCGTGACGCTGCGCACCGCCGCGCCCTCGCACGCGCTGGCCCTGCTGCTGCCCTGGGCCCGCGAGGCGGGCTCGCTGGAACTCGCGGACCTGCGCGTGCACCGGCCCACCCTCGAAGAGATCTACCTGAATCTGATCGACAGGGAGAGCAGGGAGACCGCCGCATGACCGCGACCGTGCCCGTGCCCGAAACCAGCACCTCGTTACCGGAGTCCCCCGGCGACGCGGCGGCCCGCCCGGCCGCATCCGGGCCCGCATCCGCGGCGGCTTCCGGGCCCGCTTCCGCGGCTGCATCCGCAGCTGCATCCGCGGCTGCCTCCATGCCCGCACGCCCTGCCGCGCGCGGTGCGCGCGGCTACGCGCGGGCCTGCGCGGCACGTTCGTCCGTCGAACTGAGGGCGTTCTTCCGCAACAAGCAGTCCCTGGTGTTCACCCTCTTCTTCCCGGTGATCCTGCTCGTCGTCTTCGGCTCGATCTTCGAGGGGAAGGTCGAGGGCACCGACACGGACTTCCGGCAGGTCTTCATGGCCGGGGTCATCGCGGCGGGCGTCATGAGCACCGCGTTCTCCGGCCTGGCCATCAACGTGGCCATCGAGCGGGACACCGGAACCATCCGCCGCCTGGCCCTGACACCGATGCCCAAGTCGGCGTACTTCGTGGGCAAACTCGTCCGCGTGGTGGTCACCACCGTGCTGGAGACGGCCCTGCTCATCGGCATCGCCGTGACCGCGTTCGGACTGCCCCTGCCGCAGACCGCCGAGCGGTGGAGCACCCTCGCGTGGTGCCTCGCCCTGGGCACCGCGGCCTGCGCGCTGGCCGGCACCGCCTACAGCGCGCTGATCCCCAACAGCCGGTCCGCCGCGGCCGTGGTGACGCCGGTCTTCATGGTGCTGCAGTTCATCTCGGGCGTGTTCTACCCGTTCGAGAACCTGCCGCTGTGGATGCAGAACACGGCCGCCCTGTTCCCCGTGAAGTGGATGGCGCAGGGCTTCCGTTCGGTGTTCCTGCCCGACTCCTTCACCGCCGTCGAGCCGGCCGGGTCCTGGGAGCTGGGCCGCATCGCCCTGGTCCTGGCGCTCTGGGCGGTCGGCGGCCTGCTGGCGACCGGGTTGACGTTCGACTGGCGCGGCCCGCGGGTGCGCTGAGCGGGCACCCCGGAAGAGCGGGCACCCCCGAGGTGCGGGCACCCCCGATGAGCGAGATGGCCGCCGTGATGAGGAGAACGCGTACATGACCAAGGCTGCCGGGCTGCCCGCCCACCTGGCCCACCCCTTCAGCCCCGCCGGGCGGATCGACCCGTACCCGGCGTACGAGTGGCTGCGGGCCCACGACCCCGTGCACCGCGACCCGATGACCGGCATGTGGCTGGTCACCGGGCACGCCGACTGCACGGCCCTGCTGAAGGATCCGGCCTTCTCCGCCGCCTCGGGGCAGCGCGAGCGGTCCCGGGACGACGAGCTGCCGGTGTCCATGCTGACCACCGACGGCGTCGACCACACCCGGCTGCGCGCCCCCGGCGCCCTGCTGCTGGGCCCGGCCGCCCTGGCGTCCGTGGCCGGGGCGATCGCCGCCGACGCCGACGCCCTGCTCGACCGGGCCGTGGAGCGCGGCGTGCCCCTCGACGCCGTGGAGGAGCTGGGCGCACCGCTGGCCACCGCCGTACTGGCCCGCCTCTTCGGGCTGCCCGAAGAGCAGCGGGAGACCCTCTCCGCACTGGCCCGTGCCGCGTCCGTCAACCTCGACCCGCTCGCCCCGCCGCACATCGCGCGCCTGGGCCGCGCCGCCATGGGCGAGCTGACCCGGTTCCTGGACGCCCACACCGGCCGGGTCGACCCGCACTGCCCGCTCGGCCGGCTCGCCGCCGACACCCGGCTGACCCGGCAGGAGATGCTCGGCGTCCTCGGCCTGGCCGTCGTAGGAGGCTGGCAGCCGCTGGCCGAGGCCGTCAGCAACGCCCTGTACTGGCTGCTGCCGCGCCCCGGGGTGCGCGCCGCCCTGCGCGCCGCCGGCCAGGACGCGGCCGAGACCGCCGTCGACGAACTGCTGCGCCTCGAAGCCCCGATCCCCTTCACCGCCCGCGTCACCCTGCGCGACGCCGAGCTGCCCGGCGGGCGCATCCCGGCCGGGCAGCGGGTCCTCGCGGTGCTCGCCGCCGCCAACCGGGACCCCGCCGTCTTCGCCGACCCCGGCAGCCTGGTGTGGGACCGGCGGCCCAACCCGCACCTCGCCTTCGGCGGCGGCCCGCACTTCTGCCTGGCCGCCCGCCTGGTCAAGCAGTCCGGCGCGGTGCTGCTCGGCCGGATCGTCCACCGCTTCCCCGAGGCCGTCATCTCCGGCCCGGACCCGCGCTGGGCGCCGTCCCTGATCCCGCGCCGCCTCACCGCTCTCCCCGTCGACCTGGGCGCGGAGGTACGGGACGCGGGCGTACGGGACCCGGGCGTACGGGGCACCGCCGGGCTGGAGGACGCGCGTGCCTGAGGTGGTGGTGATCGGAGCCGGGGTCGCGGGGCTGGCCTGTGCCCAGCGCCTGGCGCAGGCCGGCGTCGACGCCCTCGTCCTGGAGGCACGGCCCCGGATCGGCGGCCGCGTCCGTACCTTCCGCCCGGCCGACGGGGGCCCGGTCCTCGAACTCGGCGCGCAGGTCGTGCACGGCGACCGGAACCCGGCCCACACCGTCCTCGGCCCGCTGCCCGCCGCACCCCGCCCGTCGGCGGCGTACGTCGTGACCGGCCGCGTCGCCCGCCCCATGGGCGTCCTCGCCCGCGGCGCGAACCCGCCGTGGCTGCTGGAGGGCAGGCTCGCCGGCTACGCCCCGGCCCCCGGCGGCGCCGGCGGCGGACTCGACGCCGGCGGACGCAGCGTCGGCGGACTCAGCGTCGGCGGCTGGCTGGCGGCGAGCGGCGCCTCCCCCGCCGAGGCCGCCACGGCCCGCGAATGGCTGCGCCAGACCTGGGCCGCGGACCCCGACCGGCTCGACGCCGCCGGGGTGGCCACCGCGGTGCGCCAGGACGGCGGCGGCCGCGGGGAGTTCACCGTGCCCGGCGGCCTGGACCTGCTGCCCCACACCCTCGCCGCAGGACTGGACGTGCGCACCGGCACCCCCGTCCACCGGATCGCGGCCGGGCCCGGAGGCGGCGTGCGCATCGTCACCGCCGACGGCGAACTCACCGCGGACCGGGCGGTCCTGGCCGTACCGCCCGCCGTGGTCGCCGGCGGCCTGCTCACCGTCGAGGGGCTCGGCCCGGACAAGACCGCCGCCGCCCAGGTGCTTGTACCCGGCGACGGCTTCTGCGCCGTGGTGACCCTGGCCGGCCCGGCTCCCGAAACGGCCGCCGTGTTCGACGCGGACGGTGTCGGCGGGTTCGTCTCCTGCCGGCAGGGCCGCCCCGAGGTGCTGATCGTCGCCAAGTCCGCCGCGGCCGCATGCGTCCGGGAGGCGGCCGGATCCGCGGTGCACCTCGCCGGGCTGCTGGCCGTGGCGCTGCCGTGGACCCGGGGCGTGGCGGTGGTGGACGCCGAGACCGCCGACTGGACCGCCGACCCGTACAGCGGCGGGGCGTTCTGCGCCCCGGGACCCGGCACGGACCGGGCGGCCCGGGACTGGGCCCGTCCCCTGCACGGACCCGACGGGCGGCTGTTCTTCGCGGGAGAGGCCGCCGTGACCGGGCGGGCCCTGCCGTGGCTTCAGGGCGCGTACGCCGACGGGCGGCGCGCCGCACAGGAAGTTCTGGAGGCGGGGAAGCGATGTCCTTGAACGTGCACTCGGGGTGGTACCTGGCCGCCTTCGCATCCGAACTGGACGGCGAGGTGGTCCCGTTGGACATCGGCCCGCGCCGTCTGGTGGCCGTGCGCACGGAGCGCGGCCTGCGTGCGTACGACGCCGACTGCCCGCACCGCGGCGCCCATCTCGGCTACGGCGGCCGGGTGGAGGGCGGCTGCCTGGTGTGCCCCTTCCACGGGCGGCGCATCGGGCTGGGGCAGCCCTCGGGCGAGGGCAGCCGGCCGTGGGTGCGCGAGCACGAGGTCGTCGAATGCGGCGACGCCGTCTTCGTACGCCTCACCGACGGACCGGACGACGACCGCGGACTGCGCACCGTACTCAAGGAACTGGCCGGGTCGATGCCTCTGGTCAAGGCGGTGGAGCGGCCGGTGGCCGCGGCCGCGGACCTCATCGTCGAGAACGCCTTCGACACGGACCACTTCACCGCTCTGCACAAAGTCCACCGGATCCGCGGCATGAGCCATTCCATTGGTGTGCACGGCGAGTTGGTGATGGACGGGGAGTTCCCGATGACGGCCTCCCCCTGGGCCGGCCGCGGCGCGGCGGCGGCCGCCGCGCCGTACGTGCCGCGCTTCCACGCGCGCGCGTACAGCCCCGGGGTCGTCGTCACCGAGTTCGGGCCCGCCGACGAGGTGCACGTCATCGTCACCGGCGCCGTGCCCGACGGGCGCGGGGGCTGCGTCGCCCGGGTCGCCGTCGGCGTGCGCGAGGGCCGCGAGAACCAGCTGCCCATGCTGGTCGCCGGCAGCGAACGGGCCCTCGCCGAGGACATCGCCGTCTGGGAGCACCTCAACCCGCGGGTGACCCCCCGCTACGACGCGGCCGACGCGGCCGTCGTCGCGTACCGGGAGTTCTGCGCGGGCTTCGCCGAGCTGGGCGACGGGGAGGCGTCATGAGCGGGAATCCGAACGGGACCGCGCCCGGGACGGCGACCGCACCCGGGACGGCGGCCGCCGCGGCGGCCGACGCCGGCCACCGCCACGCCTCCCGCGAGCCGCTGCCCGGCGAGCGCGAGGGCGCGTACGGCGGACTGCGCACCCTGGCCTACGGCAGCGGCCCCACCGTGCTGTGGCTGCACGGCTACACCATGGACGCCACCCTGTGGCGGCCGTTGTGGCGGCTGCTCCCGGGGCTGCGCCACGTCGGCGTGGACCTGCCGGGGCACGGCGGCTCCGAGGCGCTGCGCCCGGGGCTGAGCCTGCCGGAACTCGCCGCACGTGTCCGGGGGCTGGCCCGTGAGCAGGAGGCCCGGCGGTGGGTGGGCCTGTCCTTCGGCTCGACCGTCGCGCTGGAGATGGCGCTCGCCTACCCGGACGAGGTCGACCGCCTCGTCGTGGGCGCGCCGACCCCGGCCGGCGGACCGCCCGACCCGGCGGCCCGCAAGCGGTACATCGAGATGCTGATGCTGCGCCGGATGCGCGGGGCGGAGGCGGCCGAGCTGCTGGCCGATCTGTGGATGGCGGCGCCGCCCGACATCTTCCGGGGCACCGAGGCCCATCCGCTGCTCCGCGCCGAGCTGCGGTCCGTCGTGGCCCGCCATTCCTGGGCCGAGCTGGACAACGGGGCGATGGCGGGGCTGAGCTCGCACGTGCACTCCGGGGAGGACCTGGCACGGATCACGGCTCGTACGTTCGCACTAACCGGCAGTGCCGATATGCCCGCATTCCACGCCAACGTCGCTTTGCTGTCCCGGGTGGTGCCCCACTGCCGGTCCCATGTGGTCCCCGGCGCAGGTCATTTGCCCTTTCTCGAGCAGCCGTGGGCCGTGGCGCCGCTGCTGCTGGACCACCTCTTGGCCTGTTAGTCACTTAATAGGCCTGTCGATGCCCGTATAAAGTGATCAAGGGAAGTAAATCGGGGGGCGGGGACACATGCCGATATTCACGCTCGAGTTCTTTGGGATGATCCTCCAAGTAATGGGCCTGGTGGACCAGTCCGACCTCGCCTTTCACTTCGGCCGGCACCTGCTCGAAGAGCGGGCGGAGCCGGTGCGCAGCGCGGTCAGCCTGCACTTCGCCTCGCACACCGGGGTCGGGCAGGTGGCACACGAGGTGCGCGTGCTCGACGGTGAGGGCCGCGTGCTACGCCGCTGGGCCTACCACGGCATAGGCGGAATCCCGCCAGTTCTGCCGCCCTTCGCCGTCATGGAGCACCCGTACGCGGTCGTCCAGGCCGCCGTGCTGGCCAAGGGCGCCGCAGTGGTGGCGCTGGTCGGCGGCATCGGTTCACCGCGGAACTCCGTGGCGCTCGCCCTCGGCGCACGCGGCTGGCGCATGGTTTCCGGCCAGTACCTGGTCGTCGATCGCGTCACCGGGGAGACGCTGCCCTACCAACTGCCCCTGGAACTGCGGGGACCCGCCCTGGAGGGCGCCCGCGCCGGCGGCCTCACCGACGGCCCCCGCGACGACGTGCGCACGGTCTGCTCGCCGCTGACGGGCCCGTCCGTCATGGTCCGCCCCGAGCGGCTGATCGCCACGGCCGGCATCCTCGAACGGTTCGGCCCGGCCACGCTGGTCCGGCTCTGCAGCAGGGGCACCCAGCGGTCCCGGCTGGAGGACTGGAACTTCGCCGCCTCGGTGTGGCCCCCCGACGCCTCGGCGGACCCCGCCTTCGCGGCCACCCCCCGGATGCGCCTCCTGCTGCCCGAATCGGGCGCTGCCGAAGAGGCCGCCGACCTGCTCGACGGACGCCTGTCCGCGACCACCCCGAAGGGAACCGTGCCGTGCCCCGCCGAAGCTCGTACGTTGACGGAACTCCTTGCTGGATCGACCACGTAGGCGTCGACCCCACCGGCGCCAAGGACTTCTACGCCGCCCTCTTCGGCTGGGAGTTCCGGCCCGAGGGCGGCCGGGGCTACCACCTGGTCCTGCTCGGCGGCGAGATCGTCGGCGGCCTCGGACCGAGCCCGGCCGGACCCCGCTTCGGCTCCGCGTGGACCGTGTACCTCGCGGCCAAGGACCTCGACGCCGCCGGGCGGCGGGCCGAGCGGCACGGCGCCCGCGTGGTGGTGGCCGGTGTCCCGGCCGGCGGCAACGGCCGCCTCAGCCTCGCCGTCGACCCCCAGGGCGCGCCCTTCGGGCTGTGGCAGGGCGCCCACGACGAGGGCGTGGTGGTCGTCGACGAGGCCGGCGCGCTGACCGGGGCCGCCCTGCACACCCCGCGGCCGGGCGAGTCGGAGGCGTTCTACGGAGAGGTCTGCGGGGCCCGGCCGGAGACCGAGGAGGTCGCGCAGGCGGCGGACGCGCGCTGGGTGCCGCGGTTCGGGGTGGCCGACACCGCCGCGTTCGAGCGCCTCGCCCGCGCGGCGGGCGCCCGTGTGCTCGCCCCGGGGCTGCTGGCCGATCCCTGGGGAGCGGTGTTCGGCGTGACGGACGGGTTCGGCAGCGCTTGAGCCTGCCGGGACGCCCCGCACCGCGGTCCCTTACGCAATCCCCCGGATACGTAATCCCTCGCTGCGCATCGCCCCCCGTTCATTCGCGCCGCCCGTCGTGCGAAGGTCGCTTCGGCCGAGGAAATCCGATGCGAGACATCCGCCGCGAGGCATCCGCTGCGAAGAATTCCCGCGCCCGCGCGCAACGCAGGGAATGCGGTGGAATTCCGTCGGGGAACGGGAAAGGCGAAAGCGATGGCATCCGAGATCGTGGTCATGGGCGGTGGGCCGGCCGGCTCCATTGCCGCGGCGCTGCTGGCCCGCCAGGGCGCGCGCGTGAAACTGCTGGAGCGCGCCCATTTCCCGAGATACCACATCGGGGAATCCGTGGCGACGTCCTGCCGGTCCATCATCGAACTGGCCGGTGCGCTGGAGAAGGTGGAAGCGCGCGGCTATCAGGTCAAGGAGGGCCTGCTGCTGCGCTGGGGCGCCGAGCGCGACTGGGTCGTCGACTGGCCCGAGATCTTCGGCACCACCGCCCAGACCTCCTGGCAGGTCGACCGCGCGGACTTCGACGAGGTCCTGCTGCGCCACGCCGCCTCCCAGGGCGTCGAGGTCGTCGAGGGGGCCCAGGCCCGCAAGGTGCTCTTCGAGGAGGGCCGCGCGGTGGGGGTCGAGTGGACCCACGAGGGCCGGGAGCACACCACCCGCGCCGACCACGTGATCGACGCGACCGGCCGGGCCGGCCTGCTGTCGGTGCGCCACCTCGACAACCGCACGCCCCACGACGTGTTCCGCAACGTGGCCGTCTGGGGCTACTACCAGGGCGGCGCGCTGCTGCCGCGCACCCCCCGCGGCGGCATCAACGTCATCTCCGCCCCCGAGGGCTGGTACTGGGTCATCCCGCTCAAGGACGACGTGTACAGCGTCGGCTTCGTGACCCACCAGGACCACTTCCTCAAGCGCAAGCAGCGCTACCCGGCAGGTGCGGCGGGCATGGAGGCCCTGTTCCTGGACTCCGTGGAGGAGTCGCAGACCGTGCGCGAGCTGGTGGCGGACGGCACCTTCCAGCACGACGTGCGCGTCGAGCAGGACTTCTCGTACACGGCGGACAGCTTCTGCGGGCCCGGCTACTTCCTCGCCGGCGACTCCGCGTGCTTCCTGGACCCGCTGCTGTCGACCGGCGTCCACCTCGGCATGTACAGCGGCATGCTCGCCGCCGCCTCGATCAGCGCGGTCGACGCGGGCGAGGTGACCGAGGAGGAGGCGCTGTCCTTCTACGAGGCGCTCTACCGCAACGCGTACGCCCGCATGTTCTCGATGGTGGCCGGCTTCTACGAGCAGTACCGCGGCAAGTCCACGTACTTCTGGCTCGCCCAGCGCCTCGCCCGCGGCCGCCACCCCGAGCTGATGGCCCCTCGGGAGAGCCCGGACCCGATGCGTTCCGCACCGGACAGCGGGGCGTTCGCGGCGCTCACCGCCGGGGTCCTGGACCTCGACGACGCCCGGCGGGCGGGCGGCGCGGGCCCGCTCCCCGCCGAGGTCCTGGCCGACCGGATGTCCGCCGGGCAGCACGACATCGGCGGCCACGACGCGGCGACGGGGCTGTACCTGACGACCACGCCCCGGCTGGGCATAGGCCGGGCCGGGCGGTCCGCGGAGGCGGCGCGCGCCTGACCCCCGGGAGCGCGGGCACGGTGGGCGCGGGCACGGTGGGCGGGGGCACAGTGGGCGGGGGCACAGTGGGCGGGGGCACAGTGGGCGGGGGCGCGGTGGGCGGGGGCCTGCGGACGGCTCCTCCGCCCACCGTCCCGTGTCACACCGCCAGTTCCTCGCCGATCGCGCGGGCCAGCTCGTGCCGGCTGTGGATGCCGAGCTTGCGGTAGATGCGGCCCAGGTGGGTGTCGACGGTGCGCTTGCTGAGGAACAGCTTCTCCGCGACCTCCAGGCTGGAGCTGCCCCGCACCACCAGCTCGGCCACCCGCTGTTCCGCCGGGCTCAGCAGGGTGCGCTCGCGCCCCGGCGGTGTCCCCTGCGGTGTCCCCTGGGGTGTCCCCGGCCGGGACCGCTGCGCCGGGCCCCGCTGCCGGGGCGCGCCGTCCAGGATCGTGGCCGAGGCGGACTCCTCGCCCAGGGCCCGGTACGAGGCGGCCGCCTGGGCCCTCCAGGTCACGCAACCCGGGTGGGTGATGCCGCGCAGCGCGAGCCGGTGGCCGCAGTCGAGGAACAGGCGTACGGCGGTGGTGTGGTCGCCGAGGGCCGCGGCGACCGTGCCGTGCGCCTGGAGGGACAGCGCCTTGATGAACGGGTGGGCGTCCCCGGTCTCCGGCTCGGCGGTCAGCAGGACGGCCGCTTCGGCCGCCCGGTCCAGGCCCACGAGGGCGCGGGCCGCGGCCGCGGCGGCGGCGCCGGCCAGGGCGGGGGCGTTCAGCCGGCGGGCGAGGTGCAGCGCGGCCTCGGCGTCGGCGTGCGCGTCGGCGTGCGCCTCCCGGCGGTGGCGGACCTCGCTGCGTACGAGGTGGGCGAGCAGGGTGGTGGCGGGGTCGTCCGACGCGCGCGACATGCTGATCAGCCGGTCGACGAGGGCCGCGGCCCCGTCGAGGTCGCCGGTCCAGGTCAGGGCCAGGGCGGCGCCCACCGGGCCGGCCGCCGACGCGGGCGCCGCCCCCTCCGGCGCGCCCGCCGTGCCCGCCGCGACCCGCAGGGCCATCCGGCGCGCGGTGCCGAGCCGGCCGCTGGCGGCGGCGGCCGCGGCGAGCGCCCCGGCGAAGACGTGCGCGGCCGGGTCCCCGGGGTCGGCTGCGGCGAGCCGGGCCGCCCGGCGCAGGCCGGAGCGGTGCCCGGTGAGCAGGGTCTGCGCGGTGAGCCGCAGCAGGTGTTCGCGCGGCGGCGCGGGCAGCGCCGCCAGCTCGCCGCAGACTCGGACGAACGGCTGGGCGCCCTCGACCCGGGAGACGAGCGCGGGCGAGGCGAGCCGGGCCAGGGCCTCGGCGCGCCGGACCGGACCCAGCAGGCTGTCGGCCGCGGCCGCGGCCTGCCGGGCGCAGGCGTCGAGGTCTCGGTGGAGTTCGACGGCTCCGAGCCGCACCGTCAGGTCGAGAAACGATTCTTCACGTTCCCTGGCCTCCTTCGCCGCGCTCTCGTCGCCCTCCGCCCCGGGCGCGCCCCGCTGCTCCAGCAGGGTGAGCGCGCGCCGCAGGTAGCGGGCGGCGGACTCGTGATCGCCGACCCCGGAGGCCTGGATGCCCGCGCCGCGCAGCACGTCGATCCCCCAGTCGCAGCCCGCCAGGATCAGCTGGTCCGCGGTCTGCCGGACCGGGGCGCCGAGCCGGGCCAGGACCGCCGCCGCACGCCCGTGCAGCACGAGCCGCTCGTGCGCCGACACCCGGGCGAGGACCGCGGGCCGGACCGCCGTGTGCGTGAAACGGCCGGGCACACCGGCCTCCAGGAGCCCGGCCCGTACGAGCGTTTCGCGGGCCTGCTGGTCGTGCACCTCGCCGTGCTTGGAGAGCGCGGCGCACACGGCCGGGTCGGTGTCGGGGCCCAGCACGGCCAGCTGCGTGAGCAGCTCGCTCGCGCAGGGTTCGTCCTCGTCGAGCCAGGCGAGCACCGTCTCCGAGAGGGCCTGGGCCCCGATCGGCAGCACCTGCCCGGGGTCAGGCGAGCCGGGCGGCACGTGGGTGCGCCGCAGCCGGGTCACCAGGTCGTGCAGCACGAGCGGGTTTCCGTGCGCCAGGGTGTGGCAGAGCGCCGCCAGCTCCTGGTCGACGGGGCTGTCGAAGGCGCGGTCGACCAGCTCGGTCGTACAGGTCGGACACAGCGGCTCCGGCCACAGCCGCAGCAGGTACGGCAGCGGGCCGAGCTGCTCCGCCACCTGGGCGGCCGCCGAGGCGGGCAGCGTGGCCACCATCAGCACCGGCAGGTCGTCGAGCCGCCGGGCGATGTACGAGAACCAGCGCAGCGAGTGCGGGTCGGCCGTGGTCAGGTCGTCGACGAGGATGGCCACCGGCCGGTCGACGGCGAGGGAGCGCGTGGTCCGCAGGAGGCCCAGCAGGGCCTCGTGGGTGGGACCGGCTTCCCCGAGCCCGGGCCCGGGCGTGCCGTGGCCGGCGGCGCCGCCGAGGACCGGGTCGAACAGCTGGCTCACCATGCTGTACGGGAACTGGCTCTCGCTCGGATGGCAGCGCGCCCGCAGCACCAGGGTCCCGGCGGGCAGCAGCCGGGGCACCGCGTTCAGCAGCGCGGACTTCCCGATTCCGTGCGACCCGTGGATGGTGGCCACCGTCGGGCGCCCCAGGGCGAGTTCACCGACGGCACCCTGAAGGAGGCCCATCTCACGCTCACGGTGGTACAGATCCCCGTTGGGTGAATGCATGGGGTCAATGTCGCATTGCGCCGGGGGCAGATCAAGCCAAAGGGGCAGTAGTTGCAGTCCAGTTGGGCCAGCTTCTTACATCGCAACCGGATGGCTCGATTCCGTGCGCGCGGCCTCGCGGCCCGCGCGCGGCCCGGTACGTACGCATCACCGCCGGAGTACGTATTCGAGGCGCTTCCTGCGTATCAGGTGAAGCATTTACCCGGGGTCGGCCCCGTGTTTGGGTTGCCGGTGTGATGCCACGTCAGGGCTGACCGCGAGAACCAAGGGGGACAGATGGAAAAGCCGCGCCTCAAGGCCCATTTCCACGTCGAGGTGGTGGAGGGCGAGCGGGTCTTCCTCTACGCGGAGGGCCAGGACTACCTGGTGCCCGGCAAAGCGGCCGCGGCTGTGCTCCCGTACCTGGACGGCCGCAAGACCGTCATGGAGATCGTGCAGGTCCTCGCCGGCACGCTGCCCATCCCCACCGTGCTCGCGGCCCTCACCCGCTTCGGCGCCGCCGGGCACCTGGCCGAGGGCCGGCCCGACCTGCCGGAAGCCACCCTCGCGTACTGGGACGCCCTGGGCATCGACCCCGCCACCACCCTCGCCACCGCCCCCGTCACGGTCTGCGCGACCGCGGGTGTCGACCCCGAGCCGGTCCTCGCGGCGCTGCGTGCCCTCGGACTGACCGCCCTCACCGGCGCGTTCGACACCGTGCCGGAAGAGGGGATCTCCGTCGCCCTCGTCGACGACTACCTCGACCCGGCCCTCGAAGCCCGCAACGAGCGCCAGCTGGCGGCCGCCAGGCCGTGGCTGCTGGCCCGCACCGGCGGCATCTCGCCCTGGATCGGCCCGTTCCTCGACCCGGACCACACCGGCTGCTGGACCTGTCTGGCCCAGCGCCTGGCCGGCAACCGCCAGCTGGAGCGCTACCTGGCCGGCAAGCGCGGCGACTCCGTGCCCCGCCACCCGGCGCGCGCCTCCATCCCGGCCGGCCCGCTGGCCGCCGCGGGCCTGATCGCCGCCGAGGCCGCCCGGATCGCCGCCACCGGCGAACCCGGCGCGCTGTGCGGGCAGATGGTCACCCTGGACCTCTCCACCCTCACCACCGACCGGCACCCGCTGATCCGCCAGCCCCAGTGCCGTTCCTGCGGGGACCCGGCCCTGGTCAGCGAGCGCAGCCCCAAGATCGTCCTGACCTCCGGCGACGCCAGCCACACCAGCGACGGCGGCTACCGCGTCAACAGCCCCGAGGCCACGCTGGCCCGCCTGGAGAAGCACATCAGCCCGCACCTCGGTGCCATCACCAAGCTGGTCTCGCACACGCCCGAGTCCAACACGCTGACCTACAGCTACGCCGCCGGCCACAACTTCGCGATGGTCAACGACAGCATGGACCTGCTGCGCCGCAACCTGCGCGGCCAGAGCGGCGGCAAGGGCCGCTCCGAGATCCAGGCCAAGGTCAGCGCCGTCTGCGAGGCCATCGAGCGCTACGCCGGCGTCTGGCGCGGCGACGAGGCCGTACGGCGCGCCGCCTACCGCGACCTCGACCCCGGCACGGTGGTCCACCCCGCGAGCCTGCTGCACTTCTCCGAGGCGCAGGTCGCCGCGCGGGACACCTGGAACCAGGACCCCGCCAACCGCCTGCACAAGGTGCCGGACCGGTTCCCCGAGGACGTCGCGATCGACTGGACCAGCGGCTGGTCCCTCACCCACGACGAGGAGCGCCTGATCCCGGCCGCCTACTCCTGGTACGGCCACCCGGACCTCCAGGAGCACTTCTTCTGCATCGCCGACTCCAACGGCACCGCCGCCGGCAACTCCCTGGAGGAGGCGATCCTCCAGGGCCTGTGCGAGCTGACCGAGCGCGACGCCGTCGCCATCTGGTGGTACAACCGGCTGCGCCTGCCGGCCTTCGACATGGACTCGCTCGAAGACCCGTACGTGGACCAACTGCGCAGCTACTACGGCGCCATGGACCGCGACCTGTGGATGATGGACCTCACCACCGACCTCGGCATGCCGGTGTACGTGGCCGCTTCGCGCCGCCGCCACAGCGTCGAGGACATCATGGTCGGCTTCGGCGCCCACCCGGACCCGCGCGTCGCCGCCTTCCGCGCGCTCACCGAGCTCAACCAGTTCCTGCCGATGATCGAGACCCGCGACGCCGCCGGGAACACCTCCTACCTCGTCGGCGACCTGGAGACCCTGACCTGGCTGAAGACGGCCACCGTCGCCGCGGAACCCTGGCTGCTGCCCGACCCGGAACTGCCGGCCACGAAGGTCGGCCCGCAGGCCGGGTTCGACCTCGCCGCCCGCATCCGCGACCAGGTCGAGCGGATCAAGGAGGCCGGCTCCGAGGTCATCGTCGTCGACCAGACGCGCCCCGACCTGGAGCTGAACGTGGTCAAGGTGATCGCCCCCGGCCTGCGTCACTTCTGGCGGCGGCTGGGCCCCGGCCGGCTCTACGAGGCTCCGGTCCGCATGGGCCGCCTCACGGAGCCCCTCGCCGAGGCCGACCTGAACACCTGGAACGTCTTCTTCTGAGCCGGAGCCGCTCCGCGCGGGCCCGCCCCCGCGCGCAGACCGGTACCTGATCATCCGACACCTCCGCGGGCCGGGGCACGACCCGGCCCGCGCCTCATCAGGGCTGGAGCCATGACCAGTACGAGCACACTCCCCGGGCAGGCACCGCCGGCCGCCGCGGCGTCCGGCACGTACACCCTGACCAGCCGGCTGGCCAGGGGCGGCACCTTCGAGGACGGGGAGATCACCACCCACCTCGGCGCCGTGCGCCTGGGCGCCATCACCCCCGGCGCCCGGGCCGCGCTGCACGCCTTCGGCGAGGGCGACCGCGACGAGACCGCGATCAACGCCCTCGTGGTGGCCCACGACGGCGAAACGGGCCTGCTGCGCTGGCAGATGCTGCGCTCCAGGCTCGAAGCCGCGGGCCTCCTCGAACACGCCGTGACCGGCCCGGACGGCGCTCCCCTCGCCCGCCTGGTGCCCGTCGGCCGCGGCGCCACCACCCTCAAGCCCGCCCCGCGCGGCCCCGTCCGGCTGAGCCGGCACGCCCTGCTGTCACCCGCCGAGGGCACCCTCGCGCTGCGCGCCCCCGGCAGCCCGCTGGCCGTGGAACTGGGCGCCGGCGCGGCCGCGCTGCTCCCGCTGCTGACCACCTGGACCGAAGAGGTCCCGGCCCCGCTGGTACGGCTGCTCGCCACCGCCGGCGCGCTGGCCCCCGGCGGCCCCGGCAGCGACCCGCAGGCCGAGGAGCGCGGCAGCGTCCAGTGGGACCCGGTCGACCTCGCCTTCCACGCCCGCACCCGCGTCCCGGCCTCCGCCCCCGGCTACGGCGGCACCTACCGGCACGCGGACCGCTTCGGCCCCGAGCCGGTCGCGGCCCCCGCCGCCGACGGGCCCCGCGTGACACTGCCCGTGCCCGACCTCGAAGCGATCGCCGCCCGGGACCTGACCCTCACCGAGGCCATCGAGCAGCGCACCTCCACGCGCGCGCACGACCCCGGGAACCCGCTGACGCTGGCCCAGCTCGCCGAGCTGCTCTACCGGACCGTCCGCATCCGCGGCACGTTCACCGGAAGCGACGGGCAGGAACTCGCCGACCGCCCGCTGCCCAGCGGCGGAGCCGTGCACGAGCTGGAGGTCTACCCGCTGGTCACACACTGCGAGGGGCTGGAGCCGGGGCTGTACCGGTACGCGCCCGACCGGCACGAGCTGGAACTGGTCGCCGCGCCGGGCCCGGCCACCGCGACCCTGGTCAAGGAGGCCCGCGGCGGCACCATGATGGAGGGGGACCCCCAGGTCGTACTGCTCGTGGCGGCCCGCTTCGGCCGCGTGATGTGGAAGTACGAGACGGTCGCCTACCCGCTGATCCTCAAGCACGTCGGCGTGCTCTACCAGACGGTCTACCTGGTGGCCACGGCGATGGGCCTGGCCGTGTGCGGACTCGGTGGCGGCGACACCACCGCGTTCGCCGCCGCCACCGGCCGCGACCCGCTGCTGGAGGGCACCGTCGGCGAGCTCGTCCTGGGCAGCCGACCCGCCGAGCCCGCCGCCGAGCCCTCGGCCGAGTCCGGCACCGAGTCCGCCGCCGAGCCCGCCGCCGCGGGCCTCTGACCCGGCCAGGGGGGACACACCACCATGAAGTTCCGCTACCAGGCACTCCAGCGCAAGCGGGAGCCGGACGAGCTCGACGCCGCCGTCATGCTCGCGGCCCCCCGCGGCTGGATCGCCGTCTTCGTCGTGCTCATCGTGATGGCCGGGGCCTGCGTGTGGGCGGTGCTCGTCCGGCTCGACGTCACCGTCGACGCCCCGGGCGTGCTGACCCACCCCGGCGGCACCAGCCAGGTGCAGAGCCCGTACACCGGCATGGCCCAGGACCTGCTGGTCCGGCCCGCCGACGAGGTCAGCGCGGGGCAGCCCGTCGCCCGCCTCACCGACCAGGCCGGGAAGATCCAGACGATCACCAGCCCGTTCGCCGGCAAGGTCATCAGCGCCACGCTCACCACCGGCCAGTTCGTCCCGGCCGGCGCCACCGTCGCCACCGTCGAGCGCACCGACCTGCCCGGCGACCGCCTCGTCGCGCTCGTCTTCGTACCCGCCGACCGGGCCGCCCGGCTCGTGCCCGGCCGTCCCGTCGACCTGAACGTGTCCACCGCGCCCCCGGCCGTGTTCGGCCTGCTGCGCGGCACGGTCACCAGCGTCGCCCCGTACCCGCTGACCCGCGAGGGCCTCGCGGCGATCGCCGGCGGCGAACTGGCGGCCCAGAGCTTCCAGCAGGACCAGGCGCCGCGCCTGGTCACCGTCGACCTGATCCCCGAATCTGGCTCCGCCTCCGGCTACGCCTGGAGCTCCGCCAAGCCCCCGCCCATCCGGCTCAGCTCGCAGACCTCCGTGTCCGCCTCGATCGAGCTGCGCACCCAGTCGCCGTTCGACCTGGTGCTGGGGCGCTGAGCGGTGCCGCCGACGCCGCCGCCACCGACGCCGCGACACCCGACACCGAGCTGAGGAAACGGCAGCCATGACCGACACGAAGATCCGGCCCCCCGTCGCCGCCTCCCGCCGGGACGCCCGCCGCACCCGGCGCACCGCCGCCCGCAAGCGGCGCTGGGCCCGGCGCCGCGCGCACCGGGTGCCCACCGTCCTGCAGATGGAATCGGTGGAGTGCGGCGCGGCCAGTCTGTCGATGATCCTCGCCCACTACGGGCGGCACGTCCCGCTGGAGGAACTGCGCGCCCTGTGCGGAGTCTCCCGGGACGGCGCCCGGGCGAGTTCCGTGCTGGCCGCGGCCCGCTCGTTCGGGCTCGTCGCCAAGGGCTTCCAGGCGGAGACCGACCAGCTGGAGGAGAAGCTCCGCACCGGGCCGGTCATGATCTTCTGGGCGTTCCAGCACTTCATGGTGGTCGAGGGCATCACCACCCGGTTCGGCCGCACCCAGGTCGCCGTCAACGACCCGGCCAGCGGGCCCCGGCTGATGGAGTGGTCCGAGTTCGACTCCGGGTACACCGGCATCGTCCTCACCTTCGAACGCGGCCCCGACTTCACGCCCGGCGGCCGCCGCAGCAGCACCGCCGCCGCCCTCCTGGACCGCCGCCTGCCGTCCGGCCGCGCCCTGCCGCTGGTCCTGCTCGCCAGCCTGCTGCTGGTGGTGCCGGGCATCGTCGGCGCCTCCTACTCAAGGGTCTTCCTCGACCGGGTGCTCGTCTCCGACTCGCCCACGGCCGTGCTGCCGCTGGTCCTGGCGATGCTCGTGACCGCCCTGATGGTCTTCGTCCTGACCTCCGTCCAGCAGCACTACCTGCTGCGCATGGAGATCCGTACCGGACTGGTGGCGTCGGCGCGCTTCTTCCGCCATCTGCTGCGGCTGCCCATCGAGTTCTTCCTGCAGCGCCGCCCCGCCGAGGTCGCCCGGCGCGTCGCGAGCAACGACACCGTCGCGATGATCCTCTCGCGCGACGTCGCCGCCACCACCATCAACTGCGTGCTCGTGGTCTTCTACGGCGCCCTGATGGTCCGCTACGACGTCCTGCTCGGCCTGCTGGGCCTGGCCACCGCCGGCTTCAACGTACTGGTCCTGCAACTGGTCTCGCGCACCCGCAAGGACGCCGTGGACGCCCTGCGCGCCGACCGCGGCAACCTGATCGGCACCACCTTCGCGACTCTGTCCACCATCGAGTCCGTCAAGGCGACCGGCGCCGAGCCCGACGCCTTCACCCGCTGGGCCGGCTTCCTCGCCAAGGTCACCACCGCCCAGCAGCGGCTCGGCCAGACCACCGCGGTACTGACCGTCCTGCCGCCCCTGCTCGCCGTCGTCAACATCGGCGTCATGCTGCTCGTCGGCGGCCTGCGGGTGGCCGACGGCACCCTCAGCGTCGGCATCCTCGTCACCTTCCAGACCCTGCTGGCGTCCCTCAGCCGCCCCGTCACCCAGCTCACCAACCTGGGCAGCCGGCTCCAGGAGATGAACGCCGACCTCAAGCGCATCCACGACGTGGAGAAGTACCCGCAGGCCCGGAGCTTCCAGCCCGGCGCACCCGGTACGGACGCCCTGGACGAGGGCGCCACGGGCGGCCGGTCCGAGGTACCGGCCAACCGGCTCGACGGCGAACTCACCCTGGACGAGATCACCTTCGGCTACGGCCCGCTCTCCGACCCCGTCGTCACCGCGCTCAGCCTCACCGTCGCCCCCGGCTCCCGCATCGCGCTCGTCGGAGGCTCGGGCAGCGGCAAGTCCACCGTTGGCCGGCTCGTGACCGGCCTCTACGAGCCGCGCTCGGGGCAGATCCTCATCAGCGGACAGCCCCGCGAGGAGATCCCCCGTACCGTCCTGGCCGCCTCCATGGCCTACGTCGACCAGGACATCGCCCTCTTCGCCGGGACGGTCCGCGACAACCTGACCCTGTGGGACGACACCGTGCCCGACGAGGTCGTCCTCGCCGCCCTCCAGGACGCCGCCGTCTTCGACGAGGTCATGTCCCGCCCCGGCGGCATCAACGCCCGGGTGTGCGAACAGGGCAGCAACTTCAGCGGCGGCCAGCGCCAGCGCCTGGAACTCGCCCGCGCACTCGCCTCCCGCCCCACCCTGCTCGTCCTCGACGAGGCCACCAGCGCACTCGACCCGGCGACCGAACGCACCGTCATGGACAACCTGCGCCGCCGCGGCTGCGCCTGCCTGATCATCGCCCACCGGCTCTCGGCCGTGCGCGACGCCGACGAGATCATCGTCCTCGACCGGGGCGTCATCGCCGAACGCGGCACGCACGACGAACTGCTGACCGCCCAGGGCCGCTACGCCGCCCTGTTCGACTCCAGCCGCTCCGAGGAGAAGGACACCCTGTGAGCACTCCCCCCGCCGCAGGCTCCCCCGCGGCCTCCCCCGCCCGGACCTTCTGCCTCGACGACCCCGCCACCCTGCTGTACGTGGAATCGGGCGCGGCCGACCTGTTCGCCGTGGACCGCGGACCCGACGGCGGGACCGGCGGAGCGCACGGCCGGCGCTACTTCCTGTGCCGCGCCGAGGCCGGCATGATCGTGGTGTGCGGCACCGGCGCCGAGAGCCGGCACACCCTCATCGCCCGGCCTGTGCTCGACGCCCGGCTCACCCGGCTGCCGCTGTCCCTCCTCGACCAGATCCGCCAGGGCCACGCGACGCTGCCCCGGCCGGACGGCGAGAGCCCCGCCGGGCTCGACCACGCCCGGCTCCTCACCGGCCTCACCGCCGGGCTCACCGCCCTCGCCGACGCGCTCCCCGGCGCCCTCGCACCCCGCCAGTTCACGTCCCTGAGCACCACCGACGGCACCGACCTCGACCCGGGCGACGTGGCCCGCTCCGTCGACGGGGTGCAGTTCGTCCGCGTGGAATCCGGCCTCCTCGATCCGGGCGACCCCGCCACCGAGGGCGCCGCGGACCCCGACGGGGAGGAGGGCACCGGCGCACTGGAGCCCGTCGGCCCCGGCGCCGAGCTGGTCCTCACCGAGCAGGACTGGGTCCGCGCCCGCGGCGCCGCCCGCCTCACCACCGCCTCCCTCCTCTCCGTCTACCGGGAGGGCCGGCTGACGGACGCGCTGACCGAGCACTCCGCCCGGCTGCGCACCACCATCGACCACCGCATCGCCGTCCAGCGGGCCCGCGAGCGCGCCGAACTCGCCGCGCGCCGGACCCAGGACGGGAAGGTCCTGTCGTCCGCCGTCCGCACCTTCGACGCGGTCCTCCACGACACCGGCGCGCGCCTGAAGCTCGCGGACGTCGCCGACGACGAGCCGACGCTCGCCGCGGTCCGCCTGGTCGCCTCCCGGCAGGGCTTCTCCGTCAGCCCCCCGGTGCGGAGCCCCGGCCCGGGCCGCCGCAGCGCCGCCGAGGACCTGCGGGCCATCGCCCTCGCCTCCGGATTCCGCACCCGCGGCATCCGGCTGGAGGACCGCTGGTGGACCCGCGACGTGGGGCCGGTGCTCGGGTACCACGTCACGGGCCGGCCCGTCGCGCTGCTGCCCCTGGGCCAGGGGTACGTCCTCGTCGACCAGGGCCGGGTCACCCTGCTCAACGCCGAGACGGCCGGCCGGCTGCGCCCCGCCGCCGTCGTGCTGTACCGGCCGCTGCCCGCGGCCGTGCGCGACGTCCCCAGCCTGCTGAGGTTCGGCCTTTCGCCCTCCCTGGGGCACGGCCGGGACCTGGCCCGGCTCGCCCTCACCGGCGCGCTCGTCGCCCTGATCGGCCTGATCATCCCGGTCATGACCGGCAAGGTGCTCGGCGAGTTCGTGGCCGACGCCGACCGGAACCTGATCGTGCAGGGGTCCCTGGTCGTCGTCGGCTCGGGCCTGGTGACCGCCGCGCTGTCCGTCGTACAGAACCTCGCCGTCCTCCGGCTGGAGAGCCGCACCGGAGCCGCCCTGCAGGCCGGGCTGTGGAACCGGCTGCTGTCCCTGCCGGCCGCGTTCTTCACCCGCTACTCCACGGGCGAGCTGGGCACCACCGTGCTCGGTGTCACCGCCGCCCAGGAACTCCTCTCGGGCATGCTCACCACGGCCGCGCTGGCCCTGCTGACCGGCCTCGCCAACCTGGCCCTCGTCTTCTGGTACGACCTGACCCTGGCCCTGGTCGCCACCGGCCTCACGGCCGTCGGCGTCCTGTTCGCCGCCGCGGCCGGACGGCTCCAACTCCGCTGGGCCCGCCGCGAGTACACGCACGAACAGGCGATGTCCGCGATGGTCTTCCAGATGCTCACCGCCATGCCGAAGCTGCGGGTGGCCGCCGCCGAGGAACGGGCCTTCGCCGAGTGGACCCGGCTGGCCGCCCGCGGCCACGGCCTGTCCGCCCGCGTCCGCCGCGTACAGAACAGCGTGACGACCTTCAACGCGGGCTTCCCGCTGCTGTGTTCGGCCGTCGTCTTCGGGGTGACCGCGGGCCCCCTGCACGGAGAGGTGCCGCTCGCCACCTTCCTGCCGTTCTTCGCGGCCTTCAACCTGCTGCTCTCGGCGGGCCTGCAGTTCACCGCCTCCGCCGTGACCGCCGTCGGCACCGTTCCGATGCTGGAGCGGCTGAAGCCCATCCTCGAAGCGGAACCGGAGAACGACGGCACCAAGGCCGACCCCGGCGACCTGTCCGGCCGGATCGCCGTCTCGCACCTGTCCTTCCGCTACGGCCAGGACGGCCCGCTCGTCCTCGACGACGTCAGCCTCACCGTGATGCCGGGCGAGTTCATCGCCGTCGTCGGCGCCTCCGGCAGCGGCAAGTCCACCCTGCTGCGGCTCCTGCTCGGCTTCGAGACCCCCCTGTCCGGCAGCCTGCTGTACGACGGCCAGGACCTCGCCGAGCTGGACGTCTCGGCGGTCCGCCGCCAGTGCGGAGTGGTGCTGCAGAACGGCTCGCTCCAGGCCGGCGACATCCTCGCGAACATCGTCGGCTCCGGCGGCCACACCCTCGACGACGCCTGGGCGGCCGCCGAGATGACCGGCCTCGCCGACGACATCCGGGCCATGCCGATGAGCATGAACACCGTGCTCTCCGAGGGCACCAACACCCTCTCCGGCGGCCAGCGCCAGCGCCTCATGATCGCCCGCGCCCTGGTGGCACGGCCCCGCCTGGTCTTCTTCGACGAGGCGACCAGCGCCCTCGACAACCCCACCCAGGGGCTGGTCGCCGAGAGCACGCGCCGCCTGAACGCCACCCGGATCGTCATCGCGCACCGGCTGTCCACGGTGGTCGACGCGGACCGCATCGTGGTCATGGAACGGGGCCGGGTCGTCCAGCAGGGCACGTTCGACGAGCTCATGGCCGATACGCACGGGCTCTTCGCGCGGATGGCGGGCCCGCAGATGGCAGGCACCGCGAACCGGCTTTGAGGGCACGCAATGTGACGGAGCGTGAGATCCAGTGCGAGCGCTCACGGCACCCGCCGCCAGGTGAGATGATCCTTCCGGAACGATGCGCTCCACGACCAACCCGCCCGCTGCGCACACGACTTGCGGCCGGGTACCACCCAACCACCCAGCAGGGGGACCCACCCATGTCACAAGGTCCGAAGACAGCCGTCACCAACCTGAACGTGCTGCTGCCCTTGGCGTACGCGCTGGCCGTCGTCGCCACCGCGAGCCTCGCCTCGGGCACGGCCACCACCGTCGTCGCCGTGGGCGGCGGGGTGCTGCTGGGCCTCTGGTTCGCCTTCGGCCGCCGCGCCACCCGCGGCTGACACGGCGGGCGGTCACGGCGGGCGGTCACGGGGAGCCACGGCGGGAGCTCCCGCCGGCAGGGGGCCCGTTAGCCTCGGGTCATGCGTATCTGTGTGTCCTCGGACATGGACGAACCCGTGGCGCGGGCCCTCCTCGGGCAGCTGCGCGAGCGCGGGCACGAGGTGCTGGTCCACGGGGCCCTGAGCCCCGGGGACGACCCGCAGTGGGCCGCCTGCTCGGAGGCGGCGGCCCGTGAGGTCGCCGCCGGGAACGCCGAGCAGGCCGTCGTGTGCTGCTGGACCGGTACGGGGGCCTCGATCGCCGCGAACAAGGTGCCCGGCGTCCGCGCGGCCCTGTGCACGGACGCCTACACCGCGGACGGGGCGCGCCGCTGGAACGACGCCAACGTGCTCGCCCTCAGCCTGCGCCTGACCTCGGAGCCGCTGCTCAAGGAGATCCTCGACGCCTGGTTCGCCGCCACGGCGAGCACGGACCCCGAGGACCGGGGCAACATCGCGCGCATCGAGCGGCTCGACGGCAGCAGATCGACGCCCTGAACGGACGCGGTGCGGCCGCGGCCGCCGCCTTCGGCCGCGCCGGGGACCGGCGTTAGAGTGGGCGCCCGTGCGCGCGGACAGGCGTACGGACGGACGTCCGGACGGACGTCCGGCGGTCTAGGGGGCGGGGGCCCGGGATGCAGAACGGCGATCTGGGCGTCTCGGAGGCCGGCCTCAGCCGGCTGGCCGACGACCTCGACGACATGCAGCGCCATCTCGACCAGCAGGTCCGCAGGATGGACGCGGTCGTCGACAAGATCGCCGCGGGCTGGCAGGGGCCCACCGCCACCGCCTACCGGGCGCTGCACCGCGGGGTCGCCGAGGATGCCGTGCGCATCCGCAAGGTGGTGGCCCTGCTGGAAGCGGCGACCCGCGCCTCGCGCGACGGGTTCACCGAGCAGGAACTCGAGGTCCTGGCATCCTTCCGGCGGTCGCAGGAGGGCCAGGACGTGTCCGCCGCGGCCCGTGCGCTGACCGTGCCGGACCAGGCGCCCGCGCCGGACCCCGTACGGGCGGTCAGCCGCCTCCAGGACATCTGAGCCGAGGGGATCAGCACCATGCCGGACGACGACCGGATCACCGTCGACTTCGCCACCCTGCAACGCCTTTCGGGAGACCTGGAGGAGATCCTCGGCGCCCTCAACGACAAGCTCGACGTGTTGTACGGGCAGGCCACCAAGGCCGTGCTGAGCTGGGACGGCGAGGCACGGGAGACCTTCATCGACGAGCTGGACGCGTGGAGCCGCTCCGCCGACGACCTCAAGGCCGCCCAGGCCTGGCTCCACGAGGTCGTGGTCAAGGGACACCTCAACTACGCCGCGGCCAACAGGTCCGTGCTCGAAGGCTGGGGAGGCGGCGCCTGATGGCCGGCCCCACACCGACGCCCACCGTCACGGCCACGCCGACGCCCACCGCCACACCGACGCCCACACCTACCGCCACGCCCACTCCGACGCCCACACCCACGCCCTCCCCGACCACGTCCCCCACGCCCTCCCCCACCCCGCCCCCCGGAGCGACCGGTGGGACCGGTGTGACCGGCGCCGGCGGTGCCATCGACGTCAAGCCGAGCGACCTGTGGTCGGTCTCCGGACGGGTCGCTTCGCAGCAGGACTTCCTGGTGCGCGGTGCCAACAAGCTGCTGGAGGAGCTGCGCAAGCACCCCGATGCCGGCGGCGCCGGCACCGAGGCGGAGCGGTTCGCCCAGGCGTACAAGAAGATCGGCGACCGCTGGCTGGAGGTCTGGGGCCGTTCCGTGCTCAGTGTCGGCGGCGTAGCCGTCGGGTTCACCGAGACGGCCAACGCCTACACCAAGGCGGACGCGGCGGCCCATCCCCAGCCGGGGAAGACGGCGGAGCAGCGCCCGCGGCCCACGGTCATCGACAGGGCTCCGCACTTCGACCCGGTCCCCGACATCAAGTGGGGGGACGACGACGGCGGCGACGACTTCCTGCGCGGCCTGATGGAGGGCATCCCCGAGATCGTCCGGGACGTGCTCCAGCCGCTGTGCAAGCACGTGTTCCGGGTCGGCCGGGTGGCGGACGTCTACCCCTTCCCGCAGCAGCACTACCTCAACTCCCTGTGCCACGCCTGGATGGACGTCTCCATCACGGCGACGCTGGTGGCGGACCAGCTCACCCAGGCCGTCGGCGCCATCACCAACCACCAGCAGGCCGACTGGGAGGCCGCCATGCGGACCTTCTGCGGCGCGCTGTGGGGCTCGACGGCGTGGGGACAGCAGCGCAACGGCTATCAGTGGGCGCAGACCGCCAACTCCGGGCACGGCACGCCCCGCGTCCCCACGGGCAGCGAACCGGTGCTGGCCGTGCTGAAGGACACGGCCGACGGCACGGCCACCATCCTGCGGGAGTACGCGGAAGCCGCCGTCGACCTGAACCGTGAGGTCGCGGAGGAGCTCCACCGGGCCATGTGGAAGGCCGCCAAGGAGATCATCGACGACCTGGCCAAGCCCAAGGACCCCAAGAGCATCATCAGCACCGTGACCTCCGCCATCGGCAAGGGCGTGGGGCTGATCCTCTCCTTCGACGTCAAGACCGTACTGAACATCGACACGGCCAAGCTGAACCGGATCGTCGACACGTACACCGGCATCCTGTCCGGCCTGACCACCCGCATGGAGGCGCTGAGGGCGCCGCTGGACGAGGCCTACCTGAGCGCCCCCACGTTCGAGGCCGGCGTCGCCCGTGCGCACGGCTTCGGCATGCGGTCCCTGGAGGAGTTCAAGGACTCGCAGGTGTGGCTCAAGATCGACTCGAACGGGAACTACGATCTGAACCTCGGCGCCAACGAGTACTCGGCGGACGGCCATTCGCTGGACAAGCACGTCGGCAAGACGGACGAGCAGCTGGCGCAGCGCCTGCGCGACCAGCAGTCGAACGGCCCGACGGCGGCCTGGCCGCACGGCAAGCCGATGCCGAGCGGCTCCTCCGCCTTCCCGAACTACCAGCGGGCCGAAGACCTGACCGAGTACAACCTCAACCACAACAAGGCCGCCATCGACGCATGGATCAAGGGGCCGCCGCCGGCGACCGACGGCGACGTCAAGTCCTTCTACGCGACGGCGCCGGGCGGCGAGACCAGCGGCCGCAGCGTGAGCAAACAGCCGGTGGACCCGAACGACCCGCTGTCCGGGTACAAGCAGGGCGGCCTGGGCGCCAAGGCGTACGACGTGAACGGCATCGACACGCGCATCAAGTACGACAGCAGCCGCACCCCGCCCTTCACCGTGATGACCTCCATGCCCTCGAAGACCTAGAGCTCGAAGACCCGCCGACCCGCCGCCCCGCCGAGAAAGGCCAGCACCACATGTCCGTCGACCAGACCTCCTGGGAAGCCGCGGTCCGCCACCTGTTCGAGGACGCCTACCCGTACGACGCCACGGGCCCGCGCCGCCACGAGGACTGGGTCCTCGACGTCCTCGCGCTGATGGCCCGGGTCCCCGACCCGCGGGGCTGGACCGGTCTCGACGACGCGGCGCGGGCACCCGAGCGCGAGGAGTCCCCCGCCTTCCCCTTCGCCGGCCACCCCCCGGAGTACGTCGCGCCCCGCCTGTGGGAGATCGACCGGGGCAGCGCCGAGAACCTGCTGCTGGCCCTCACGGACGACGGCTGCACCCTGTCCAGCCTCAAGCGCTTCACGGAGAGCGAGGAGGAACTGCGCGTCATGGCGCGCACGGTCCTCGCGCGGTACGGGGACTCCGCGACGTTCCACACCAACGTCAGCAAGCCCGGGCCGGTCCCCGGCACCCTCGACTTCACGGAGCGGAGCTGGGCGTACAGCCCGCTGAGCGTCTACTCCGAGGACTACGGCCTGATCGTCGTCACGGACACCGAGGTCGGCATGTTCTGGAACTTCGCCGACTACTGATGACCAGGAGATTTGAGAGGATGCCCCGGTGCTGACCCGTTCCGCTTCCTACCCCGACCGGGAGACCGCCCAGTGGGCCACCCAGCAGGTGGTGACCGCCAACGAGCAGGCCGTCCACCGCTGGCTCGCCCAGGGCACCCGGGCCCGGCTCACCGTCGAGGCGGCCTGGCCCTCCCGCGCGGAGCCCGTGGGGCGGGTGCAGGTGGGGGCCGATCTGCTGGCCGGGCACGGGCCCGTCGACGTACGGGCGGCGCGCGTCGTACTGCGCCGCGAACCGTCGAGCCCGCACGGCTTCGTCGTCCACACGACCGTCCCGGTCTACCTGTAGGGGCTGCCCGCACATGTCCATGAAGCCCCTCGAACACGACCGCCGGTACGGCGAGCTGGACCAGGTGATGCGCGCCTACCTGGGGCAGCCCGCCGATGACACCCCCGAGCGGCGCAGCCGCGCGCTGGAGGCGTACCTGCGCCACACCTGGCACACCCGCCCCTCCGCCATCGCGGAGGCGGAGCGCCAGCTGCGCGCGTACAGCCGCAACCCGCCGGGGCGGATCCGGCAGGACCTGGGCGAGTTCTACGCGATCCCGGACACCGGGATGCCGCAGGCGGAGATCGGCGACTGGCTGCTGCTGCTGGCCGAGCACCTGAAGCGGAGCATCGAGGAGGGCGACGTACCGGAACCCTCGTCCCCGGCGACGCACTGGGAGTGGCACGCACGCTTCCCGGAGACCGCGCAGCTGCTCGGCGGCTGGTTCTCGCAGGACGTCGTGGACGAGTTCCCCGACCACGACGCCGCCGTCGCCGACTACGCCGCCACCACCCACCCCCAGCTGGTCGCACGCCTCGTGGGCGAACTGGGCGAACTGCTCGCCCTCCCCCTGGACGAGGCCGACTACGCCCTGGCCGCCGCGGAACTCGGCATGGAGGTGGACCCGCCGGAGCCGTTCTCCCACGGCGCCTGGTTCCGGTCGGTGGCGACGGAGCTCTCGGGCTGACCGGCGCCGGTACTACGGCGTGACGATCGGGAATGCCGTGTCGGGGTTCGTCACGTAGGAGAACAGGCGGCTGAGGAGGGCCGGGGAGCCCGACGTGGAGAGGGTGTCCGGGGCTTTGCCCGCGAGGACGGCCAGGAGCTGGGGCTTGGTGAGGGTCAGGGTCAGGCCCGCCGGGGTGCGGGGGTCGGTGACCGTGCGGTGGGTGAGGGCGCCGTTGTGGAGGGTGAGGCGGTGGCGGCTGTCCTCGTCGGTGAGGACCAGGTCGATGGTGAGGTCCTCGTCCCAGGCCCGGGGTCCGTCGATCCGGACGGCGATCGAGTCCAGGAGCATGTCGGTGGTCAGGGCCACCGCCATCTCCGGGTTGGCGGTGTCCAGCAGGGCGGCGTTCTCGCCGTGCCGCAGTTCCATGGCGGAGGTGAGGTAGAAGTTGCGCCAGGTGCCGTTCTCCGCGCCCTGCCCGAGCTGGTCGTAGACGCCCGCGAGGGCCTCCTTGGCGTCCGTACGGCCGGGCTCGGCGAAGACCAGGTGGTTGAGGAGGGTGGCCGCGAAGCGGAGGTCGCCGGAGTCGGCGTAGGCGCGGGCCTTGTTGAGGGTCTGCTCGGGGCCGCCCATGGAGTCGACGTAGCGCCGGGCGAGTTCGACCGGCGGATGCTCCCAGAGGGTCGCGGCGTTGCCGTTGAACCAGCCGAGGTAACGCTGGTAGATGGCCTTGACGTTGTGGGAGAGCGAGCCGTAATAGCCGCGCGCGTGCCAGGAGTTCTCCAGGGCGGGCGGCAGGACCAGCTCCTCGGCGATCTCGGGTCCCGTCAGGCCGTCGTTGAGCAGGCGCAGGGTCTGGTCGTGCATGTACGCGTACAGGTCGCGCTGGGCGGTGAGGAACGCGACGACGTTCTCCCGGCCCCACGTGGGCCAGTGGTGGGAGGCGAAGGCCACGTCGTAGGCGTCGCCGAAGTACTCGATCGCCTCGTCGAGGTAGCGCGACCAGATGCGGGAGTCGCGGACGACGGCGCCCCGCAGGGTCAGGATGTTGTGCATGTTGTGCGTGGCGTTCTCCGCCAGGCACAGTGCCCGCCTGTCGGGGAAGAGGAAGTTCATCTCGGCCGGCGCCTCGGTGCCGGGCGTGAGCTGGAAGACGATCCGCACCCCGTCGACCGTCTCCTCCTGCCCGGTGGACGTGATGTCCACGGTGGGCGGGATGAGGGTGATGGTGCCGGTGGAGGTGGTCATGCCCAGGCCGGCGCCGATCTGGCCGTCGGGGGCCTTGGGCAGCCGGTCCCCGTACATGAAGACGGCGCGGCGGGTCATGGCATTGCCCGCGTACACGTTCTCGCTGACCGCGTGCTCCAGGAACCCCTCGGGGGCGAGGATCGGCACGCCCTCCTCCGTGCCGCGCGGGAGCACGCCGCGGGCCCCGCCGAAGTGGTCGCCGTGCGAGTGCGTGTAGATCATGCCGGTGACCGGGCGGTCCCCCCGGTGCTCGCGGTACAGCGCCAGCGCGGCGGCGGCGGTCTCGGCGGAGATCAGCGGGTCGATGACGACGACCCCGCGGTCGCCCTCCACGAGGGTCATGTTCGAGAGGTCGAGGCCCCGGACCTGGTAGATGCCGTCCGCGACCTCGTAGAGGCCCTGTTTGGAGGCGAGCTGCGCCTGCCGCCACAGGCTGGGGTTCGCGGTGCCGGGGCAGTCGGCCTTCAGGAAGGCGTACGCGTCGTTGTCCCATACGGTGCGGCCTTCGGCGCCCTTGACCACGGCGGGCACGAGGGCGCCGATGAATCCGCGGTCGGCGTTCTCGAAGTCGGTCGTGTCCTCGAAGGGGAGGCTCTCGAAGGGCGGGTTGGCCATCTCTCGCTCCATTTCAGCGGGGGCGACACCGGGACCGGGCATCGCCTCATCTGAACACCTGATCCACTTTGACGCACTTCGGGGTGGTTTGCGGAGATGGATGGTTTACGAGGACTGCGCGTCAGCCCGGCTGCGCGAACTGCTCGGTGCCGACGACACGGAGCAGGTTCAGCCGCTCGGCCGTGTCCGTGCCCGGCGGGGGCGTCAGGAGCAGGAGCCGCTGGTCCCCCTCCGGGGCGAGGAGCACCTGGCAGTCGAGGTCGACGGGGCCGACGACCGGGTGGATCACCCGCATGCGGCTGTGGCGGCGGACGGCGACCTCGTGCAGCTCCCACAGGGCGGTGAACTCCGCGCTGGCTTCCTTCAGCCGTTCCACCAGACGGGTGGCGGCCGGGTCCGAGGAGCGCCGGCCGACGGCCGCCCGCAGGTCCGCCACGTGGAGGCGGCTGTACTGCTCGTGTTCCCCGGCCGGGTAGGCGTCCCGCGCGGCCGGATCGGCGAACCAGCGCCAGACCACGTTGCGGCCGTGCTCGGACACCGTGCACACGCCGCCCAGCAGCGCGCGGGCCATCTCGTTCTGGGCCAGTACGTCGCCCAGGTCGCTCAGGACCTGCGCCGGAGTGCCGGACAGCTGGTCGAGGAGGTGCAGGAGGCCGGCGCCGACCTGGTCACCGGCCACCCGCGCGGCGGGCGGGCGGTGCCCGGCGAGCAGGTGGAGGTGGTCGCGGGCGTCGTCGCTCAGGCGCAGGGCACGGGCCAGGGCGGACAGCATCTGCCGTGAGGGCTGCGGGCCGCGGGCCTGCTCCAGCCGGATGTAGTAGTCGGCCGACATGCCCGCGAGCTGGGCCACTTCCTCGCGCCGCAGCCCGGGCGTGCGCCGCCGGGGCCCGGCGGTGAGACCCGCGTCCTGCGGGCGCACCCGCTCGCGCGAACGGCGGAGGAAGTCGGCGAGCTCACGGCGGTCTGTCGTCATGTGGATCATCCTGCCGGACGCCTCGCGGGCGGCGCCGCGGCGGCGTATCCAGGGATCGCCGGTCCCAGGTTCGAGGGGGCTCTCCCGGCCCCCTCGGCCCGGCGGCACAGTGGGCGTTGCCGGAGGGGAAGCACCCCGGCGGCCACCGCCACCCAGAGGAGCAGCAGCCATGTCCACGACCCTCACCGCCCCCGTCGACGCCACCCCCGTGACCACCCCCGCGACCACCTCAGTAGCCACCACCGCGAGCTCCACCGCGACCACCACCGTGAGCTCCACCGTGCGCGTCGCCGACGCCGAGGTGTTCTACGAGCGCACCGGCTCGGGCCCCGCGCTCGTCCTCGTGCACGGCACCGGCTCGGGAGGCGCCGCCGTGAACTGGGGTCAGACGCTGCCCCGGTTCACCGCCGACCACACGGTGATCACCCCCGACCTGTCCGGCACCGACCGCACCGCGGACGACGGGGGCCGGCTGACCGTGGAGGGGCTGGCCGCACAGGTCATCGCCGTCATCGAGGACGCGGGCACCGGTCCGGTGGACCTGCTCGGCTTCTCCATGGGCGCCCCGGTGTCCGCCGCCGTCGCCGCGCTGCGCCCCGACCTCGTGCGGCGGCTGATCCTGGTCGCCGGATGGGCCCATACCGACGGGGACGAGTACCTGCGCAACCTCTTCGCCCTGTGGCAGCGCCTCGGCATGTCCGACCCGGCCGCCTTCGGCCGCTCCGTGGCCATGACCGGCTTCAGCCGGGGCTTCCTCAACGCGATCGGCCGGGAACAGGTCGAGCTCCTGATCCCGAACATGCCGCCCACCCCCGGCACCCTGCGCCACGTGGACCTCGACACCCGCGTCGACATCCGCGACCTGCTGCCGCGCATCGAGGCCGAGACGCTCGTCATCGGCGCCACCCTGGACATCACCGTCCCGGTGGAGAACAGCCGCGCGCTGCACGCCGCGATCGCGCACAGCACGTACGCCGAGATCGAGGCCGGGCACGTCGCCTTCTTCGAGAGGGAGAACGAGTTCGTCGAGCTGGTCTCCGGCTTCACCCGCGGCGGCCGGGCGTAGGGCCGTCGTCAGCTCAGGGTCGAGCCGCATCAGGTCGCGGGGGTCGCTCCCGTGAGGGTGTCGAGCAGGGTCTGGGCGAGGACGGTCGCGGCGCCGATCCTCGTGTCCTCCCGCTCGTCGCCGGTGACCTTCCCGATCACCGCGTCCCGTATCGACTGCGAGATGTCCAGGCCGCCGTACAGCTCGGGGAAGGACAGGGCCATCAGGCAGACGCCCACGTTCGCCGAGAGGATCGACTGTCCGGCCAGCGCCGCGGACGTGCGCAGCCGGCCGGCGTCGCGGCAGCGTCCCACGGCCGCCAGGAGCAGGGCCTGCGCCTCCGCGATCGCCTGCGGCTTGGCCGTGCCGGCCGGGGTGAACATCAGTCGGTAGAGGTGGGGGTTGCCGAGCGCGAAGGCGACGTGGCTGTCCCAGGCCGTGCGCAGGTCCGCCACCGGGTCGTCGGTCCGCGGGTTGCGCCTCTTGTTGGCGAGGAACCGTTCGAAGCCGAGGTCGGCCACCGCGGTGAGCAGTCCTTCCTTGTCGCCGAACTGGCGGTAGATCTCGGGCATGCCGACCTTGGCCCGGTCGCAGATCGCCCGGGTGGAGATCGCCGCCGCGTCCTTGGTGGCGAGCAGCTCCGCGGTGGCTTCCAGGATGCGCTCTCGGGCCGTTGACATGGCGCCGATGGTAGCAGCGCTAACAGATCCGACCCGGGGAGACCGGGGCCTGGTGAAGGGGCATCGCAGGGTTTCGTAATCGACGCTTACATGTCGTGTTAGCGTTGCACACACCTGCTCGTGAGCGTCGGCCGAGAAGCACCCACGGAGATGACATGGAGACCCATGAGACCCATGGACACCGGCTGGACCGCCGTACCGCGCCCCCCGCACCCCCCGAGCCCTTGGAGCCCGTCGCGCGGCTGATCGTGATCGTGCTCTTCGAGGGCGTCGACCTGTTGGACGTCACCGGGCCGCCGGAGGTGTTCTCGCTGGTCCGGCGGGAGACCGGGGACGCGGCCGGCTACCGGGTCGTGCTGGCCGCCCGGACACTCGACCCCGTCACCACCTCGGCCGGGGTGCGCATCCTGCCGGACCTGACCTTCGGCGAGGCCGCCGCGCGGAGCATCGACACGCTGCTGGTGCCCGGCGCGGTCGAGGTGGACGCCGAGCGGCGCGTCCGCGCCCTCACCGACCCGGAGCTCGTCGAGCAGGTGCGGACGCTCGCCGGGTGCGCGCGCCGGGTCGCGTCCGTCTGCGTGGGCGCCCACCTCCTCGCCGCGGCCGGGCTGCTCGACGGGAAGCGGGCCACCACCCACTGGTCCACCGCGGAGCAGCTCGCCGCCGAGCACCCGGCGGTCGAGGTGGACGCCGATCCGATCTTCATCCGGGAGGGCGAGGTGTGGACCGGCGCCGGGATCAGCGCCTGCCTGGACCTCTCGCTCGCCCTGGTGGCCGAGGACTTCGGCGAGGGCATCGCCCTGCGCGTGGCCCGGCAGCTCGTGATGTACCTGAAGCGGCCCAGCGGGCAGAGCCAGTTCAGCGTCCCGCTGGAGCCCGTCTCGGCGACGCGGCGCGGCGAGGAGCTGCGGCACTTCATCCGGCGGCACCTCGGCGGGCGGCTCAGCCTGGCCGACATCGCCGCCCACGCGCACGTCAGCGAGCGGCAGTTGGCCCGGATCTTCAAGGCCGAGCTGGGCATGACCCCGGCCGCCTACATCGAGTCGGCCCGGGTGGAACTGGCCCGCAACCGGCTCGAAGCCACCGATGCCACGCTCGAACGCATCGCCTCCACCTGCGGGTTCGGCACCGCCGACACCCTCGTACGGGCCTTCCGCCGCACGCTCGGCATCACGCCGACGGAGTACCGGCTCCGCTTCCGGACCGCCTGAGCGGACCACCGCCCGAACGGAGCCCCGCACGCGCGCCGCCCCGCACCCGCGCCGACCCGCCTGCGCTACGCGGCCCCGTGCGCGGCCGGGTCCAGCGAGTCGACGTCCTCGAAGAAGCCGAGCATCCGGGCGTTGACCAGCTCGGGGTGGTCGAGCTGCGGGCCGTGCCCGGTCGCGGAGACGATCTCGGCGCGGGCTCCGGGGATCACCCGGGGCACCCGCTCCAGCTGGCGCTCCGGGTGCACGAGCAGGCTCCGCTTGCCCATGATGAGGTAGAACGGCGTCCGGATCGTGCCCAGTTCGGCGTCCGAGAGCGGCAGCGGCGCGGGCCGGCGGATCCGGAAGGCGCGGACGCCCGTCCGGATCATCGCGCGCAGTTCCGGGACGACCAGCACCGGCTGCTCCAGCCACTTGGCCAGGGCCGGGCGCAGCGCCTTGGGGGCGAAGGTCGCGAAGAGACTGGCGAAGATCCACACGAAGAAGCGCAGCCCCACCTTCTCCAGGCCGCCCGGGTCCAGCGCGGTGACCGAGGCGAGCCGGCCGGGGCGCAGGTGCGCCTGGTTGATGACCAGCCAGCCGCCGTAGGAGGAGCCGACCAGGTGGATCCGGTCCAGGCCCAGTGCGTCGAGGGCCTCGTCCATCCACCGGGCCGCCCGCTCGGGCTGCCACATCGCCTCGTGCTGGACGCTGCGGCCCGGGTCGCCGGGGGTGTCGAGGGCGTAGACGGGCCGGTCGGCGCTGAGGGCGGCGGTGTTGGGGTACCACTGGGCCGAGCAGCCGCCCGAGCCGTGGATCAGGACGATCGGCGTACGGGACTCCGCCGCCGGGTCCGTGGGCCCGTAGCGGTAGACGTGCGTGGTGCCGAAGCTCGTCTCCACGTCCGTCTCGGAGCGGAGGGGAGCCCCCAGCGCGTAGAGCGCGTCGCAGGCGGCGAAGTAGCGGTCGCGCAGTTCGTCGCTCACGTAGCGGCCGATGTCGCGGCGTGCGGGCTTCTTCTCGGGCACGGGGGCACCTCCTGGAGGGGATCCGTTCTTCGTGATACGACCGTACCATGATGTTGGTACGGCGGTACCATGAAAAGGAGCCGCGGGCTCAGCACCGAGGACGGGCACCGACGGGCGGAGACACCAGAACATGCCGAAACGCGTGGACCACGAGGAACGGCGCACCCAGATCGCCGAGGCACTCATCCGCGTCGCCGGACGGCGCGGGCTGCACGCGGTCGGCATGCGCGACGTGGCGGCCGAGGCCGGGGTCTCCCTGCGCCTGGTCCAGTACTACTTCCAGACCAAGGAGAAGCTGCTCTTCTACGGGCTCCAGCACCTCACCGACCGCTTCACCGCGCGCGTCGGCGCCCGCCTCGCCGCCGCCGGCCCCGCCCCCGGCCCGCGCGCGACGATCGAGGCGCTGCTGCTGGCCTCCCTGCCGACCGACGAGGAGAGCCGCACCTTCCACCTCCTCTACAGCTCCTACTCGATCCTGTCCGTGACCGACGAGGCGCTCGCCGCCCAGCCCTTCATCGACAACCCCGACGCCGCCGAGAACGCGGTGGCCGGACTGATCGCCGGGGCCCAGGAGGCCGGCCTGGCCGACCCGGACGCCGACGCGCGCACCGAGGCCATCAGCCTCCTCGCCATGGCGGCGACCATGGGCACCAGCATCCTGGTGGGCCAGCGCGGCCCCGAGTCGGCCGTCGCGGTGCTGCGCCACCACCTGGACCGGATCTTCAGGACGGGCACACGGAATCCCGCGGCGGACGCTCCCCCGTCGTGAGGTACGCGGTGACCGCGCGGTCGGAGCAGGCGTTGCCGTTGCCGAGGTAGACCCCGTGGCCGCCGCGCTCGACGGTGAGCAGCCGGGCGCGCGAGCCGAGCGCCTCGCGCATCTTCAGCGCGCCGGCGTACGGGGTCGCCGGGTCGCGGCGGTTCTGCACCATCAGGATGTTCGACGGACCCCGGTCGGTGATGCGCGTGGGAGGCTCGGCGGGGCCGTCCTTCCAGAAGGCGCACGGGGTGATGTTCGCCGGCATGCCGGCCGTCAGCGGGTGCGCCGCCCGGTCCGCGGCCACCGCCCGCCCGTACCCGGAGACGCCCTTCGGCCAGGCCACGTCGTTGCAGATGACCCCCACCATCAGCGCCGCGTCCGTGTCGGGCAGCGCCCCGGCGAGCTCCGGGGGCAGCTCCGGGAGCGCCTCGGGGTCCCGGGCCGCGCGGACCAGGCGGGCGAAGGGGGCGAACTGGGCGTCGCCGTAGAGGGCGAGCTGCATGGCCTGGCGCAGCATGGTGCCGGTCAGCGGCAGCCCGGCGACGTTGGAGGCCCTGGGGGCACGGTCCAGTTCCGCGGCCAGCGCCAGGAACAACGGGCGCACCTCTTCCGGGCGTTCGGCGAGCCGCTCCCCCTCCGCCCGCGCCGGGTCCGCCGCCCAGGCGGCGAAGTCGGGGAAGCGGTCCTCGGCGCCCTGCGCCATGTTCGCGAGCCAGCCGCGCTCGACCCGCGCCGGGTCGGGGTCCCCGCTGCTGTCCAGCACCAGGCGGTCGGTGCGGTGCGGGAACTTCTGCGCGTACACCGCCGTCACGTAGGTCCCGTAGGAGACGGCCCACATGGACAGCTTCCGCTCGCCTAGGGCCTCCCGGAAGCGGTCCATGTCGCGCGCCTGGTTGGCGGTGGTGAAACTGCGCAGCACCGCACCGCCGTTCGCGGCGCAGGCCCCGGCCACCCGGCGGGCCCGTTCGGCGTTCTGCGCGATGTTCCCGTCGGCGCCGGGCCAGGAGCGCAGGGTCGTCATGTGCCGGTCGGCCTCGGCCAGGCCGCACGCCGCGGTGACGCTGCCACCGACCCCGCGCGGGTCCAGCGCGACGAGGTCGTAGGCACCGGCCAGCTGCCCCGCCAGCGCCGCGCCCTTCTGCGAGAGCCGCCGCACGCCCGAGCTGCCCGGCCCGCCGGGGACCACGGCCAGGGTGCCGTGCCGGGCGGCGGGACGGCCGGCGGGGAGCCGGGACACGGCGAGCTCGACCTGCGGGCCGGCCGGGTCGGCGTAGTCGAGGGGGACGGGCAGCTTCGCGCACTGCTGCCCGTCGAGGTGGTCCTTGTGGGTGCACGCCGTCCAGGCCAGGACCGGCGGAGCGGTGGCGGTGGCGGTGGCGGCAGCCGTGGTGCCGGCGGCGGCGCCGGCCGTCCCGGTCAGGGTGGCCGCCACGGCCGTGGCACAGAGGGCGACGAGCGCGGTCCTGCTGCGGTAAGTGGTCATGAAACGAGGATGGTTGAGCATCCTGCGCCGCTCCATCCGGCAGCCGGGAGGGTCGTTCGGGGGCCAGCCCCCGAACCGCCTCCTCGTCAGACCACCACGACCGTCACCGCCGCCGCGCCCATCAGCGCGGCGGCCGTGTGGATGGCCGCATGACCGTAGTCGCCCGACCAGAGGTGACGGGCCAGACCGGCGAGGGCGGTCAGGCCCGCGATGATGCCCACCTGCGCGAGCAGGGTGACGGTGGTGAACGGCGTCAGTAACAGGAGCGCCGCGTTGAGCCAGAACGGGGCGGCGCCCGTCCAGCCGCGCCACTCCCGCACTTCCTGCCACTGCTGACGGTTCGGCAGGCGTGACAGGCGGGACGGGCGCGACAGGTGGGGCAGGCGTGGGCGGCGCGATCCCTCCCGGCGGTCTTTGGGTCTTCGGTGGTCCCCGAGCTCTCGGATCGCCGTCGTCACCGCGCCGCCACCAGCCTTTCAGTCACCTGCACGCAAGACGTCAACTCGCAGGCTGTACAGCCTCCTTGGGTGCGGCAGCCGGGACAAGGGCCCGTTCGGCAAGAAATCCAAAAGCCAGGCCGAAAGCGCTCCACAGCGCGACCTGGATGCCCAGCGAGGAGAGCCGGAACTTCCAGATGAGCGCAGCCGGGAAGTCCGCCGGCACCTCGTTGATGCCGGGCAGGGCCGCGTAGGCGATGCCGATCGCCACCACGAAGGCGAGCGAGGCGACGATCGAGGCGTTCCAGTTGCCCAGGCGCGGTGCGAGGCGGCGGCCCACGATCAGTGCGATCGAGGCGAGCAGCACGCTGAGCGCGATCATCAGGATGAACAGGGTGGTCCGCCGGACCACGGTGTCGGGGTCGCCGACGGCCGGCGGGTTGGCGGGGTACTTGAGGAACGGCACCAGGTTGACGGTGACGAACAGACCGCCGGCCACCAGCGCCGCCGTGGTCCGCGGGCCGAAGCGGCCGATCCGGCCCAGGGCGTAGCAGTAGACGAGCGCGGCGATGCCGCCGAGCGCGATCCCGTAGAGCAGGGTTCCGGTGCCCAGGCCGGCCGTGGCCTGCAGGGCGCGGCTGACCGGGGCGGCCTCGGCGTCACCGTGGTCGTGGGATCCGGCCTCTTCGATGGCGATCGCCGCGTCCACCTGGGACTCGCCCAGGAGGTACGCGACGAGGAACGCGGCGACACCGGCCAGCAGGCCGGCGAGCATGCCTCTGACGAGGAGCACGCGGGGGGAAATGGTGTTCATGGAGTTGTCGGTCCCTTGCGGATCGGTGGATCAGTGGCAGGGGAAGCCGAGGAGGTGGCGGCCGTCGTGCATCCACTCGTGGACGGTGTCGCCTTCGAAGATCGCGGTGGCACCCTGCTCGGCGCCGACGAGGTAGAGCAGGACCAGCATCAGGACACCGACGAACAGCGCCCAGGGGGCGAGAGCGGTGAGGGAGATGGGCGCGACGGCCAGGGGGGTGGCAGTCGTGGGCACGGCGGAGTTGGCCATGGCAGAGCCTCCAGAGGGAACACGCGTCCCGGTCAGTGGTGCTTTTGACGACGGTGGCGGGTCTGACTTTCCTCCCCCTCCGGGAGGATTCACAGTGGCGCGACCGTGCCGGATTCTCAACCGGACTTCCGTCATACCGTCGTCTTGTCGTCCGTGACCGTACCGCGCTTATGCTCCGCTTATGAACCCCCCGCTCGTACGAGTCCGGCTCGTGAGACCCCCGTTGGACGAGGCCGGGCGGCTGCACCGGTTCCCCTACCGGGATCCGTGCCCGGGGCACGAAGGGCTGCGTGGCCAGGATCACGGGGCCTGGGCCGGGCGGAGCATGGACGAGGTGGCCGGGGAGGACCCCGAGGGGCTGCGGCGGTGGCTGACCGACACCGCGTACGCGCCCGCGGGCGGCGGGGAGTCGGTGGAGGCGCTGATCGCCCGGGTCGGCGCGCACCTGGCCGCGCTGGCGCCCGGGACGCACCGGGCGGTGACCGGGCAGGGCGTCGTACGGGCGGCCGTGGTGTGGGCCCTGAGGCTGCCTGCGGCGGCCTTCTGGCGGCTCGACGTACGGCCGGCGTCGGTGACGACCCTGACGGGCCGCTCCGGTCGCTGGAACCTGCTCGTGGGACAGCCGGAGCAGGGACAGGCGGAGGAGGGACAGCCGGAGCAGGCTCCGTAAGGCGGACGCGGACGCGGACGCGGAACGGCCCGGACCCCGCGACGCGGTCCGGGCCGAACTGCCTACGAGCGCCGGGCGGGTGTTACGCCACGATCCAGTCGCTCGTCGCGATCACCGGCTGCACGCCGTCGCGGTGGATGGTGCCCTCGATGAGGCCGTACATGCGGTCGGCCGCGAAGTAGACCTCGTTGTCGTTCTTGAGGCCGAAGGGCTCCAGGTCGACGAGGAAGTGGTGCTTGTTGGGGAGGTTGAGGCGCACCTCGTTGACCTTGGGGCAGTTGTCGAGCACGCGCTCGGCCATCTGGTTCAGGGTCTGCTGCAGCGAGTACGAGTAGGTCTCCGCGAAGGCTTCCAGCAGGTTCTTGCGGACCTTCTTGTACGACTGGTCCCAGTCGTACTCGGCGTCGTCGGCGGCGAGCGCCGAGTGCGCCCAGCGTGCGGTGACCTTGGTCGCCAGGATGCGGTCGTACGCCTCCTGCAGCGTCGTGTACTTGTCCTTGATGAAGCCGTGGAACTCGGAGTTGGTCGAGTTCATCACGGTCAGGTCCTTCAGACCCGAGATCACCTGGAGACCGGTGGTCTCGCTGTACGTGATCTGCGCGGTGCGCACCTCGGTGCCCTTGAGGGCGAAGGAGTGCTGCTCCTTGCGCGTCGGGACCGGGATCCGCTCCCAGGCGTACTCCTCGACGCGGATCTGCGCCTCGCGGATCGGGGCCTGGGAGGAGACGAAGTGCTTGGCGAGCAGGATGCCGAAGGCCTCGGGGGAGGCGACGCCGTACTCCTTGGAGAAGGCGTACACGGTGTTCTTGGTGGTGTCGGTGGGCAGGCAGTTGGCGTTGTCACCGGTGAGGTGGACGTCGCGGAACTCACCGCGCAGTGCGACGGAGACGTTGAGGTCGCGGATCTCGTGCCAGGAGCCGTCGCTGCCCTTGCGGGTGACCTTGACGATGCGGTTCTCGGCCTTGCCGTACTGGTTCTGGGCGAGGATGTGCTTGCTCATGCGCTGTCTTCCTTCGGGTACTCGGGAACACGGAGTCCGGTTGTCTGGATCCCGTACGCCCGGCGTCCGGCGGACGCGCAGCCCGCCCCCCGCCGTTCGGTCACGCCGATTCCTCGCGTGGACCGCCCCGGGACTGACGTGCATCCCGGTCCGTAGGTGCCTGTTGATTCCAGCACGTTCACATGTCGTTCGTAAGGGACCGAATCCTCCGAGACAGGCACCCACGGTTTGGGCATCCGTATGGTCCGAGCAGGTCAGACCCGTCAGACCGTGTGCGCGTCGGCCACCGTCAGGGCCTCGTCGATGATCCGCAGCCCCTTCTCCACGTCCTGCGCCGAGATGTTGCAGGGCGGTGCGACGTGGATGCGGTTCCCGGCGAGCAGCGGCCACAGCCCGCCCTTCTTCAGGGCCGCCCCGAACTCGGCCATCGGCGCGTTGTCCGCGCCCGCGGCGTTGTACGGCACCAGCGGCTCGCGCGTCTCCTCGTTCCGTACGAGCTCCAGGGCCCAGAACGTGCCCAGACCCCGCACCTCCCCGACGGACGGGTGGCGCTCGGCGATCGCGGCGAGACCCGGCCCGAGGAGCTCGGCTCCGGTGCGGGCGGACTGCTCGACGGTGCCCTCCTCCTCCATGACGTTGATCGTCGCGACGGCGGCGGCGCAGGCCAGCACGTGCCCGGAGTACGTCAGCCCGCCCGGGTAGGGCCGGCGGGCGAAGGTCTCGGCGATGGCGGCCGAGATGGCGACCCCGCCGAGGGGGACGTAGCCGCTGGTGACGCCCTTGGCGAAGCAGATGAGGTCGGGGACCACGTCCCAGTGCTCGGAGGCGAACCACTTACCGGTGCGGCCGAAGCCGACCATGATCTCGTCGAGGATGAAGACGATGCCGAAGCGGTCGCAGAGCTCCCGGACCCCGGCCAGGTAGCCGTCGGGGTGCACGAGCACGCCGGGGGCGCCGCCGACGGTCTCCAGGATGATCGCGGCGATGGACTGCGGGCCCTCGAAGACGATGGTGTCCTCCAGGTGGCGCAGCGCGCGCTCGCACTCCTCGGCGGGGGTGGCCGCGTAGAAGGGCGAGCGGTAGGCGAAGGGCCCCCAGAAGTGGACGACGCCGGCGGTGGCGGTGTCGTTGCCGAAGCGGCGCGCGTCCCCGGTGAGGTTGATCGCGGTCGAGGTGGCGCCGTGGTACGAGCGGTACGCGGACAGCACCTTGGGGCGGCCGGTGTGCACGCGCGCCATGCGGACGGCGTTCTCGACGGCCTCGGCGCCCGCGTTGGTGAAGAAGATCTTGTCGAGGTCGCCGGGGGTGCGCTCGGCGATCAGCCGGGCGGCCTCCGAGCGCACGTCGACGGCGAAGCCGGGCGCGACGGTGCAGAGCTTGCCGGCCTGCTCGGCGATGGCCGCGGCGACCTTCGGGTGCTGGTAGCCGATGTTCGTGTAGACGAGGGCGCTGGAGAAGTCGAGGAAGCGGTTGCCGTCGTAGTCCCAGAAGTAGGAACCCTCGGCACCGGCCACGGCGAGCGGGTCGATGAGCTCCTGGGCCGACCAGGAGTGGAAGACGTGACTGCGGTCGTCGTCCTTCACCGTGGCCTTTGCGGAAGTGGCCCGTGCCGAAGTGGCCAGTGCGGCGGCGTCGCGTGCGTCGGCTTCTGCGTTCATATTCCGAGGGTAGTTGTCCACGATGTGGAATCCGGTGGGGAGGGCGTCGGTGCCGGGTCAGACGACGTGCCGGCCGCCGTCGACGGTGAGCACGTCGCCGGTCGTGTAGGCGGCGTCGACCAGGTAGAGCGCGGCCTCGGCCACGTCCTCGGGGGTGCCCACGCGGCGCAGCGGAGTGTTCTCCGTGATCCATTCCCGCGAGCTCTCCCAGACCTGGTCCTCGCCCTCGTACCAGGGGGTGTCGATCAGGCCGGGGGCGATGGCGTTCACCCGGACGGCGGGTCCGAGCTGGGAGGCCAGCAGCCGGGTCATGTGGTTGACCGCGGACTTGCTGACGGCGTAGGGGATCGAGCTGCCCAGCGCGCGGGTCGCGGAGACCGAGGAGATGTTGATGATCGAGCCCGCACCGGATTCCCGCAGGTGGGGGGTGGCGGCGGTGATCATCTGCCAGGTGCCGATGACGTTGACCTCGAAGATCTCGCGCCAGGCGTCGGCGTCGGCGGCTTCCAGGTCGTTCAGGGGGATGAACCGGGTGATGCCCGCGTTGTTGACCAGGACGTCGAGCCGTCCGTACGCGTCGATCGCCGTCCGGACGATCCGCCGCGCGTCGTCGGCGTCCGCGACATCGCCCCGTACGTAGACCGCGTCGGGCAGCTCGGCGGCGAGCGCCTTGCCCGCGGCCTCGCTGCGCGCCGAGTTCAGGACCACGCGGATTCCGGCCGCGGCCAGCCGGCGGGCGATGCCGGCGCCGATGCCGGAGGAGGAACCGGTGATGAGGGCGACGCGGTTCTCGGCACGGGTCTCGGCACCGGTCTCGGCACGGGTCTCGGACATGGCATGCCTCCTGGCAGGGCTTCGCTGTGCGCGTGCGGACGGCCGGAGCATAACCCGAATACCGCATAACGGAATGGCATTTCCATAAGACGGAATTCGATCTTCCATCCATGGTCCACGAATAGCTACATACCGGGCATACAGGTGCACACCGACTTAGCCTGACCCCACGCCACGTCCACCCGCCCCGTCCACCCCTCCCCCCGCGTTAGGGATCCGTCAAGGCCGTACCCACGGGCGTATGGGCCCCGTCAAGGAAGCCTGTGCGGGGCCGGAAGAGGCGTTCCACTCAGAGGTGTCCTGAAAACGCCCACCCTCGAACCCTCCGGGAGCTCACGATGGCCGATCTGGCCTTCGTCGTCACCACGATCGCGGTCTTCGCGCTGGTGGTCCTCGTCGCCAAGGGGGTGGCCAAGCTGTGAACGCCGAAAACATCGTCGGTCTGCTGGTCGCCGTCGCCCTGCTCGGGTACCTCGTCGTCGCCCTCGTCTTCCCGGAGAGGTTCTAGCGCCGATGAGTCCCGTCCTCGCCGGGGTGCTCCAGCTGCTCGCGCTCGTCGCGGCCCTGGCCCTCGCCTATCGCCCCCTGGGCGATTACATGGCCCGCGTCTACTCCTCGAAGAAGCACTACGCCCCCGAGAAATGGATCTACAAGGCGGTCGGCGCCAACCCGAACGCCGAGATGCGCTGGCCGGCGTACCTGCGCTCGGTCCTCGCCTTCTCCGCGGTCAGCGTCCTCTTCCTCTACCTGCTCCAGCGGCTGCAGGGCCACCTGCCCGGCTCGCTCGGCTTCGTCTCCATCAAGCCGGACCAGGCCTTCAACACGGCCGCCTCCTTCGTGTCGAACACGAACTGGCAGTCGTACGCCGGTGAGCAGGCCATGGGCCCGCTGGTGCAGACCGGCGGCCTGGCCGTGCAGAACTTCCTCTCGGCCGCCGTGGGCATGGCCGTCGCGGTCGCCCTCGTACGGGGCTTCGCGCGCTCCCGCACCGGTGAGCTCGGCAACTTCTGGTCGGACCTGGTGCGCGGCACCGTCCGCATCCTGCTCCCGCTGTCGCTGATCGCCGCGGTCGTGCTGGTGGCCTGCGGGGTCATCCAGAACTTCTCCGGCATCCACGAGGTCGGTCAGTTCCTGGGCGCCAAGCAGCAGTGGAACGGCGGGGCGGTCGCCTCCCAGGAGGCCATCAAGGAACTCGGGACGAACGGCGGCGGCTACTTCAACGCCAACTCCGCCCACCCCTTCGAGAACCCGACCCCCTTCTCGAACCTCTTCGAGATCTTCCTGATCCTGCTCGTCCCCTTCGCCCTGACCCGCACCTTCGGCCGGATGATCGGCTCGGTCCGCCAGGGCTACGCGATCCTCGCCACGATGGTCACCATCTGGCTCGGCTTCACCGCCCTGATGATGTGGACGGAATTCGGCCACCACGGCCCGGCGCTCCAGGCCGCGGGCGGTGCGATGGAGGGCAAGGAGGCCCGCTTCGGGATCGGAGCATCGGCGATCTTCTCCGTGGCGACCACCCTGACGTCCACGGGTGCGGTCAACTCCTTCCACTCCTCGTACACCGGCCTCGGCGGCGGGATCCAGCTGCTGGGCATGCAGCTCGGCGAGATCGCGCCCGGCGGCGTCGGCTCCGGCCTCTACGGCATGCTGATCATGGCGATCATCGCGGTGTTCATCGCCGGCCTGATGGTCGGCCGCACCCCCGAGTACCTGGGCAAGAAGATCGGCACCCGGCAGATCAAGTTCGCCGCCTGCTACATCCTCATCACCCCGGCCGTGGTGCTCGGCTTCACGGCCCTGGCGATGGCCCTGCCCACCCCCGGACACTCGATGTCCAACGGCGGCGCGCACGGCTTCTCCGAGGTCCTCTACGCCTACAGCTCGGCCGGCAACAACAACGGCTCCGCCTTCGCCGGCCTGAACGCCAACACCCAGTGGTTCAACACGACCACCGGTCTGGCGATGCTGCTCGGCCGCTTCCTGCCGATGGTCTTCGTCCTGGCCCTGGCCGGCTCGCTCGCCGAACAGCAGCCGGTCCCCGCCACCGCGGGCACCCTGCGCACCGAGAAGCCGCTGTTCACCTTCCTGCTCGTCGGCACGATCATCATCGTCACGGGCCTCACCTACTTCCCGGCCCTGGCGCTGGGCCCGCTCGCCGAAGGGCTCGCCTCATGAGCACCGCCACCTCCACCCGAGCCCCGCACGGGGACCTGCCCAGCGGTCACAAGCCCGAACGGGCCAAGATCGGCGGCGGAATCTTCGACCCGAAGCAGCTGCTGAAGTCCTTCCCGGACGCGGTGCGCAAGCTCGACCCCCGGGTGATGGTCAAGTCTCCGGTCATGTTCGTGGTGCTGATCGGTTCCGTACTGACCACCGCGCTGGCCGTCTCCGACCCGGGCAGCCCCTTCGGCTGGGCGATCACCGCCTGGCTGTGGCTGACCACCATCTTCGCCAACCTCGCCGAGGCGGTGGCGGAGGGCCGCGGCAAGGCCCAGGCCGACACCCTGCGCAAGGCCAAGACGGACACCGTCGCCCGCCGCCTGAACGGGACCGCCGAGGAACAGGTCCCCGGCACGGAGCTGCGTATCGGCGACCTGGTGGTCTGCGAGGCCGGCGACATCATCCCCGGCGACGGAGACGTCGTCGAAGGCGTCGCCTCCGTCGACGAGTCCGCCATCACCGGCGAATCCGCCCCCGTCATCCGCGAGTCCGGCGGCGACCGCTCCGCGGTGACCGGCGGGACGAAGGTGCTCTCCGACCGCATCGTCATCAAGATCACGACGAAGCCCGGCGAAACCTTCATCGACCGCATGATCAACCTCGTCGAGGGCGCGGCCCGGCAGAAGACGCCGAACGAGATCGCCCTCAACATCCTCCTCGCGTCCCTGACGATCGTCTTCCTCCTCGCCGTCGTCACCCTCCAGCCCTTCGCGATCTACGCACATGCCAAGCAGTCGATGATCGTGCTGACCGCGCTGCTGGTCTGCCTCATCCCGACCACCATCGGCGCCCTGCTCTCGGCCATCGGCATCGCGGGCATGGACCGCCTGGTCCAGCGCAACGTCCTGGCGATGAGCGGCCGAGCGGTGGAAGCCGCCGGCGACGTCTCCACCCTGCTGCTCGACAAGACCGGCACCATCACCCTCGGCAACCGCCAGGCCGCCGAGTTCGTCCCCGTCACCGGCGCCATCGCCGCCGAGCTGGCCGACGCCGCCCAGCTGTCCTCGCTGGCCGACGAGACCCCCGAGGGCCGCTCGATCGTGGTGCTCGCGAAGGAGAAGTACGGTCTGCGCGAACGCCACCAGGGCGAGCTGACCGGCGCCGAATGGATCCCCTTCACCGCGCAGACCCGTATGTCGGGCGTCGACGTGGACGGGCGCAAGGTCCGCAAGGGCGCGGCCGGTTCGATCATCGCCTGGGTCGGCGAACAGGGCGGTACGGTCGCCCCGGACGCGCGGGCCGCGGTGGACGAGATCTCCGGCGCCGGCGGCACCCCGCTGCTCGTCGCGCTGGAGGACGACAAGGGCGCCCGGGTCCTGGGGGTCATCCACCTCAAGGACGTGGTCAAGGAGGGCATGCGCGAGCGCTTCGACGAACTGCGGCGCATGGGCATCAAGACCATCATGATCACCGGCGACAACCCGCTCACCGCGAAGGCCATCGCGGAGGAGGCCGGGGTCGACGACTTCCTCGCCGAAGCCACCCCCGAGGACAAGATGGCCCTCATCAAGCGGGAACAGGCCGGCGGAAAGCTCGTCGCGATGACGGGTGACGGTACGAACGACGCTCCGGCTCTGGCACAGGCCGATGTGGGTGTGGCCATGAACACCGGTACCTCGGCCGCCAAGGAAGCCGGGAACATGGTGGACCTGGACTCCAACCCCACCAAACTCATCGAGATCGTCGAGATCGGCAAGCAGCTGCTGATCACACGCGGCGCGCTGACCACCTTCTCCATCGCCAACGACGTCGCGAAGTACTTCGCGATCATCCCCGCCATGTTCGCGGCGGTCTACCCGGGCCTCGACAAGCTCAACATCATGGGCCTGCACTCCCCCGACTCCGCGATCCTGTCGGCCGTCATCTTCAACGCGCTGGTCATCATCGCCCTGGTCCCGCTGGCCCTGAAGGGCGTCCAGTACCGGCCCACGAGCGCGGACAAGATGCTCCGGCGCAACCTCACCCTCTACGGACTCGGCGGCCTCATCGCCCCGTTCATCGGCATCAAGCTCATCGACATGGTCGTCTCCCTCATCCCCGGCCTGCGCTGAACCAGGGCTCTGCTGACTAGGAACGTAGTGACCTCATGAACAACTCCGTAGGCAACACCGCCCGCCTGCTCGGCGCCGGGCTGCGCGCCCTCCTCGTCCTCACCGTGCTGTGCGGGGTCCTCTATCCGCTCGCCGTCACGGGCATCGCCCAGGCCGCCTTCGGCCACAAGGCCAACGGCTCCGAGGTGAAGGACGCGAGCGGCAAGGTCGTCGGCTCCTCCCTGATCGGCCAGTCGTACGGGGACGACCCGCGCTGGTTCCAGGGCCGCCCGGCGGCGGGGCTCGCCAAGAACACCGTCAACGGCCAGTACGAGCTGCTGGTCTCCGGCGCCACCAACAAGGCGGCGGACAGCCCGGAGCTGCTGAGGGCGGTGCAGGAGGCCAGGTCCAGGGTCCTGCTCGACAACACCGTCCCGGGCTACGCCCCGCGGCTCTCCGACATCCCGGCGGACGCGGTGACCTCCTCCGGCTCCGGCCTGGACCCGGACATCTCCCCGGCCTACGCCGAGCTCCAGACGGCCCGCGTCGCCCAGCGCAACGGCCTCCCGGTGGCGGAGGTCGCGAAGCTGGTGAAGGCCCACACCGAGGGGCGCACCCTCGGCTTCATGGGCGAGCCGCGCGTCAACGTCCTGGCGCTGAACACGGCCCTGCGGGACCTCAAGCGGTGACGGTGACCGGCTGGCTGTAGGCGTCGAGCACGCCCGTGGTGGAGGTGACCAGGACGAGGTAGCGGCCGGGGGCGACGGCGGGGACCGTCACGGTGGCGCCGGTGTGGTGGGTCGGGACGCCCCGGGCCAGGACGGATTCCGTCCGGGCCCGGGCGCCGTCCATCGTGACGAGCTCGATGTCCACCACGTCGCCGGCCGGGCCCACCACCCACCAGGCGACGGCCTGCCTGCTGCCGCTCGGCCAGACCGTGCCCGGCCCGGGGGTGTGTACCAGGAGGTTCTCCGACGCCAGGAGCACCGCGGACGCGGGGCGGTTCAGGCTCCGCAGGGCGCGCCGGGCGAGGGACTTCAGGGAGGTGGCGGACATGCTGCTCCTTCGCGGGGTGCGGGACCGGTCGCGGGACGGCGGGCCGCGGTGCGTCCGGCGGTCCGGTCTGGGGCTTTTACTCCCCGCTTAAGACTTACCGGCGGACACCCCCGTCCCGCCTCGTACTTTCGGCCGGTCCCGGGACCGGCCGAACGAAGGGCCGGGCCGGGCCGGGGCGGGCCGGGCCGGGCCGGCGACTGTGATCCACACCTCTCCTTTCGGAACGATCTGGCGATAGCCATATACAATCTTGCAAGATTGCGCTGAGGCCGAAGCTCATTCGGCTCTGCCGGGATGAGGGGGAATCTCATGTACGAGATGTTCGACGAGCGATTCCGCACCGGACGGTGCATGAACGGGGACGAGGCCCCCGAGGTGCTCTTCACCGGCTGCCGCTGGGCCGAGGGGCCCGTCTACCTCCCGGCCTGGCGGCAGGTGATCTGGAGCGACATCCCCAACGACCGGATGCTGCGCTGGGACGAGGAGGCCGGGGCCGCCTCCGTCTTCCGTCGCGACGCCGGACACACCAACGGCAACACCCTCGACGGGCAGGGCCGCCTGGTCACCTGCGAGCAGGGCAACCGCCGGGTGACGCGGACCGAGCACGACGGCACGGTCACGGTGCTCGCCGACCGCTGGCAGGGCAAGCGCCTGAACAGCCCGAACGACGCCGCGGTCCGGTCCGACGGCTCGATCTGGTTCTCCGACCCCGACTTCGGCATCACCAGCGACTACGAGGGCTACGTCGCCGAGAGCGAGATCGGCGCCAACAACGTCTACCGCATCGACCCCGGCACCGGTGAAGTCCGCCTGGTCGCCGACTGCTTCGAGGCCCCGAACGGCCTCGTCTTCTCCCCCGACGAACAGCGGCTCTTCGTCTCCGACACCCGCGGCGGCCTCATCCGGGTCTTCGACGTGCGCGCGGACGGCACCCTGTCGGACGGCAGGGTCTTCGCCGCAGCGGCGGCCCGCCCGGGGACCCGCTTCGACAACCTCCGCTTCGACGACGGCGGCCGGCTGTGGGCGGCCGCCATGGGCGACGGGGTGCACTGCTACGACCCCGACGGCACGCTGCTCGGGCGGCTCGCCGTCCCCGAGACGGTCTCCAACATCGCCTGGGGCGGAGCCAAGCGCAACCGGCTCTTCATCACCGCCGAAACCAGCCTCTACTCGGTGGTCATGGGCGTCACCGGCACCCACCCGACCGGACCGGGACGCAGGCCCTGGCTGGACCGGTCGGGCCGGTCCTGAAGTCCTGGTGCCGGCCCTGAAGTCCTGGTGCCGGCCCTGAGGTCCTGGTGTCGGCCCTGAAGTCCCGGTGCCGGTCCTGAAGTCCCGGTGTCGGCCCTGAAAATCCCGGTGCCGGCCCCGCATCCGCGCTGGCACACTCCCCGCATGGACGCCACCGCCGCGGGTGAACCCCGCTATCGCGTACGCGAGATGACCGAGCCCGACATCGACGCCGTCGCCGCGGTCCGCGTGAGCGCGTGGCGCCACGCCTACGCGGGGCTGATGCCACAGGCCTACCTGGACGGGCTCAGCGTCGCCGCGTACGCCGAGCAGCGGCGGGCCGCCTTCGCCGACCCGGCCGGGGCCGTGACCAACCTCGTGGCCGAGGGGCCCGACGGCACCGTCCTCGGGTGGGCCGCCTACGGGCCGGCGACCAGCACGGATCCCGAGGGCACGGCTCCGGACGAGGGTGAGCTGTACACCCTGTACGCGCGGCCCGACGTCATCGGCACCGGCGTCGGCCGCACCCTGCTGACCGAGGTGCTGCGCCGGGCGCCCTACCCCGCGGTGCGGCTGTGGGTGCTCGAGGGCAACGCCCGGGCACGCCGGTTCTACGAACGCGCCGGCTTCCGCCCCGACGGCGGTGTCCTCGTCGAGGACGCCGACGGCTCCCCGGTGCGGGAGCTGCGCTACCGCCGGGCCTCCGTCGGCGTCACGGTCGCGGTCACGGTCGCGGGCTGAGCGAACCGCCGCGTGCCGCGCCTCGCTCGGCCTGCCGCCATGGGGCCGTCGCGTTCGGCCCGCCGCACCCGGACAGCCGTGCTCACGGCAGCCGTGCCCACGGCAGCCGTTCGGCCAGGGCCCGGGCCATCGCCACGGTCGGGACCGCCTCCCGGCTCCGCCGGTACGGGGTCAGGTCGCGCAGCAGCCGGCCGAGCGCCTCGCGCACCCCGCGCGACTGCACGGCCGGGGCGGCCGTGAGGAACGCCCGCCAGTGCTCGCACGCCCGGGTGAGGTGTCCGAGGCGCAGCAGTGTCTCGGCGAGCGCGGCGTGGGTGAGTGCGGTGGCCCGGTGCTGCCCGGGCGGGCGGCCGCGCAGGGACCGTTCCAGGGCCTCGGCCGCGGCCGGGAACTCCCCGAGGGCGAGGTGGGTGCGGGCCCGGGCGAAGTCGAGGTCGGCCCGGGCGTAGGAGTCGAAGGGCCCCTCGGGCGGCTTCACCGCGTGGCGCCCGTGCAGCCGGTCGGCGGTGGCCAGGTCCGCCGTGGCGGCGGCCCGCTGCCCGGCCTGGGCGTGCGCGGCCGCGCGCTGGACCAGGAGGAACGCCAGCGTGCCGGGTTCCCCGTCGGCGGGCGCGGTCTCCACCGCGGTCCGGGCGAGCCGTACCGCGTGCGCGGGCTGCCCGAGCCGGCCGGCGTGCGCGCTCATCGCGCGCAGGGTGATGGCGTACATCCGCCGGTCCCCGGCCTTCCGGGCCAGCGCGAGGGCTATGCCGTGGTACTCCTGCGCGAGCCCGTGATGCCCGGAGTCCACTGTCATCTCCCCCAGCAAGTGCGCGAGTTGGGCGTATCCCCGCCACACGTCCGCCGCCCCGCACCCCGGGTCGGGCATGCCGCGGCCGCGTGCACCAGCTCCGGAGCCGTCAGGGTGGCGGGCGGCGAAGGCTCCCGCGTCCTGGGCCAGCCAGGCCGCCAGGGCGGCACGGGTGTGGACGCCGCCATGGGTGAGGTAGAGGCCCGAGAAGCTCACTGCGAGGTCCCTCAACTGCTGGGCGTGCGCCGCGAGATGCCGACGCGCGGCCAGCTCCGGGATACCGGTACGCGTACCCGGGCCACCGCTCGCCCGATCCCGATCCGGGTCCCGATCCCGATCCCGATCCCGATCCGGGTCCCGGTCCGGGTCCCGGTCCGGGTCCCGGTCCGGGTCCCGATCCGGGTCCGAGTCCCACGCCGCCTCGGGCACCGGCACCGGCTGGTACGGGCTGCGCAGCAGCGGCGGCCTGCGGTGCGGGTCCCCGTCCGCCCTGGCCTGCAACGCGAGCCGGAGCAGCCCGTCGCCCCCGGCTCCGGCCGGCGCCGGGTCCGCGCCTGGCCGTACGCCGGGTCCCGCCGAGCCCGCGCCGAGGCCCGCCTCCGCGACCGTGACGAGCCGCCCGCACCGTTCGGTCAGCGCCGCCGCCATCAGCTCGGGCACGGGCCGGCGGGGCCGGGTGCCCGACAGCCAGTGCGCCACGGCGGTCCGGTCGTAGCGCAGGGCCAGCCCGTGGAGGGTCCCCAGCGCGTTGACGGCCCGCGCCAGCTCCGCCCCGCTCCAGCCGGCCTCGGCCAGCAGGTCCCCGAGCCGGTCATTGGCCACCCGCCGCCCGCTCACGACGCCCGCCCCGGGAAGGGCCGGGACCAGGCCCGGGATCGGGACCCATACGCGCATCCGATATTCAACGCTTTCACCCCTCCACCCCCCGCATTCCCTTCTCCCCGTCCACCCGCTGGTGTTCGCTGGAGCCGTCCCCATCGGATTCCACGGACCGGAGAAGCATGTCCGCCTCGGAAACAGCCAGTTCCCCCGCCCCCGCCGTGTACGCGTACCCGTTTCCCTACCGGATTTCCGGTGTCGGCGCCCAGATCGGCGAGGTCATATCCCTCCACGCATGGGCCCGGCTCGCGCAGCGTGCCCCCCTTCCAGCTCGGCGCCGGCTGCGGCGGGCTCTCCCGCGTCGCCGCGCATCTGGCCCGCACGGGGGCCCGCCGCGCGCTGGTGATCTCGTACAACGCCGCGAGCCCCATCGGCATCGACGAGAACGGCAGCATTTCCCAGTACAGCGGCGCGGACGGGGAGCATCACTTCGCGCACACCCGGTGGTGTTCCGCGGCACTGTTCTCCGATGCCGCGACCGCCCTGGTATTCGAGCGGGACAAGAGCTTCGAGCCCGGACTCGGTTTCTCTTCGCGCGATTCCCTCGATTTCGGGGGCGATCCTGGATTCAGCGATCCGCTCATCCATTACCCCGGAGGCGGCGCCGCCCACCCGCCGCGTTTTCCCGGATCCGCCGAGCTGTCCGCATTCGGGCTCAACGGGCCGGAACTGACCCGCCATTACTCGTGCGGCATGATGCTGAACCAGGAGACCATGGACGCCCACCGCCCCGGCTTCGTGGACGAGGTGCGGCGGATCTCCACGCACCAGGCCGGCCTGGCCCTGGTCGAGGACTACCACCGGCTCGCCGGCCTCGACACCCGCAAAGCCCCCGCGCACGCCCGCGAGCTCGGCAACCTCGTCACCTCCGCGACCCCGGTGCTCTTCTACACCGACGTGGTGAACGGGCTCGTCGGTACGGGCGACTCCGTCGGCTTCTCCGGCATCGGCGCCGGTCCCGAACGCGGGGCCTTCCTCGTGCGGGTGGCGATTCCGGGCGAGGTCACCGTCACCGCACCGCTGCCGCCCGTGCCGGCCGCCGCCGGGACCGCGGGCGCGGCCCGGACCGCCGACGCCCCCGGAGCCATCCGAACCACCGCCACCGCGTAGACGCACGCGCGCCCCACCCCCTTCGAAACGAGTCCACCGTGCACATCGCTCTCGTCGGGGCCGCCAGCCCCACCGGCATCCGGCTCGCCGCCGAGCTGCTCGGCCGCGGCCACCACCTGACCCTGCTCACCGCCTCCGACGTCCGGCAGAGCAGGCTGCTGCTGGCCCGTCAGCTCGCGCTGATCGGGCTGTATCCCGAGTACGTGGACCTCCTCGCGGCCCGGCTCCACGCGCGTCGGGGCGCCGAGGTCCTGGCCGGCGCCGCAGCGGACCGGTCCGCATCGGCAGCCGCCCGGTCCGCGCCCGAGCCGTCCGTCCCCGGCCGGTCCGCCCCCGACGGCCCCTTCGACGCCGTCTGGTGCGTGGAGCAGCCCGCCGCCACCGCGGCCGCGCTGCTGCCGCTCGCCTCCGGAGGGGAGAGGCGTACGGCATTCCACCTGGTCACCATCGGTGACGCGGGTCCGGCCGGGCGTACGGTCGCCGCCGCGGCGGTACGGGACGGATTTCCCGCCGGGGTGCACTGCCTGGCCCCGACCGTCAGCGATCTGCCCGACCACGCCGAGCTGCCCCGGCCGGCCTTCACCCGGCTCGCGGTCGCCGAGTCCGTCGGGCCGACTGCGGACGCCCCGGAGCGGGGGGCTCTGGGGCCGGGGTCTCCGGCGCCGGGATCCCCCGCCGCGGTCGGGCTGCTGCCCCTGGCCCCCGCCGCCCGCGCCCTCGCGGCGGCCGCCGAGGACCCGGGCTGGTCGGGGCTGCGCCGCATCGGCTGGGTGTACGCGCACCCCACGGAGGCCTCGGCTCTGACCCGGGCCGTCGGCCCGGAGCTGGCACCCGGCCTGCTGCGGCGGCTGTCGGGGCTCCGGCCCGCGGTGGCCACGACCGAGCTGGACGGCCCGGTGCTGGGCGCCGGATACCTCACCCGGGCTGCGGCGCCCGCCCTGCCGGCGGTCCGGCGGCCCGCGCGGACCCCGGAGCGGGTGTGAGCGAGGCGGAACGCCCCTGGTGGGAGCGGCGCGTGCTGGACGGCCCGGCGGCCGGAGCTGGGGGTCCCATCACCAAGGCATATGCATACGGATCATTCATGGTCCAAGGACAAGCCGCCCGGCCCCACCCCGCAACTCCGGCCGACGACCCGTCATATCGTCCGCCTTGACAGGTTTTCGCACGTGGCAGAACGTGCCGCCGATCCGACACGCCCAAGGTTCCTCCTTGACGTTCTCACCCGTTCGGGCGCACAGCCCGCATGCGCGGCCCCGCCCCGGCCCACCCGCCTCCATCTGCGAAGACGCGCCCCGTAGAGGGTGATACGGCAATGACTTGCCGTCAGTTTTCCGTGTTACGTGCACCTCCGGAGGGCGGGGAAGGGTCCACTGCTCTCGGGACCGGCCGCCCGAGCCGGACCAGGAGGGATTCCCATGCCCCGCGCCAAGTGGGTGGTCGCCGTACTGACGGTGGCTCTGCTGTGCACCGGCCTGGGGGTGTTGCGCAGTACCGAGGGCGGCCGGCCCGCCGTCCCGACCGCGGGCGACGCCCTGCCCTCGCGGGTCCTGGGCCTGTCCGGGCCGCGCCGGCTGGCCCGCCAGCTGGAGCACTCCGGCGCACACACCACCGGCAAGGGCGCCCGGCGGCCCGGCCGGTCGGGGGCCACGGCCCTCTCGGCCTCCCTTCCGCTGCGCCTGGTCGTCCCCGCCCTCGGAACGGACGTACCGGTCACGGCCGCCGCCCCGCCCGGCGGGACGGGCGCGGGACCGGGCGGGCCGCGCGGGCCGTACGCCCCGGACCTGGAATCCGGCGCCGCCGATGCCAAGCCCCACGTCCAGGACAGCGCCGTGTGGGACTCGGCGAGCCCGGCCCCGGGCGCGGCCGGCACCGCCGTGGTCTCCGGGGACCTGCCCCGGCTCGGCGAACTGCGGCGCGGGCAGACGATCGAGGTGACGCGCGCTGACCGGCGTACGGCCGTGTTCACCGTGACCCGGGTCTCCCCCGGGATCTCCGGACGGGGCGGCCCGTCCGGCCGGGCCCAACTCCGGCTGATCAGCGGCGAAACGGCGGTCCTGGCCCGCCTCACCGGACACCGCCGCACCCCTCGCTGACCGGCGGGGCGGCCCCCGGAAGACGGACACCCCCTGCGGCCACCTGACAGCCGTGGGGGGTGTCTTCGTCCCCCGGTCGGGGGATGCTGCGGTCCCGGAGGAGAGTCAGCCCGCGTGTCGGGGCACACCCTCCGCATGAGCAGGCCGCCGCGGACACGGCAGACGCGAACGACACCGGACAGGGCCCTGATGACGGCCCTGACGGTGCTCTGCGCCGTGCTGCTCTGCCTGTTCGGCATCGGCGGGGCCGGCCCGTCCACCACCGCGGCCGAAAGCTCCCGCTCCGCCCCAAGCGCCCCGGCCGAGCCCACGGAGGCGCCCTCCGATCCGGCCGGCGATCCCGAAGTACGGGTGCCGGTACGGGTGCCCGCGCGCAGCGTTCCCGGCGTACGGGGACTCCAGCGCCCGGTGTTTCACGTGAAACCTCCCCGGTCCGGCCCCCCGGAGACGGCCCCGCACCCGGCGGAGGCAGGCGCCCCGGCGGCATCCCTGCGAGCGGTACGGAGTGTGGTCCTGCGCTGCTGACGGCGCCGAGCGTCCGAGCAGCAGCACCGCGCACCCGGCACCGGGCACACCCGGCAGCTCACGCTGCCCCGTGCTTGCCCCGTGGCCCTGGCGCGCGTCCCCCACACCCCCCCGAAACACCGTGAGGTTCCGCCATGCCCTTCGACCCGTACCTCGCCCTGAACGCCATGCTCCGCGCCGAGGCCGCCCGCTTCTCCCCGCCGGCCCCGCCCGCACGCCAGCCGGAACCGGAGCCCGCCAAGACCGCCCAGACCACCGCCGAGTCCCCGGCCGGAGACGACACGGCCGCGTAGGACGCGTAGGCGCGTAGGACGCGTACAGAAACGCACATCAGCACATGGGGAGGCACCGGTTCCCGCGCCCTCGGCAACGGAGAGTGGTCACGTGAGGTTCGACCACGGAGCACGGGAACCGGCGCCTCCACCAGTCTCAGCCACCGACCCACCCCACCACCTCGGCCTTTTGTCCGGATACGCCCGGCCGAAAGTACCGAACCCCGCGGTCCCAGCAGTGACCGCTACAGGCATCTCGCCGAAGGAAGTCACCCGTTGCGCCCCGGCCCCCGCGATCGATCCGCGGGGGCCGGGGCTCCGTCGTACGCGTCTCTAGGCCCGGCTTCGGCTGTGATAGCGGTAGAAGGCCGCCGCGCCGACGCCCGCGCCGACGAGCAGGCCGAGGCCCGAGCTCTTCAGGATGGACTCGCCGCCCAGGCTGTACAGGTAGCCGAAGGAGATGCCCGCGAAGATCCCGTACGCCGCCGCGTGCGGCTCCTGCGCCAGCCGCGGGCCGATCCGGGCCAGGGCCACCAGGCAGGCGGCGAAGATCGCGCCGCACAGGATCCCGTAGAAGACGTTGCCCGCGTCCACGGGCCCCGTCTGACGATTCATGAAGGCGGCGTAGACGCCGTAGACCAGTCCCATGAGCAGCGGTCGCGCGAGGGCCGCCCTGCTCGTGTGGGCCGCCGTACGGGACGCCGGCTGCCGGTGCCCCCGGGGGGCGGTGGGTGCCGCATGTGCCATGACGGGCTCCTCTCTCCCATCATCCAGGGCACACCCGCAACCCGTGACCGGCAACCGGAGCAGCCGGCGGCTACGCGCCGGGGGGCGTCCGCACCGCCACCGCGTCGATCTCGAAGAGCATGTCCGGCAGGGCGAGCGCGGCCACGCCGATCAGCGTCTGGGCGGGCAGTTCGGTGCCCCAGGCGGCGTGCAGGTGCTTCAGCAGCACGTCCAGCTTCTGCTGGTCGTGTCCGACGACGTACGTCCCGATGCGGACCACGTCGCCGAGGCCCAGCCCGACGGCCTCCAGGGCGGTGCGGAGGTTCGCGAAGGCCTGCGCGACCTGGGCGTCGAAGGCGTCGGAGACCACGTGGCCGGCCGGGTCGGAGCCGTACTGGCCGGCTATGAAGACCTGCTCTCCGGGTGCGGAGGCGACGTGGCTGTAGCCGTAGCCGGTGGGGTCGTGGAGTTCTGCCGGGTTGGTGATGCTGCGCGTCATTCCAAGCTCCTGGGTCAGTTGTCCGGTGTGCGCTGGGTGCTGGGCACGGGGTGTGCGGCGGCGAGCCAGGCGCGGAGCCGCTCGGGGGCTTCGGGGGCCTGCCGTTCGGCCTGCTGCCGGATCTCGTCGAGGGTCTGGGCGGCCAGTGCGCGGCGCCAGGCCAGTTCGGCCCGGCCCATCGCGTGCGCGATGGCGCAGTCGGCCGCGGGCGGCTCCGCCCCGCCGCCGGGGCCCTGCTGCCGGATCTCCGCGCACCGGAAGGCCTCGTCGGGCCCTTCGACGGCGGCGACCACGTCCATGAGCGTGATGGAGTCGAGCGGGCGCGCGAGGCGGAAGCCGCCCCGCGGGCCGGGAGTGGAGCTGACGATGCCCGCCCGGGCCAGGGCCTGGAGCTGCTTGTTGAGGTACGCGGCGGGCAGCTCGTGCCAGGCCGCCAGCCGGGCCGCCGAGACCGCCCGGCCGTCACCGCTCCAGGCCAGGTTGAGGCAGCTGTGCAGGGCCCATTCGACGCCCTCGCTCATCTTCATAACCTGGATATTAGATGTCCAGATTAACGTCGGCAAGAGAAACACGCCCGACCGGGCCGTCCGGCTCCGCGCGCGCCCGCACCACCCGCCCGCACCACCCGGCTCGCGCCGCGCGCCCGGCCCCCTTTCGCTGGTGACGTGCGGACCTTCCTCTCGGCGGTACTCATCGCGCTCGTGGCCCTGCTGGTGCCCGCGAGCGCCGTCGCGTACTGGGCCGACCACGAGCTCGGCAGCGCCGACCGGTACACCGCGGCCATGTCCCCGCTCGCCTCGGATCCCGCCGTGCAGAACCTCGTCGTCACCCAGGCCGGCCGGGCCCTCTCGGGCCAGATCGATGCCGGCCCCTTCCAGGGCGGGGTCGACACCCTGCTCGGCGAGGCCCTGCGCTCCTTCGTCGGCACGCCGGCCTACCGGACCGCCTGGGACGCGGCGAACCGCGCCGCCCACGGCGCCTTCTTCCAAGCCCTGACCAACGGTGACGGCAACGCCGTGACCATCGACCTCGCACCCGTGATCGCCAGCATCAAGGGCGATCTCATCGAGAACGGGGTGCCGCTCGCCGACCGCATCCCCGAGACCCACCTCTCGGTGAAGGTCATGGAGTACGACAACCTCGGCGCGCTCCGGAAGGGCTTCCGCATGCTGCAGATCGCCGGGGTCTGGCTCCCCCTGCTCACCGTGGCGCTGGCCGCGGTCGCCATCGCCGTCGCCGTCCGGCGCCGCCGGGCCGTCGTGTCCACCGGGCTGGGGCTGGCCGTCGGAGCCGTCCTGCTGTGGGCGGCCGTGGTCCTGTGCCGCCGCCTCACCCTGGACGACCTGCCGGCCGACATCGACCGGGCGGCCGCCGCCGCGGTGTACGACGCGCTCACGGCGTTCCTGCGCACCACCGCCTGGGTGGTGCTGGCCGTCGGACTGGCCGCCGCACTGGCCGCCTGGCTGACCGGCCGACTGCGCCGCACCCCATAAGCTCGGAACGGGCGGATTGGCACGCAAATCCGTAGAAGAATCCTTAGAGCAGCACAGAAGAACCGATTCACGAGCGGCGGCACGGAAGCGGGCATGAGCACCGAACGCACCGAAGACATACCGCCCGGGCGGACCGGCCGGACGACACGGGCCGGGCTGACGGCAGCCGGACGCTTCCGTCCGCCGGCCCCGCCCGCCTGGCTGCTGAAGGGGCTGCGTCCCAGCTCCGCGCCGATCCCCTGGGCCGCCGCACTGCGCGCGGCCGTCGCCCTGGCCCTGCCGCTGGCCGTCGGCTTCGCCCTCGACGAGCCCGAGTACGGCGCGCTCGTCTCCATGGGCGCCCTGTCCGGGGTCATCGGCGACACCGCCGACGCCTACCGGATGCGGATCCTGAACATCGCCGTGCCCCAGCTCTTCGGGGCCGTGGGCGTCGCTCTGGGCACCCTGGTCTTCGGGCACGGCTGGGTCGCGGTCGGCGTCCTCACCCTGATCGCCCTGGTCTCCGGGATGATCTCCTCCATCGGCACCGTCGCCTCCGTCTCCGGCCTGCTGCTCCTGCTGAACGCCGTGGTCGGCGCCGGTCTGCCGATGCCCAGTCCCTGGTGGACGGCCCCGCTGCTGCTGAGCGCCGGCGGACTGTTCGTCCTCCTGCTGACCCTGCTGGGCTGGCCGCTGCGCGGCCGGCTGCCGGAGCGGGCCGCCGTCGCCGCCGCCTACCGGGCGCTGGCCGACAGCCTGGAAGCCGCGGGCGGACCGGGCCCCGCCTACGAGGAGCGCCGCCAGCAGCTCACCCAGGCCCTGAACCACGCCTACGACCTGGTCCTGGGCCGCCGGGCCCGGGTGCACGGCCACAGCCCCTCGCTCGTGCGGATGCTGGCCCAGCTGAACGTGCTGATCCCGCTCGTCGAGGCCGCGCCCGCCGCGCACCTGCGCCGCAGACCCCTCTCGCCGGCGATCCCGGCGGCCGTACGGGAACTGGCCACGGCCGTCGAGCAGGGCCGCACGGACACCCCCGTACTGGACCTGCCCCCGCCCGACGGCCAGTCCGAGCGGGCCATCGACGCCGCCCTGCGGCACGCCGCGACCATCGTTCCGCTGGCCGAACCGGACATGCACAACGTCGACGACCGGCTCGGCCGGCCCGCCGCGCTGCGGGTCCGGGCCCGCCGGGTGGTCCGCGACATGATGTTCTCCCGGGCCTCCTGGCGGTACGGGCTGCGGCTCGCGCTGTGCATCGGGCTGGCGCAGGCCCTCGTGTCGGTGGTGGAGATCGAGCGCTCCTACTGGGTCGCGCTCACCGTCACCTTCGTCCTCAAGCCCGACTTCGGCTCGGTGTTCTCCCGGGCCGTGCTGCGCGCCCTGGGCACCGCGGGCGGGCTCGTCGTCGCGGCCGCCGTGCTCTCGGAAGTGCCGCGCGGGTGGTGGGACGTGCCCGTCATGGTGGTCCTGGCGGCCCTCATCCCCGCCTTCTCGGTCAAGGGCTACGCCTTCCAGACCGCGGCGATCACCCCGGTCATCCTGCTCCTCTCCGACCTGCTCAACCACCAGGGCTTCGACCTCGTCCGGCCCCGGCTGCTCGACAGCCTGATCGGCTGCGCGATCACCCTGATCGCCGGGTACATGCTCTGGCCCGAGAGCTGGCACACCCGGCTCGGCGACCGGCTCGCCGAGACGGTGGACGACGCCGCCCGGTACGTGGAGCGCGCCTTCGGCCCCGTCCCCGACACCGACGCGGGCCGGCAGGCGGCCCGCACCGCCCGGCTTCAGGCCCGCCGCCGCATCTACCGGGAGCTGTCGGGCGTGCGCAGCGAGTTCCAGCGCGCCCTGACCGAGCCGCCGCCGACCGGGGAGCGGGCCGCCGCGTGGTGGCCGCTGGTGGTGGCCGTCGAGCGGATCGTCGACGCGACGACGGCCGCCCGTGTCCGCGTCAACCACGGCGCGCAGCCCCCCGGACCCCACGAGGTCGAGGCGATCGCCGAAGACCTCCGCTCCCTGGCCCACGGCGTCCGCCGCGTGGAAACCCCCGCCCAGCTCCGCCCCACCCCACCCCCCGAGGTGGACGAAACCTCCGTGCTCTCCCCGGTCCGCCAGGAACTCACGGCAGCCCGAGCCCTCGCGAACCCCACCCAGGGCTGACCCCGCCCCGCCGGTGTGTGAGGCGCGGGGGTCCGGGGGCGGAGCCCCTGGCAGCGGCGCCGCGCCGTCCCTCCAATGGCCCCGCCCCCGGGCCACCCCGCCCCCAGCGGGAGAGCATCGGCACATGAGGTCCTTCCCCCGGCGCAGCCGGGCCCTCCTCCTGGCGGCCACCCTGGCGGCGGCGACGGGCTGCGCCGACGTGGAGGGCCTCCAGGACGACGGCGACCTCGGCACGGCGCACGCCCCCCGCACCCTGTGGAAGGACATCCGTCCCGACCCCCCGCCACCCGGCCAGCAGTCCGGCGCGGCCACCGCCCTCCCCGGCCTCGCCAAGGTCCCCGGGCTGTCGATGCAGGGCGTGAGCGCCGTGGACGTCGTACGGGCCGACATCACCGCCGCCAATGCCGCGGACGCCGGCACCGGCCGGCTCGTGGACCCCCGGGCGATCCAGCGCATCGCGCTCTGCACACAGGCTGTGGACGGCGGACCCGACTGCCCCGTCCGCCCCGCGGTCCTCGCCGATGTGACGGGCGACGGCAGGCCGGAGCTGATCACCGCCCTGGACATCGACGGCCGGCTCAGCGAACTGCGCGTCTACACCGTCCAGGACGACGGGACCATCGCCCGGATCCTGTCCCGCCGCGGGGTCCTGGAGGGCGTGGAGGTCGCCGCGGAGCACCTCGCGGTGCGCGAGCCGACCTCGAACCCGAAGAAGGTCTCCATCTCCGACTACGTGTGGGACCCGGACGCCGGGATCATGAACCTCTCCCAGCTCACCCTCGACGAGTGCCCGAACCAGGACGACACCGCCCCCTGCCCGGCCCCGAGCTCCGGCTCCGGCTCCGGCTCCGGCAAGGGCTGAGGAGGCCGGGACCCCGATGCGCCGCACGAGCAGCCTGCGCTGGAAGATCGCGATGACCACCACGGCGGTGTGCTGCGCCGTCGCGGCCGCGCTCGGCATCCTCGTGCACAACGTGGTCGCCCGCCAGCTCGTCGGCGAGGTCCGCAAGGACGTGGACCGGGAGCTGGACTACGCCCTGAGCCAGTACGAGTACGGCACCGCGCACGGGGACGGGAACAGCGACCTCGACCCGCCCGGACTCCCGGCCCCGCTGCGCGCCCTGGTCGCCCGCGGCCTGACCGGTTCCATGACCGGCACCCAGGACGGCAAACCCGTCATGTGGGCGGCCGGACCCGCCGACGGCAAGCCCCTGGCCGTCTGGGTCCCCTTCGAGAGCACCCGCACCCGGCTCCGGGAGATCGACGCGGCGATCCTGGTCTCCGCGGTCCTGGCCGCCGGGGTGGTCGCCCTCGCCGGCATCTTCCTCGCGGGCCGCATCAGCCGCCGGCTCGCCACCACGGCCGCCGTGGCCCGCCGGATCAGCGCCGGGGACCTCGACGCACGTGTCGGCTTCCCGGCCGACGGGGAGGGCTCGCGCCCGCGCTCCCGCGACGAGGTGCGGGACGTGGCCCAGGCCCTCGACTCGATGGCGGCCTCGCTCCAGGCCCGGCTGGAGGCGGAGAAGCGGTTCACGGCCGACGTCGCGCACGAGCTGCGCACCCCGCTCACGGGATCCCTGGCCGCGGCCGCGCTGCTGCCCGAGGGCCGGCCCAAAGAAATGATCAACGACCGGCTCAAGGCCCTGCACCTGCTCACCGAGGACCTGCTGGAGATCTCCCGGCTGGACTCGGGCGTCGAACGGGCCGACCTGGCACGGGTGGAGCTCGGCCGCGCCGTGCAGCGGGCCGCGGCCGGTACCCGGCTGCCCGTCACGGTACGGATCGAGCGGGACGCGGTGGTGCTCACCGACCGGCGACGGCTGGACCGGATCCTGGCCAACCTGCTGGTCAACGCCCACAAGCACGGGCGGCCACCGGTCGAAGTGACCGTCACCGGCCCGCTGGTGACCGTACGCGACCACGGGTCCGGCTATCCGGACGAGCTGATCGCGCAGGGCCCGCGGCGCTTCCGCACCGGGGATCCGGGACGTGGACGGGGCCACGGGCTCGGCCTGACCATCGCGGCCGGGCAAGCGGAGGTGCTGGAGATCGAGCTGCGCTTCTCCAACGCACCTGACGGGGGCGCGGTGACCACGCTCCTGCTGCCGGTCGGGCGTCTGCCGGAGGGCAGTTGAGCGGGGGGGGGGGGGGGGGGGGGGGGGGGGGGGGGGTGGGTGGGCGGGCCCCCCCCCCCCCCCCCGCCGGGGCCCCCCCCCCCG